>JANNOF010000024.1:0-14615 GCA_031398925.1 Gloeobacteraceae cyanobacterium SOY_34_metabat_371 | reverse complement strand
TCCCCATGCGCGATATTTATCTCAATAAAACCTATGTAGATCTACGTTGGGTAGTTACTTTTTATGACCCTTACAAAGGTACTGAGCCAAATTTTTATAATGAAAAATATTTAGAAACCGTAGAGGTTCTAAGTAGTCGTTATCGCCAAGATCCTAAGGATCCGGCAATTCCAGAACTTTTGATGAGTCTGCGGGATCAAAGTAAATATATCATTGACAATGACCCCTATGCGCGGGTTGATAAGACAGGCACGCTAGAACAGCTTAAAAATAAAATCCGCCGTCGCATGAAAAATACGAGTGCAACCCAAAGTTTTCAACTGTTTTGGAGTTCGCAATACCTAACGCCAGATAGTTTTCGTTATTATGAAAAAGAACTTAGGCCCTTGATCGAAGCCAATTATTTTCGTAAATACGGTGAAGATGGGGCCTTCATAGACCGCTTTTGGCAAATTGATCTGTATTTTCAAGGTTTCTTTGCTTTAGAGCTTTTAACGCGGGCGCTCTATCTCGTCCGTGTTAGCCAAATGACTTTTTTCCAGGCGTTGAGTAGTCGCTGGTATGACTTTATTTGGCTGATCCCTACGGTTCATTGGGGCTGGCTCCGCCTTTTACGTTTTATTCCTTATACAGTGCGTTCTGATCAGTTGGGATCTTTTTTTAGTACCTTTGTAGATTTCTATGTTGACCGCTCTATACTTTGGTTAGCGGATCAGGTAGCTGATCAAGTGGTGATCCGGATAATTGATACCTTAGAATTCCAAATCCGTAGTACCGACTATACCAAACTCATTTTAGAAAGTGTCCCCAATACCCAACGGGAAGGAGAATGGCAGTTATTTATCAATCGCCAAGGAACGGCTTTTAGTCAGCAAATTCTACCGGAAATAGAACCTGAAGTTACGGCACTGGTTAAACATTTTGTGAGCGTTGCCCTCCAAGATAATCCGGGCTACCGGACCCTACGCCCCCTATTGGGCAATGTTGCCGATCAAGCAGTGGAGCAATTCATCCATAGCCTTTATGGGGTGATCCTCCAGAGTTTGCAACGCTCTAAAACCCAGTTGGTACAAGATACTAAGACCCAGGCTTTGACGCTAGCACTGACCCGTAAACTCAGTACTAAATTGGCCCATGAACTCAAGGTCGCCCAGACGATTCCCCAACTTCAAGATCTGTTGATCATGGCCCTGGAAGACCTCAAGGCCAACTATCAAAAAAACAGTCCTGATCCTGGAGCAGTTGGCTCAGAACGCCCTAGGGAGCTTCCCCGGAACAACCCCGGACTCTAAACTTAAGATCCTGATCCTAGAGACCTGCCATGATCTTGCCGCGTACCTTATTACTTTTAGGCTCAGGGGAGCTAGGTAAAGAATTTGTAATCGCAGCGCAACGCTTGGGCAATCGGGTAATTGCCGTAGACCGCTATGCCCATGCCCCAGCGATGCAGGTGGCGGATCATAGTGAAGTCATCGATATGCTCAACCCAGAAGACCTCGAACGGGTCGTAAATCAGTACCAGCCGGATTACATCATTCCTGAGATCGAAGCGATCCGCACGGAGAAACTTTTGGAATTTGAAGCTAGGGGTATCACCGTTATTCCCACGGCTAGGGCCACCGACTTTACGATGAATCGGGACCGGATCCGAGAACTGGCGGCCCAAACCTTAGGGATTAGGACAGCCCGCTATGCCTATGCCCATACCCTAGAGGAATTGTGCATGGCCTCTGAAGGCATTGGTTTTCCCCAGGTGATCAAGCCCGTTATGTCGTCATCGGGTAAGGGGCAATCTACGGTTTCAGCCGCCGCCCAGCTTCCCGCTGCTTGGGCCTATGCCATGGCTGGCTCACGGGGCGATAGTCAAAAAGTGATCATTGAAGAATTTATCCCGTTTGAATTAGAAATTACCCTCTTGACGATCCGGCAATGGCAAGGGGAAACGTTATTTTGTGCGCCCATCGGTCATCGTCAAGAGCAGGGAGATTATCGGGAATCTTGGCAACCTGCGCACCTCAAGCCCGAATTGCTGGCTCAGGCCCAAAAGATGGCCCGCCGCGTCACGGATGCCCTAGGGGGCGCGGGGCTTTTTGGCGTAGAGTTTTTTATTACGGCCACCGAAGTGATCTTCTCCGAACTTTCGCCCCGGCCCCATGACACCGGAATGGTTACCTTGATCTCTCAAAATTTAAATGAGTTTGAACTTCATCTACGGGCGGTTTTAGGATTACCCATCCCCAGGATCCAGCTTTATGGGCCGAGTGCTAGTGCCGTGATCCTGGCTCCAGAGGCTATTAGTGCCATCGCTTTTGAAGGCGTAGCCGAAGCCTTAGCCCAACCTGATACGGATCTACGCCTCTTTGGAAAACCCAATGCCCGTCCTGGCAGACGCTTGGGGGTAACGTTAGCACGGGATGAAGATACTGACCTAGCCCGAGCTAAAGCCCTGCATAGTGCTGATCAAATCCGGGTTGTTAAGGTTTTGTGATCTGTCTTTTAGAGCTAAGCGTATAAAAAACAGAGGCACAGAAACCTCAAAACACTAGGAGTCAAGTAGTCATGGATCAAAAACTTTCACGTCGCGCAATCTGGACGGGGATAACTGCTGGTGCCGTATTGGCAACCTTACCCGCTAGTGCCCAAATGGAAGGGGATGTGGCGATTTTGAATGCAGCCCTAGACCTTGAACATCAAGCGATCTGGGCCTATGGCGTAGCGGCGGGTAAGCTCAGCAGTTCCCCCGTGGGCAAAACTGTTTTGGCCCTAGCGCTGCGTAACCAAGCGGATCATAAGGCACACCGCGATGCCCTGGCCGCCGCCGTCAAAAGCTTAGGTAAGATGCCTGCTATGGCAAAGGATCAATATGATCTTTCGACCTATCTCCAAGCCGGGGAAGGCAATCTGGACTCCGATGCCAACATCGCCAAGCTAGCCCTAGCCCTCGAAGTCGATGCGGTTTTGGCCTATGGCGATGCCTTTAGCCAACTCAAAACCCCAGCATTGCTTTCGGCCGCTGGTACCATTGCCCCCAATGAAGCAGCCCATGCCACGGCGATCCGGGCGGTCTTTAAGACCTTGATGCCCTCGTTAGAATATGTTCCGACTGCTTTTATCAATGCCCAAACCCGCAAAGACTGGATCTTAAAAGTCTAGATCTCGGTAATCCTCTCCACGATTTAATATCCTGGCTATGGCCCCCAGCAGGGGGCTTTAGCAGTTAACTCTAGGGATCAAGCAGACCATGAATCTAATGCTAACCAGTCTAATCCTGACAGGGATTTTTCTCACTGGATCGACGATGGCCCAACCAGAAAATACTACGCCACCAGTCCTTAGTGCCGCAGTAATGATCCAAGGTTTTCAGTTTAAACCCGCCACTGTAGTGATCAAAAAAGGCGGGTCCGTAACGTTTACCAACCAAGATACAACCCCCCATACCGCCAGTGCCGATCAAAAGACCCCCTTTGTAAGTACGGGGCGGTTACTCAAAGACGCACCGAAAACCATAACCTTTGAAAAAGTAGGGAACTACGGATACTTCTGCGCGATCCACCCCAGTATGCAAGGCCAAATTCAAGTGGTGGAATAACGACTACGCCCAGCCTTTAATGCGGTAGACCCCAAGGCCTAACCATTCTTTGAGGGCCTGGGTCGAAAGCATTAAACCTTCTGGACTGGGTAACAACTGGAAGAAGAATTCGCCTGACCCCCAACCCGTGAGGTAATCCGTAGGTGCGGCGATCACCGTAAATCCTAATTTTTGAAAAATCGCTACGCTACGGGGCATATGGATTGCCGAAGTGACCAGCAAAATTTGCGAGATTGCTTTAGGTTGCAGGATCTGTTTGCTGAACAGCGCATTTTCGTAGGTATTTAACGACTGATCCTCCATAAGTAAGGCGCTGGCGGGCAGACCAAACTCCAGCAATAGATCACGGGCGGCCTGGGCCTCTGATTGATGGACGGCACCATAAAAAGCAATATTACCCCCCGTTAGTAGGATCACGGGCGCTTGTTTAGCCCGATAAAGCCGTAATGCTTTGATCAAACGGTCGCTTGACTCGGAGAACTCGGCCTTGGGGTGTTGGCCCCCAGGGCTACGCAGGTAGCCGCCTAAAACCACAATGGCACTGGCGGGCGTAGGGGCTATTAGCGCTGGATATTGGTTTTCAAGGGACGCAACTAGGGCTTGGGACACGATGCCTGTACTAAAAGCCCAAAGTATAGCAAGGGCAGTCAAAACAAATTTGCGGTAAGCACGGGGCTTAAACACACTCAACCCCAGCAAGATCAAAGTCACACCCAAGGGATAGATCAAGACAGGCAAGGTCTTACTTAAAAAAAGAAACATACCGCCCCCAGTAACGCTCTCATCTTAAGCCGTTCATTACCCTTTCATTTCCCCACGAGCTACCCTTTGACTTCCTCAGGTGGCGATGAAACTGGGATCAATGAATCACGGAGACCGTCATGGCAGATCTATTAATGTTTGGGCTGATCGGAAGTGGAATGTTGACTTTATTTGTACAGACCCAAGGCAAGCCTTTACATTATGGACCTGAGCAGACTACTTCTCTAAATGGACTACCCCCGGCCCATCTGTTTCCTGGATACCAAGTTAGTCCGAAAGCTGTCTATAGTATTGGTAATAAGTTGCAGCAAAAACCCCGTGGTCGCAAAACGCCGAAAAATACTCTTGATATCTAACGATAGTGGGGCGGTACTCCCCATTAGTGAAGCCTTTAGACAGGCAGGATATGATATTATTGCCACCGCTGACAGTAGTATGGGCCTGATCTTGGCTCAAAAACATACGCCCGAGTTGATGATCATCGATATTTCCCTAGGGCTAGAAGGATTTGAATTGATTTTTACCCTCCGTCAAAGTGTTGAATTTCAACAACTTCCGGTGGTTCTACTTTCGGATAAACGGGAAACCAGCGAACGCCGGATCAAATCCTTACGTTTAGGGGTTGATATTTATTTGATGAAACCCTTTGAACCCCAAGAGTTAATCGTTTTGGTGGCCTTGTTGTTTAGCAGTAGGCCCGAAAAGCTGCTTACTCCTGAGCGGGATCTACTCACTGCTACCGAACGAGCAGTACTTGCCCATGTGGCTATGGGCATGCTCAATAAAGAGATCGCCCAAACGATGTATATAAGTACGCGCACGGTTGAAAGTCATATTCGCAATATGCTCCGCAAAACCGATATGCCTAACCGTACCGCTTTAGTGCGTTGGGCCATGGATAGTCAGGCGATGATTGTGCGGCAGGATCCTTGAAACTTTACATTGCTTCTCTAAAAACTGACCCTAGAGTGGGGACAATATAAATAAAGCAGGAACCTTACCATGACCGACCGACTGGAGACAGGCATGAATGCCTATCATGCAGGAGATTTTGAGCGGGCAATCCAAGTTTTAGGACAATTGCTCGAAGAAGATACCAGCCAAGTCGAGGCTAAATTATGGCTAGGAGCCAGCTTAGTAGCTCAAGGTGAGACCAACCGGGCAATTTTTATGTTCCGAAGAGTACTTAAAGAGGGCCAAAGCCCCCAGATCCGTAACTATGCCCGTCAAATGCTCAGTCAACTGGATGTCCCCGTTGACCCGCTCGAACCGGAAATCGAAGCGCCCCCAGCCCAAGTATTGGAACCCCGTGAGGTGAGTTTTAATATTCTCTTAAGAGAAATTTGTCTTTTGAGCGAGGATGACCTGATTGTGGTACGCCCCCATCTAGAGCGCTATGTACAGGATCCAGGGGTCTTCAAAGAAGAACTTGCGGCTGGGTTTACCGGGACGGAAACTGCCGCCAATGTTTTAGCTGGGCTACTAGGCTTCTCCTCTCTACGGCGCCAAGCCGAATGCAAAGGCCGGATCCAAAGCTTTATCACCTCACCCAATCGGGTATGTGAGCAAACCTTAGGGGTTTATGTGCGTTCTGTGGAACCGGGTATCCGGGGCTAGGAGGTTACTTCGTTTGTTGGAGCCACTGATCTACAATGCGTTCTAGGATATTAAGGGGCACGGCACCGGAACTAAGAACGATGTCATGAAACGCGCGCAGATCAAATTTTTCGCCAAAATGTTGTTGGGCACGGGCGCGGAGTTCTTTGATTTTAAGTTCACCAACTTTATAGGCAAGGGCTTGACCGGGCCAAGAAATATAGCGATCAATTTCGTTGATGACATCAAGTTCTGATTTGGCGGCATTCGCCAAAAAGTAATCAATGGCTTTTTGGCGGTCCCATCGATAGTAATGAATACCCGTATCCACAACTAAGCGTACGGCGCGCCACATTTCATAGGTCAATTGCCCAAACTTACTATACGGATCATCGTACAGATCCATATCTTCCCCTAGGGATTCCGCATAGAGTCCCCAACCCTCAATAAAGGCGGTATAGCCGCCGTAGCGACGGAAATTAGGAATTTGACCTAACTCCTGGGCGAGGGCAATTTGGAGGTGATGACCGGGCACCCCCTCGTGTAAAGAGAGGGCCATCATTTCATACTTGGGGCGGGTCTCTGGCTTATGGAGATTGACAAAATAGGTTCCTGCCCTCGATCCATCCGCCGCTGGCTCGTTGTAATAGGCAGTGGTGGTATCTGGGGCAATGGCCTCAGGAATTGGCGTGATCCCATAGGGGGCACGGGGTAATTTTTTAAATATTTTAACGAGGTTAGGATCAATCCGTTTGGACATAGCCCGGTAGGCATCAAGCAATTCAGCCGAGGATGAATAATAGAACTGAGGATCAGTGCGTAGAAAAGTAAGGAATTCGGCAAAAGTACCTTTAAAGCCAACTTTTTGAATAATGGTATCCATCGCACTGCGAATCCGCTTGACTTCACTTAGACCAAGTTCGTGAATCTCTTTAGGGGTGAGCGTAGTCGTCGTAAATTTACGGGCCACAAAAAGATAGTATTGATCCCCCTTAGGTATCTGCCAGACGCCTATTTGATCAAAACAGGCTGGTAAATACTGTTGGGTAAAAAAAGCTTTGAATTTATAGTAACTGGGGATAACTTGATCCGTGATTAGTTTTTTGGCTTGATTGATTAACCGGGTACGTTCGGCAACACTGATGGTTTCAGGAAATTTTTTGAAGGGATAATAAAAGGGACTCTCTACGGGGTCAGCAACTATTTGTTTATCAATTTGAGCGGGTATCCGCTGCATGATCACCTTGGGATGGACTATTTTTTGTTTGATCCCTTCCTCCATCAGGGCTATGGTTTGATCCATATAATCTGGAAAAGTTTCTAATCGTTTCAGCCAATCTTGGTAATCCTTAAGTGTTTTAAAACTTAATTGACGGGCTATGTCATCTTCTGTTTGGATCCCGCCCCGTTGGGTAACAGGAAGGAGATACCAGCGATAGTCCTGTTCTTCGATACCCCGCTCATATCCATCTTTAAAGAGGTCGTAATTGAGTTGATCCCCAACGGAAAGTTGGCTGCGATCAATTTGGGCTAATTGCACCAGGGTCGCCCGATTGTCCTGGAACTGTTTTTCAATAAACTGTAGCGAAAGATCGGGCCATCGGTCGTTATACCGAAGATCGCCTAAAAGCGATGCAAAGGTAGGGTTCTCCCGTAGCCCGCGTTCCCAGGCTTGGTTGAGTAGGTCCTGAAAAGCATTACTTGGGGTTTGGGCCTGTAGGGGAGTAACCGTCATTGCCGCCAGCAATCCCACCATCATCCGTCGCCGCATATACCAGCTCCCCAAAGGTTTTGAGCATTCTATCAGAGGGTTAACGGCTCAAGGCTTAGGAACATCATCCGCGCCAAAAAAAGATGCCAAAATCTTTGACAGTAGTGTCTCTTAGCGGATCTACACCCTAGGGAACCCAGGTCTTTAAGGGAATCCTCGGCATTTATGCCAGAGAGAATGCCAAAATAAGAAAGATCCAACCTGGCTTAGTTTATGGAACGCGACTGTTGTTTTGGAACAGATCCGCAATTGAGTGCACTGGTCACCAATCTGCAACCCGTGCGTCCGCAGTCGGTAACCCCTGTCCTACGGCCTCTTACTCCGAGCGTGAAGCCTGTGCTACCACAGCCCGTTCGCGAGGTGAGCCATGAGTAATGGTAATTTTGCAACGTTTTATCTATTAGGACTTTTGGCAATCTTAGCTTGGATCGCCTGGCAGGTATTTGGACAGGTCATCCGTAATCGGGGCTATGAAACTTTGATCTCGCGGTTACAGCCTAAACTCACTAAGGGTTATGGTACGGCCCTCGAACATTACGAATTGGGCTGCGCCTATCTCGAAAAAAAATTGTTTGCAGAAGCGATCAAGCAATTTAAAAAAGCTTTAGAACTCGAACCCCAATATGCCGAAGCCCATAATAATTTGGGCTTTGCCTACTACCAGCAAAAGCAATTGGAACTGGCCCTAAAATCCTACCGTGAAGCGACTAAGCATAAGGAGGGCTATGTGGCAGCGCTGAGTAATTTGGGTAATGTCTACGAAAAGAAATCTCAAAGCGCTTTGGCCCTAGAGTGCTACGAAAAGATCCTGGCCGTTGAACCTCAAAATCCGTTGGCCCTACGTCGCGTAGTGGTGTTACGCAAAATGGTTCCTACCCCCAAGGCTCCATGAGCGAAGAACTCGCCTATGTGGTGTTAGAGCCTGATCAGGAGGAACGGTTTCTATCCGTTGAGGAATTGCGGGCGTACCTCGCCCAACTCCTGATCCAAGAGCAGCAGCTTACCCCGCAACAGGCCAGGCAAGAGGCCCAAAATTTGATCGATACGGCCTGTGAACTGCCTTTGGACGCAGGTCGCTACTGTCAATGGTATGAAACCCGTGTAGACCGTCCTTCGACGCGCCGCCGCGACTGGTAAAAGTTGCTTATGGAAAATCTACTAGATCAAAGCTATGGCACGCTAGTGCTGTTGATGTAGGGCACACCTGCACTCCTAAACCAGAGTCATATCAAATCAGTGAATGCATAGATCTTTGCTAAGCGCCCCCTAGCCCCCATTGACGAGGAGGGAGGCGGGTTTGGAGGGGGAACCCTTTCCACCTCCCAAGGGCTGTTATTCTTGCTCTGCGACTAGCTAACTATCCGAACTTGATATCAGAGGTACAATTAGCAAATCAATGTATTGAGTATGATCATGCCTTCGCCCAACCAACAGATCCGGCCCCTGACTGCCCAAGTCAACGACCAAGGACATTTGGAAGTGGGCGGCTGCGATACGGTGACCCTAGCCCAACAATGGGGCACCCCGCTCTATGTACTAGATGAAGTCACCCTTAGGGCCAGTTGCCAAGAATATGTCTCCACGCTCAAGCGGGTTTATCCAGGGCCAAGTTTAGCCATCTATGCCTCCAAAGCTTGGAATATGCTCGCCCTATGTGCCCTGATGCATCAAGAGGGCTTAGGGATCGACGTGGTTTCAGCCGGAGAACTGACCACGGCGATCCAAGCAGGGGTTCCTAAGGATCACATTTATTTTCATGGCAATAATAAGTCGGTTGAAGAACTCACCTTGGCCTTAGATCAGGGCGTAACTTTGATTGTCGACAATTGGCTCGAACTCAAGCATTTAGCCGAACTAGGCCGTCAAACCAATACCCGCCCCAGTTTTTTGCTGAGGATCACCCCTGGCATTGAATGCCATACCCATGAATACATTCAAACCGGGCATCTAGACAGTAAATTTGGCTTTGATCCCACCAGTATTGATGATCTATTTACCTATTTAGCCCAAACTCCCGTACTCAACCCCATCGGGCTCCATGCCCACATTGGCTCCCAGATCTTTGAATTAACCCCTCACCAAGACTTGGCTGAGGTTCTCGTAGATCTTTTTGCCAAAGGCTTAGCCCAGGGATTACTTTTTAGCGAACTCAATGTCGGGGGCGGTTTAGGCATTTGCTATACCGATCAGGATGATCCACCCGCCATCAGTACTTGGGTTGAAACCGTAGCAGGGGCGGTGGCCCGAGCCTGTGCAGCGCGGGGGTTGGACTATCCCAAATTGATCTGTGAACCAGGACGCTCCATCGTCGGCCCGGCGGGGGTGACTTTGTATACCGTGGGCAGCCAAAAAATAATCCCAGGGATGCGTACGTATCTTGCTGTAGATGGCGGAATGTCGGATAACCCCCGGCCCATTACCTACGGGGCTAAGTACACGGCGATCTTGGCGAATCAGGCAGAGGTTGAAGCCACCGAGCTGGTTACCGTTGCCGGAAAACATTGTGAATCCGGCGATGTACTGTTTAAAGATCTACGGTTACCCCCCACCCAAGCTGGGGATCTGTTGGCGGTATTTGCTACGGGGGCCTATAACGCCTCTATGGCCTCCAACTATAACCGGATCCCGCGTCCAGCGGCGGTTTTGGTGCATGGGGGCGAAGCCAATCTGGTACTCAAGCGGGAAACCACCCAGGATCTATTACGTCAAGACCATCTGCCTGCAAAGCTGCGGTTGGCCCCCGTCAGTCTTTAATTTGAGCGTAATTTTATTAAGTTTGCTAATCATTTTAATAAATAAAATAATAATTCCTTTTGCATAGGCAATGATAAGTTGTTTAGTAACAAAGCAATGCTCCTGTAGCCACAGGCTTTGAGACTATTCAGGTTCGTGTCTTGCCTCCAGAGTACGCACTGGTTATGTAAGGCGCGTCCATGGCGCGAAGACGTGGATCCTAGGCGCAGGATCCAAAAATTTACTCAGAGGTAACCGTGACGTTCACGCAGTCAAAAACCAAGGGATATCAAGCAGGGGTCAAAGACTACAAATTGACCTATTACACCCCAGACTACACACCCAAGGACACGGACATTCTCGCGGCCTTCCGCGTGACCCCACAGCCCGGTGTACCCCCGGAAGAAGCCGGGGCCGCTGTTGCTGCTGAGTCTTCTACAGGGACTTGGACCACGGTGTGGACCGATCTTTTGACCGATCTAGATCGTTATAAGGGCCGTTGCTACGACATTGAGCAAGTCCCCAACGAAGATAATCAGTACATTTGCTACATTGCCTATCCCTTGGATCTGTTTGAAGAGGGTTCTGTTACCAATATGCTGACCTCGATTGTCGGTAACGTGTTCGGATTCAAAGCCCTCAAAGCTTTGCGCCTCGAAGACCTCCGCATCCCGGTGGCCTACCTCAAGACCTTCCAAGGCCCGCCCCACGGGATTCAAGTTGAGCGCGACAAGCTCAACAAGTACGGTCGTCCTTTGCTCGGTTGTACGATCAAGCCCAAACTGGGTCTTTCGGCTAAAAACTATGGTCGCGCTGTTTATGAATGTCTGCGTGGCGGTCTAGATTTCACCAAAGACGACGAAAACATCAACTCCCAGCCTTTTCAACGCTGGCGTGACCGGTTCTTGTTTGTCGCCGATGCGATTCACAAGGCCCAAGCCGAAACCGGCGAGATCAAAGGCCACTACCTAAACTGCACCGCCGCCACCTGCGAAGAAATGCTGGAACGGGCTGAGTTTGCCAAAGAACTCAAAATGCCCATCATCATGCATGACTACCTGACTGCTGGTTTTACCGCCAACACCACTTTGGCTAAGTGGTGCCGGGCCAACGGGATCTTGCTGCACATTCACCGCGCCATGCACGCGGTTATCGACCGTCAGAAAAACCACGGGATCCACTTCCGGGTGCTGGCTAAAACCCTGCGTATGTCCGGTGGCGATCACATCCACACCGGGACCGTCGTCGGTAAACTCGAAGGCGAACGTGGCATCACCATGGGCTTCGTGGACTTACTCCGCGAAAACTATGTTGAAAAAGACATGTCCCGTGGGATCTACTTCACCCAAGACTGGGCCTCTATGCCCGGTGTAATGGCGGTAGCTTCCGGTGGGATCCACGTATGGCATATGCCTGCGCTGGTAGAAATCTTCGGTGATGACTCTGTACTCCAGTTCGGCGGCGGAACCCTTGGTCACCCTTGGGGTAATGCCCCTGGAGCCACTGCTAACCGGGTAGCCCTCGAAGCCTGTGTCCAAGCCCGTAACGAAGGCCGTTCCTTGGCCCGTGAAGGCAACGACATCATCCGCGAAGCTTGCAAGTACTCTCCAGAATTGGCTGTTGCCTGCGAACTCTGGAAAGAGATCAAGTTCGAGTTCAAAGCGGTTGACACGCTCTAAACTAACTAACCCGGATCAGCGTTTTGGGGTTTGCAATGGATTTAGCTCTGATTGCCAAAGCAACCACCAAGACGCTGATCAGTTACCTCACCTACCAAGCGGTGCGCGTAATCTTGGCCCAGTTATACGAAACGGACCCGCCTACGGGCTTGTGGCTGAACCAATTTTCGACCACAAGCGCGATCCAAGACGGGGAAGTGTACCTCCAAGAACTCATGATCCAACGGCGAGAACTGGCACTCCGGGTCATGACCGTCCGCGCCCACTTGGCTGATGAAGTAGCGGAGTTTCTACCAGAGATGACCAAAGCTGGGATCCAGGAAGCCAATCGACATCATCAGTTGGCCTACCTCCAGCGCATCACTGCTCTTGATCCTTCGCAACCGCCTACGGATTCTTAAACGTTAACGAGGAACTGATCATGCAAACTCTGCCCAAAAAGCGCTACTACGAAACGCTTTCGTACCTGCCCCCTTTGACCGATGCTCAGATCGCCAAACAAATCCGTTACATCTTAGACAAGGGCTATATCCCCGCGATTGAGTTTAACGAGACCTCCGAACCGACGGAACTCTACTGGACCATGTGGAAACTTCCTCTCTTTGGAGCCAAGTCCGTAGATGAAGTACTCAGCGAAGTCACGGGTTGCCGTAGCGCTTTCCGTAACTGTTACATCCGGGTAGTCGGGTTTGACAACATCAAACAGTGTCAGATCCTCAGCTTCATCGTTCACAAGCCCCTGTAACTATTTGATCCAAATTTTGGATCTGGGGCTGTCTTTCGAGATGGCCCCCTTTTCTATTGAGCCATAGGGCGTTGATCCCTAGGGCTTGGGCACCCAAGACATCTTCGGTCCAACTATCTCCGATGTGTAGGGTCTGCACAGGTAACGTCCCCATTCGTTCTAAGGCAATCTGAAAGATCTGGGGATGGGGCTTGGCGTAGCCCACCTGTGTAGAATGCACCACCACTGAAAAATAATGATCTAGCTTGAGACCGGCCAATAGCGGGATCAGGCGGGCATCAAAATTAGATACCACGCCCAAACGGACCCCCTGCTGGGTGAGGGATTCTAAAACCCGGATCACCTCTGGGTAGCATTCCCAAACTATTGCCTGGGCAAAAAGTCCATAGAGTTCATCAAAACCCTGATCAAAGTGCGCAAATTCTGTGCCCAAGGTCTGGATCACGACTTTCCGCCACCAATCCCGCTCACAGGCTTCCCAATCAGTAGTAGTCGAAAAATCAACTTTAGGTATATCTTTAAACGCCCTATTAAACCGTTGATCCAGCACTTGAGGATCAAAAGTCAGGTCATAGTTTTTGGCCCAGTTGGCATAGACGAGGCCCACGGAGCCTCGGACCCGGATCAGCGTATTGCCAAGATCAAAAAGAATGCCCTGCACCCAGTACCTCTGTCACAATTAAGACTGTACGTGTCGGTTAATGTGTCTATGAACGCTGTGTGGGCCGTATCCAGCCCTACTGTCCTAACGCGACCTGATGTGCGGGAACAAAAAAAGCAACCGCCTGAATGGAAGGTGATCGTCCTCAATGACGACTTTAATACCTTTCAACACGTCCACGATTGTTTGATGCGCCATATTCCAGAAATGACCGATGGCAAAGCCTGGGAACTGACGGAACAAGTCCATCAAAAGGGGACCGCTACCGTGTGGATCGGGGTTTTGGAGCGGGCGGAACTTTATGTTGAACTATTGCGCCGGGAAGGGCTGACCGTTGCCCCCCCGGAACCTGCTTAATCGTCGTCAATTTCAATGATTGTCGGTCCACTTTCTTTGGTGGACCCACTGGACTGGCTAGGGTCCTCGTAGCGTTCAATAATAATGCGCGCTTGACTAACGGTAGTCGCAATACCGCCAAGAATCGCTAAGGGTAGGGCAAATACCGCAAGTCCCGCCCCCGCAGCCATCCCTAAATTGAGGGGTACTTCGAGGAGGGTACGAGAACCCGTACGGTCTTTGATGATCAAACGCCGGATATTTCCTTCTTCGATGAGTTCTTTGATCTTGTCAACCAGTTGATTTCCTGCAACAGTAACTTCTTCAAAAAAACCACGTTGGTTCGGGGCCATTGTTTGCTCCATGCCTACGATTTGATCATAGCGGTCTTGCTGGCTCGAAGACAGACAATTAGCGGATTAAAACGCTACCGTAGATCTGACCTGTAGTAGCACCGTAGCCATGGAAGAGCGTTACTTAGCAACGGCGATCAAAGCCGCCCAACAAGCGGGGGCTGTCCTCGATCTTTACTGGGGTCAACTTAAAAAGATTTCCGAGAAGACCCCCGGCAATCTTGTCAGTGAAGCCGATACCCAAGCTGAAGAGGCCATTCTCAAGGTGATCCAGAACGATTTTCCTGATCATGCTTTCTGGGCCGAAGAATCAGGTCAAAGCGGTACTAGCCCCTACGTTTGGTCCATTGATCCGCTGGATGGGACGACCAACTATGCCCACCAATATCC
>JANNOF010000393.1:0-7488 GCA_031398925.1 Gloeobacteraceae cyanobacterium SOY_34_metabat_371 | reverse complement strand
GCCAACAGCGAAGGGTTACGGCTGATTTTGGTCGGGGGCCAAGATGCCTGGCGGGTTGCCAGTCTACTAAAAGAGCGGGCAGTACCCGTGATCGTTAGCCCTGTGATCGCCCTACCCCTGAGACGCTCGGACCCCTACGATACGCCCTACAGCGTCCCCGCCAAACTGGCTGAGGCGGGGGTCAGTTTTGCCATTGCCAATTCTGGGAGCGGGTTTGAAGCCGCCCATGACCGCAATTTGCCCTATCAAGCGGGGATGGCGGTGGCCTATGGTCTTGCCCCTGAGGAAGGACTTAAAGCAATTACCCTTTATCCAGCCCAGATCCTTGGGGTTGCTGACCGCTTGGGATCGATTGAAGTCGGCAAAGATGCGACCTTAATCGTGACGAATGGCGATCCTTTGGATATTCGTACTAATGTCGAACGGGCTTTTATCCAAGGACGAGTTATTGATCTGAGCAATCGCCAAACCAAACTCTACGAAAAATACCGCCAGAAGTACGAACAGCTTAAGAGCCGTTAGCTTAGATCCTAGCTAGACGGAAATTAGCAATCTAGGCCCTACAGTCTTCTAGCTCAGCTTTGAAGCTCTTTAGGGTCTTTATGTTTAATTGATCAACAGTCTACGAAGTCCGCATGATCCGGGCCACTAGAGATCCCTCATAGACAAGGGGATGGGCACGCAGGGTAAATAAATAACCATCCACCGGAGCATAAACGGAGGTTTGGGTCAAATCCGTGGGATTGATCACTTGGGCCAGTTTTTGTCCAGACTCCACACTCATTCCCGCCTGGACCCCTTCTTCGAGGATCAAGAGTCCCGCACGCGGGGCACTCAAATAAAAGACGTTATTTTCATTGGCAACCCGTGAAATAGGCAAAACCGGAAGCGTATGATCTACCGCCAAAACCCCCATGCGTACCCAGAGATGCAGTAGGCCCTGGACTACGCGCTCACTCCAAGCAGCATGGATCCGCTGTCCCGTGCCCATTTCAATCACTAAAGCGGGGACATGGTGCTCAAAAAGAGCCTTAGCCAGCGTTCCACCGATCCAATGATGCGCCGTATGGGTCCAAATTAGCCCTAGCCCCAAAGTCTGGGCTAAATTACATAGACGCGGTTGATCCACGGCCCGCACTTGGGGGACTTCGGTTAAATATTCATTACTACTGTGAATATCCACACACAAAGCCGCTTGCTGGGCTTCCGCAAAAACTGCCCAAGCCAACTGTTCAGGACTCGATCCGTGTAATGAACCTGGAAAATTGCGGTTGAGGTCACTGGGGCTGAAGCCTAAAGTCCGCTGCCCAATATTGGTTCCCAAAGGATTGGCATTGGGTAACAGATGGATCTGACCGCGCAACGTCCAGCCCGGAGGCAAATGACGCAAAAACTGGGCCAGCCGATAACAAATGTAGCCCCCATCTAATTCATCACCGTGTAACCCTGTCACCACTACCGCCAAAGGCCCCTTGGCTGGTTTGCCTTGAGGTTCAAAACGATGACGCCATAGGGTACAGGGCACGCCTAGGGGCAGTTCCAGATTAAATAAAATATCCTTGTGAACCTGGATTTGAGGTGCGAGGACCATTCAGACGGCCTAGATTCCGTTGGGGTATTATGACACCGACCCGTAACCCTACCCACTAAAATGTAAGCTTCTTATAATTTGCTGGCTGGCCTCTATGTCCCTGATCCTCCTGGAGCGAGGCTATGCCCTTAGCCCGCTCGTCCCCAGTGATGCCCCCCTCCTACGGGATCACCTCCAAGAACCCCTGATGCATCGCTATACATCGGCCCTGCCGCATCCCTATACCCTGGCCCATGCCCAGGACTGGATCACCTACGTCACCCAGGAAACGCAACAGGCAAGGAGGGTACTTAATTTTGCCATCCGCGCACCTGAGGGCCAACTGATCGGCGGGATTGGGCTACGCGACCTGGGTGCTGATCATACGCCCCGCGCCGAAGTGGGCTACTGGTTAGCCAAACCCTATTGGGGCCAAGGGATCATGACAGGAGCCCTTAGTGCTCTATGTCATACGGGTTTTAGAGAGTACGGCTTAGTGCGTATTTGGGCCATGATCTTTGCCCCTAATCTGGCTTCAGGACGGGTGCTCAAAAAAGTTGGTTTCCAAGAAGAAGGCTACCTGCGTCAGCATCAATTTAAAGCGGGTCAACTGTGGGATCAACGGATCTACGGCCTTTTGCCGCGAGACTTGATCTACCCCTCTAGATGATCCGTAGTTAAGACTAACCCCAAGATCTCCAGATCTCGGATTACGCCGTCCATATTGGCAACTCCAGGAAGATAGCCCCACTGAGTGAAGCCCAGACGGGCACACATTTTAAGACTGGCAGGGTTATGGGCAAAGATCAAAGCCACAAGGCGTCTAAAGCCTAGGGTCGGGGCACTGCGGATCAAGTGCTCCAGTAAAGCCCGTCCAATGCCTTGGCTTTGACTGTGTAGATCGATGTATACCGAAACTTCAGCCGTTTCAAAGTAGCCCCCCCGACCCGAATAAAATTCACTCAAAGACCCCCAACCTAGGATCTGGCCTGGTTCTTTTTCAGCGACATAGATCGGGTAACGGTCTTGATGCTTTTCAAACCAAATACGGCGACTTTCCACCGTCACGGGTTCTAACTCGGCGGTAGCCTGTCGTGAAGGAACCGCTTGATTATAAATTGCGATAATAGCAGGCCAGTCCGCAGGGGTAGCAAGGCGAATCGTGATCATAGGCTAGGGCCAAGTTCCTTCAGGTCTTCTTGAGCATTTTCCAATAAAGTGGTACGTCCGCACCCTAGAACTACGGGGGCAGATTGGCGTGTAGTGTAAACGAGATAATCCTGATCCTTTTGAAAGTCGGGGCTACATTTACCCGGCTGGGTGAACACTACGACAGTTTTAGCCCTAGCTCCTTTCCACGAACGATCTACCCGCAAGGTAATGCGTTGCACTTCACCAGTGGCGGTATCCAAGATCTTCTTTTGCGGGTCTTGGATCATATCCACGCGCGTCACCCGGCCCACAAAGACATCCCCCGCCGTGGCCAGGGCTGCCTTGGGTGCGGGGGGTTGGGCGCAGCGGCACGCAAACACCGGCGCGGCCCCGCAGGCAAAGAGCAGCAGGCTACTTAGAAGGGATAAGGCCGTAAATTTTAGGCGGGTAATCATGGCAATCTCTGGGGTTGGGCTGTGGTTTTGATCTTTCTAGACTAGGGAAGCAGCGTGGAGTTCCTGACGGGTTAGGGTCAAGGTGATCTGCTCTAAATGATCAGGGGTCACCTGGGGATAGCGGGCCGCTAGATCCAACGGGGGTTCCAAAAGGGTCAGTTGGCCTAGTTCAGGGAGGGTGGGCGGAAGAAAGGACCACAGGGCGACGGGTAGGGCACCGGATTTACCCCAAAAGGCCCGGTCAAAATAAATAATATGATCACTTTTCCAAAGATTGCACCGTTGGCATAGGGGCTGGACATTATCAATCACATTGGGGCCACCTCTGGAAAGGGGCACGATGTGATCCAAACTAATATATTCTTTAGTACCCCAGGTTTGGGCGCAGCAAGGACAAACGGGATATAGGCGCCAAAGGCCCCAAAATTCAACGCTTAGGATCTGTCCCACCGGATCATAATTCTTGCGCCGCTGCTTAGCCCGTTGTCCCCGTGCCCGCTCTACCCCCTGTTCCTGACATCCCGGACACGGATCAAAGCGCATTAATAATTCTTGCCAGCACTCAGGACAACGGTACATGGAGATTACTATAGCCAGAGTGCTAAGATCGCACCAGACCTCAATGATTGGCTGTCATGTTTAAAATTTTCGGCAAGCTGTTTGGCGACCCTCAGGAACGCAAGGTTAAACAGTACCAGCCCAAGGTGGCGGAGATTAACGCCCTTGAAGAAGATATCCTAAAACTTTCCGATAGCGAGCTACGGGATCAAACCACCAAGTTTCGCGAACGCCTCGCCAACGGCGAAACCCTAGATAATTTGCTCGTTGAAGCCTTTGCCGTCACGCGCGAAGCGGCACGCCGGGTTTTGGGCCTCCGGCACTACGATGTGCAACTGCTCGGAGGCATGGTTTTACACAAAGGCCAAATTGCTGAGATGAAGACCGGGGAAGGTAAAACCCTCGTTGCTACCCTGCCTAGTTACCTCAATGCCCTATCGGGTAAAGGGGTCCACGTCATCACCGTGAATGACTACCTCGCCCGGCGCGACTCGGAGTGGATGGGGCAGGTCCATCGGTTTTTGGGCCTTACGGTGGGATTGATCCAAAATAATATGAGTCCGGCTGAGCGTCGTCAAAACTATAGTTGCGATATTACCTATGTCACCAACAGCGAGCTGGGTTTTGACTATCTGCGGGACAATATGGCGACGAGCCTGGGCGAATTAGTCCAGCCGACCTTTAATTACTCGATCATTGATGAAGTAGATTCAATCCTCATTGATGAAGCCCGTACGCCTTTGATCATTTCGGGCATGGTGGCAAAACCAGCCGAGAAGTATCAAATGGCAACCCAAGTGGTGGCCCGTTTAGAAAAAGGCACCCACTACGAAGTCGCTGAAAAAGAACGCAATATTTTACTTTCCGAAGAAGGCTACGAAGCAACGGAAGCCATGCTCGAGGTCCGGGATCTTTTTGATCCGGCAAATCCTTGGGCGCACTACGTATTTAATGCGGTTAAAGCCAAAGAACTCTTTTTAAAAGATGTGCACTATATTATTCGTGATGGCGAAGTGATCATCGTTGATGAATTCACCGGTCGGGTCATGCCCGGTCGTCGTTGGTCCGATGGCCTGCACCAAGCCATTGAGTCTAAGGAAAATGTCCCGATCCAAAACGAGAGCCAAACCCTCGCTACGATCACCTATCAAAATCTCTTTTTACTCTATCCCAAGCTCTCGGGTATGACGGGTACTGCCCTGACCGAAGAAGCAGAATTTGGCAAGATCTACAGCCTAGAAGTTACCCCCATTCCCACCAATCGTAAAGTTGTGCGTGGGGATTGGGCCGATCAGGTTTATAAGACTGAAAAAGGCAAATGGGTGGCTGTTGCTATCGAGATCGAAGAACTTTATAAAAAGGGCCGGCCCATTCTGGTAGGTACCACTTCGGTTGAAAAATCCGAGGTGCTTTCTGAGATCCTCAAGGAACGCAAGATCGCCCACAATTTGCTCAATGCCAAACCTGAAAATGTTGAACGTGAATCGGAGATTGTCGCCCAAGCGGGACGCAAATCAACGGTCACCATTGCCACCAACATGGCTGGTCGCGGAACGGATATTCTTTTGGGCGGGAATGCTGAATATATGGCCCGTTTAGCCCTTAAAGCTGAGCTTTTGCCCGCTTTGCTCATAGAAGAAGATGCTGAAAATAACGCCATGCTCATGCTACAAAATGGGGGGCGGCGCCGTAGTCAAGCTAAGGGCTTTGGGGCCACCACCAAGAAAAATTGGCAACCCTCCGCTAGCCTTTTTCCGGCAGAATTAACCAGCGAAACCAAACAGGTGATCAAACAAGCGGTGGTAAAAACCGTTGAAGTTTACGGATCTAATAATTTACCTGCTTTACAGATCGACGATATGTTAGCAGTTGCTTCTGAAAAAGCACCCGTTGACGACCAAGTGATCATAACGTTACGCGGGGCATTTCAGGCTATTTATGAAGAATTCAAAACCCACACCGATGCCCAACATGACGAAGTCGTCCAACTCGGCGGCCTGCATGTGATCGGCACAGAGCGTCATGAATCCCGCCGCGTTGATAACCAACTCCGGGGTCGGGCAGGGCGTCAAGGTGACCCTGGATCTACCCGCTTTTTCCTGTCGCTTGAAGATAATCTCCTGCGGATCTTTGGGGGCAATCGCGTAGCGACTTTAATGGACGCCTTTCGCGTTGAAGAAGATATGCCCATTGAGTCAGGCATGCTGACCAAAGCTCTGGAAAACGCCCAACAAAAAGTTGAGGTTTTTTATTACGACCAGCGCAAACAGGTCTTTGAATACGACGAAGTATTAAATATCCAACGTAAGGCGATCTACACCCAGCGTCGTCGGGCCTTAGAGAGTGATTCACTCACCGAAGTGGTTTGGGAATATATCTCTGAAACCATTGATGAACTCGTCCTTTCTCAGATCAATACGGATATTCCCCCCGAAGAATGGGACCTGACAACCCTAGTTCAGATCCTGCAGCAATTGATCCCGCTTTTGTCGGATCTAACCCCCGCCCAACTCCAAGAATTTTCCCTGAGCGAACTCCAAGAAGACCTCAAAACCCAAGCCAAATTTGCGTATGAAAGTAAAGCCGAATTCATCGATTCGATTCAACCTGGATTGATGGTCCAAGCGGAGCGCTTTTTCATTCTTCAAAATATTGATAATCTCTGGCGCGAACACCTCCAGCAAATGGAAGCCCTCCGCGAGGCGATTGGTCTACGGGGATATGGACAAAAAGATCCCTTGATTGAATACAAAAACGAAGGCTACGAAATGTTCTTGCAAATGCTCGTTCAAGTGCGTAAAAATGTTGTGCACGCAGTTTACAACTTTCAGCCTACTTATACGCCCCCAGCCGAACAAGATGATGATGATGTACTTGAAGCTGAGTTTAGCTAGTTAGTACTTCTACGTTGTGAGATCACCGATGCTCAGCCTAGGCGTCAATATCGATCACATTGCAACCATCCGTCAAGCCCGCAAGACCGTCGAGCCGGATCCCGTTGCGGCGGCTGTGTTAGCCGAATTGGGGGGAGCCGATGGGATCACGGTTCATTTACGAGAAGACCGCCGTCATATCCAAGACCGAGATGTACAGATCCTCAGGCAGACAGTGCGGACTCATTTGAATTTAGAAATGGCGGTCACCGAAGAAATGGTTGCCATTGCCCTCCAGATCCGTCCTGATTACGTCACCTTGGTGCCAGAACGCCGTGAGGAAGTGACCACCGAAGGCGGGCTGGCGGTGGCGGGTCAAACAGACCGGGTCGGCTCTGCCGTGGAACGCTTACAAAAGAGCGGGATCCCAGTGAGTTTATTTATTGATCCTGATCTAATTCAGATCCAGGCCGCAGCCCAGATCCACGCTCAATTTATCGAGATCCATACGGGTCGTTATGCCGATGCCCCCGATGCCATAACCCGCCAAGCCGAATTACTTAAGCTCCATACCGCAACTGAAAAAGCCCTAGATCTGGGTCTGCGGGTCAATGCTGGACATGGCTTGACCTATTGGAATGTATCCCCCATAGCCAGGATCTCAGGGATGGAGGAACTCAATATTGGACATAGTATTGTTGCTAGAGCCGCCTTGGTGGGTCTAGAGCGGGCAGTCCGGGACATGAAACAGGTCATGGGCCTGCTATGATGATCAAGGCGCGGGTGTAGTTTACTGGTAAAACCACAGTCTTCCAAACTGTAGTAGCGGGTTCGATTCCCGCCACCCGCTAATCTTTTAAAAGCTTAGAATACATACTGA
>JANNOF010000052.1:0-14696 GCA_031398925.1 Gloeobacteraceae cyanobacterium SOY_34_metabat_371 | reverse complement strand
CATCGCCAAGTGGCGATCGTGATCGATGGCTATCTCTCCGTACGGGCGCTCGGGCGCGATGGAAAGGCTGGCTAGCACGGCCGCTGAGGCGTCTTTGTGGCAAGACTGACACAGGCTCGCTGGCGGGAGCTTGTACGCCCGCTCGGGCTGTGAGGGAGCATGACAGGTATTGCACGTAAGACAGGCGGGCTTGCCAGGTGCGTTGCACTGAGGCGATAGACCCTAAATCCTCAACAGCTAACGTCGGGGCCGCCAGGAGGGTTCTAATGGTGAGATAGAAGTAAATTAAGATCGCAGGAAAGACCCCAAAAAACGTCAGGACAGCTAGGGGGGAGGGTTCTCCGGTTGCTAATGAACTTAATACTACAGCGACCACCACCATGATCAGCCAAGCAATAAAGGGTAAGGTGAGGACACTACCCACCAGCACTGCCGACCAAGTCAAGGTCCAGCTTTTGTCTAGAGCTTGATTTTTGGTATCTGTCGGATCAAAGGACTGACCACAGAGATCGCCAAACGCAGTCCGTTGTACCCGCATTTGGTAGACGACATATTCTCGGACCGCAAAGGTAGAGATAGCTGCAATGGGTACGAGAAAAGCCCCTAAGCCTACCAATAGGGCTAGGCCATATTGACTAAAAACCTGGGCCGCTAAGGCTGCATCATTGCTTGGATTACGCCCATATTCTTGCACGATAGGGTCACTCAAGACCGCACCTAAGCCCAACACACACAAAACAAAAACCGCCCCCCCCCCGCCAATAACTACCCCGACAAAGATAATCAGTGTTGCCCGTAGATAACCCCAAAGGGATAATAAGGCATACTCTTGAAAGCGCTGGCGATAAAGTCTTACACCCTCAGAAATAATATCGCCCACGCCCCGGGGCCGCGCCGGGGCCTCGAGAAGGGCGTTAACAAGACTGGGTGCGCCCGTAGCATAGGGATCGTCGGTGCGTAAAAACCGTTGATTGGGCTGGTATTCGCCCACGGGCGCTTGGAATTCTTGATAGTTACTGTAGGCGGAAGCGGTATTGAGGGACGCTGCTTGACAATTTTTGATCCCCCGTTCGACTACTTTACGGAGGACAGGATCGGTGGTTTGGGCTAAAGCTTCAAAAATGGCTATGGCTTCACTGATGCGGCCTTGTTTTTGATAGGTCGTAGCCAGCCAAATCTGGACCCTAGGGTCGTTGGGTTCTTCGACAGCAGCTAATTCAAATAACCTGCCGGCCTCTTCATAGTTGCCTTCATCAAAGACCGACATGCCCTCACGAAATACCGCTGACATGTTATACGCTCCAGAGAACTCTAGATGTAGCACACATTTATCAGGTTTATTGTATCCTCTGATCCGGTTGTTCCTCGCTAAGATCAAGAAGTTCGCCCAAAAACTGTCTCGCCCCTACGATGTCCACCACCGTCTTACTTTGCGCCCACGGTAGCCCCGATCCACGGGCTGAGCAAGAATTACTGCAATTAACTGCCCGTCTACAAAGGCATCTGCCCCACCTAGTCCGGTGTGCAACCTTAGAATTTGGGCCGACCGACCTGACGGGTCAAATCAGTCAGATCCTGACCCAAAGAGCCACAGACCGTTTAATAGTAGTTCCTCTGTTTATGAGTCCGGGGGTCCATGCCTGTGAGGACGTGCCTCGGTCTTTGGGGGAAGTTCAAGCCCTCTGGCCCCAACTGACCGTGATCTCTACCTCCGTATGGGGAACATGTCCTCAATTACCCCAACTATTAGCCGAGCAAACTCCGACAGAAAACCCCATCGTCTTGTTTGCCCATGGCTCCCGCCGCTCCACCGCCCTTGTTGCCCTGCATGGTTTAACCGAAGCAGTCCAAACCCAGTATGCGCAGCCTGTAGCCCTCGTGTGTTATCAGCCCGATCCCGCCGCCTTAGAACGGCAACTGTCCCAATTTGAGACCCCTGGGATCGTTGTGCCCTTATTTTTATTTTCTGGGGGCTTGGTGGATTGGGCCACTATCCTCGCTCACCAAAAAGGCTGGTTGATCACTGAACCTCTAGGGTGCTCTGAGTCCATGATCCCTCTACTCAAGCAATTTATTACCCCCTGGCTTAGTCCGCTATAACCACGCTTTGATTTGGCTAAAAACTTCCTCACGCTCTAGATCTAAAGCAATCGTATGATCGGATGTTTTTAGCCAGTGAATTTTTTTAATTGAGGCGCCAATATTCTGGTAATAATATTCAGCCCCGGCGGGGTCTACCACACTGTCTTCACGAGATTGGAGGATCAAAGTTGGCGTGTGGATCTTAGATAGTTCAGTTTTAACCAGATCGATCAAGGCATTGGCGCTGCGCACAGCCGTGATATTAAAAGTTTGTAGAAAAGCCACTTGGTCAGCAGCTTGACGCATTTTAGAATCTTTAATGGGTAAATTAAAACTTGGTACATCATCGATTATATAGCCCAAAGAAAATAAATAAGCCTCTAGGGGCAATAGGTAGTACCACTGGTGGCGCAGACGCAAATAAGGACTCATTAATACTAACTTGGCAACGGGATAATGGGCCGCTAAATGTAAGGCCAACGGACAACCCGTAGAGTGACCGATCACATAGATTTTAGAATATTTCAGGGCTAGTTGCTGATAGCTCGCTTCACTATGCTTATACCACTGATCCCAAGTTGAACGGGGCATTTTGGGACCGGGCTGATCATGTCCGGGATACAGCAATCCTTGGACCGTATAGCCCAAACCATGCAGAAACTCCCCCAAGAGATACAGCTCATAGGCTCCGCCCCCCAAGCCATGCAAGAGGAGGCAAGCTTGATCGGGAGAACCTTCAAAGAAAAAGGGCTCGTTTTTCATCACTTTTTGAGATCAGACCGCTACATCTTAGCCCAGCGCTACAGGGGCCTAGACTTAACGAATCAACGATGTTGAAACTAACTGTTTCTAAGGCACGGAAGGTTCATTAGTGGTAATTGACGATACACTATTAACGTATTAGGGTTATGGAGTGCCAAAAACCGGGTCTATGGGTGAGCGGTACATTCATCATCCCAGCTTTGGGCTTCTCTATGTTGTATGCCCAACTGTGGAGCAGGCTAAGAGTTTGTTCACCACGTTGTATGCCCACCGGCTGTTTTTTGTGGTGACGGAACGAACCGGAGAGCCGCCTGCCTATGAAGCGGTTTCTAGGGGTGAAGCCCGCCAGTTCGTCGAAGATAAGATTCGGAATTTTCGCCGCCAGCGAGACCCTGATCTTAAAGAAGACCTAGAGCGGTTGGAGCAGTTTCATCGCCAAATGTTCTCGTGAAGATCTTGGTAGTACTGGGCACACGCCCTGAAGCGGTCAAGCTGGCCCCAGTCATCTTGGGACTGCGCGAAACATCTTGGCAAACCATCGTGATCGCCACCGGGCAGCATCAGGCTATTTTGCAGCAAACCCTCGGTTGGTTTGGCATTACCCCTGATGAAGACCTCCAAATCATGACCCCCCGGCAGACCCTAGCGCAGATCACCTGTCGGTGCTTAACGGGGCTAGAGGAACGTTTTTTGGCCCATCAGCCTGATTTGATCCTCGTGCAGGGCGATACCACCACCACCTTTGCGGCGGCACTGGCTGCTTTTTATGGGCGCTTCCCCATTGGTCATGTGGAGGCCGGGTTACGCACAGAACAGGCGGATAATCCTTTTCCCGAAGAAATGAATCGGCGCTTGACCTCTCAATTGGCCCGCCTACATTTTGCTCCTACGGCCCTGGCGGTGGAAAACTTAGCCGCCGACGGGATCACCCAAGGGGTCTACCTGACCGGAAATACGGTGATCGATGCCCTACAAACCATTGCCCCGACCTGTCAGCCCCCGGATTTAGCAGGAATTGACTGGGATCAGGATCAGGTACTGTTGGCAACGGTTCATCGCCGGGAGAATTGGGGCCAGCCCCTGGTTCAGATTGCTGGGGCACTGCGCGAATTGTTAGACCGGTTTCCCGCAACCAAGTTGGTTTTGCCCTTACATCCCAATCCGACGGTCCGTGAACCCCTACGCGCTGCCCTAGGGGATCATCCCCGAGCCAAACTCACGGAGCCTTTGGACTACCCAGCCCTAGTGGGCTGCATCAAGCATTGCACCTTGATCCTGACCGATTCAGGGGGACTCCAGGAGGAAGGACCAGCCCTAGGTAAGCCCGTACTGGTTTTGCGGGAAACCACCGAACGCCCCGAGGCGATCACAGGGGGGGTAGCGCGTCTTGTGGGCACGGATCCCGCCGAGATCGTGACCCAAGGGAGTATTTTGCTGACAGACCCGGTGGTCTATAAAAGTATGGCCCAAGCCATTAATCCTTTTGGCGATGGCAAGGCCACAGAACGGATCCTAGACGGGATCCGCCAGACCTTTAGTTAAGGCGGATTAGACTACGGGTGAACCGGAATAGACAATGCCCCGCTTGGGATCGAGGGTGAGAATCGCCCCGGTGTGAATGCGCTTAGTGGCTTCTTCGACCCCGACAATCACAGGCACACCCAAACGGTCACCAATAATTGCGGCATGGGATTTTACGCCATCTGTTTCCGTGATGATCCCAGCGCACTTACGAATGGCTTCGATAAACGAAACATTAGTAGACTCGGCTACCAGGATCTCGTCGGCTTGGACCGCTTCGGTATTATTGGCATTTACAACCCTGGCGCGTCCGGTCACGACCTGGGTGCCCAGGCCTTGACCACGGCCTAAAACTGCCGTCACGACTTCCACTTTGATCAAATCCGTGGAGCCGGAAATCCCACTCAACGTACCCGCGGTCATGATCACCAAATCTCCTTGGGTGATCAAGTTTTGAGCAAGGGCGGCTTCGAGGGCTGCTTGGAAGGTCTGACGCGTAGAAGGTAGGTCAATGGAGATCAGAGGATAAACCCCCCATACCATTTGCAATTGACGCGCGACTTCTTGGGAAGGGGTCACGGCCAAAATTGGTTTTTGGGGCCGAAATTTACTCACGTTGCGGCCGGTGGCCCCGGATTTAGTAAGGGTGATCACAGCGCGGGCATTGAGTTGTTCAGCGATTTGACCTACCGCTTGGGCAATGGAGTTGGTGATCGAAGTCTCCATCTGGGCGTAGCTAGGGCGCTTGTACTCCCGCTCGGTGGTTTGGGCAATGCGGGTCATGGTCAGGACAGCTTCTACGGGAAACGCGCCCACGGCGGTTTCATTGGAGAGCATAACCGCATCGGTGCCATCTAAAATTGCATTGGCAACGTCGGAGACTTCTGCTCTAGTGGGCCGGGGGACCTGAACCATTGAATCGAGCATTTGCGTAGCAGTGATGATCGGTTTTCCGGCAGCGTTAGCCAAACGAATCAGTTGTTTTTGTAAAAGCGGTACTTGTTCGGCGGGCATTTCTACCCCTAGATCCCCACGGGCGACCATGATCCCATCGGAAATCGCGACAATAGCGTCGATCACCTGCATGGCTTCATGTTTTTCGATCTTAGAAACCACGGGTACCGAACGGCCCAATTGCTTCATCAGTTGCTTGAGTTCGACCACATCTTCGGCATTGCGCACAAAAGATAGGGCGACCCAATCCACTCCTTGCTGGAGGCCAAAGACTAAGTCCTCGCGGTCTTTTTCAGTCAAGGCGGCAATGGAGAGGATCACCGAAGGAAAATTTACGCCCTTATTACTGGAGAGTTTTCCGCCCACCACGACGCGACAGTGGAGGGTTTCGTCTTGGAGATCAACTTTTTCCACCAGCATTTCCACCCGCCCATCATCCAAAAGGATCTGGGCACCAGCGGGGACTTCTTGGGCGAGTTTATCGTAGGTAACGGTGGCTCGATGCTGATCGCATTCCACCGGACGGCTGGTCAGAATAAAGGGGTCGCCTATGGCCAGTTGGATCGGCCCTTTTTTAAAGACACCTAAACGGATCTTGGGACCTTGGAGGTCTTGGAGGATGGCTACGGGTTGCTGGAGTTCCTGCTCAATCTGACGGATCATTTGGATCCGACGTAGATGATCGGCATGGGTGCCGTGGGAAAAATTTAAGCGTAGGGTCGTAGCTCCGGCTAAGATTAGCCGAGTCATTACTTCTGGGCTATCTGTGGCGGGGCCAACGGTAGCAACGATCTTGGTGCGGACGCAATCGCGGATGCTCATAGCCTAGACCGATGTTGTCTTGGCAAATATACCCTGTACTGGGGGTCGCTAACATTAAGAGAGGACTAAGGGTTGATCAAAAGTCGCAATTCAGGGTAAGAGTCTTCAATTTGCAAGCCTATATGTATTCTTCCTAACAATCTACGCCCACCCGACGACTCTCAGGATCACAGGTATAGTAATGCTTGCGGCCCTCAATATAAGTATGGCTTTCACAGGCTTGTAAAAGCCCTTGCATCGCTGGATTACCCTCCCAGGAGCGGCCTGTCAGGTGAACCAACACGTCAGATCGTTTCTTTTGTAAGACCTCCAAAAGACGATTGGCCCCATCGGGGATCAGATCGAGATCAAGGGTAGGAAAGATCTCATCCATGACGACTAGTTGAAATTCACCCGAACTAATGGCCTCAAGGGCCGACCAAAAGCCGGAGCGCGCAAAGGCATAATCCACTTCTTGACGGCCTTGGGCCGGGTCTACCCCAGGGGGCACATTTTTAAAAACAATCGTGGCGCGCCCGTAGCGTTCATGCTCAATAAGATCCGGGGCAATTTCCCGGAGGGCTGCGAGGGCAGCATCTTCGGAATACAGACCAAATTTCCCGCCTTTAAGAAATTGTAGGATCTTCATCTTGCGGCGGTCAGAGCCATCAATGGCCCGGCCCACACACTTGAGGGCTTGTCCTAGGGCGGTGGTGGATTTACCCTTCCCTGACCCGGTTGTAAAGTGGACCCCATCAATGGGGGCTGTACCGATGCGCGGGGTATGGATCGAATGAAGTTCGGCCATCTCCATCAGATCGATATGGGGCGAACGCCCGGTAATAATGATCTCCACATGGGCAGGACGATTTTTTAGGACTCGGGTGACTTCCGAGACTTCCAAAAGCCCCAGGTCAATCACTGGGCTGAGTTCATCGAGTACGACCACTTGATAGAGTCCCGAAAGGATCATGCCCGTGGCGACCTGCCATCCCCGTTGGGCCTCCTCAAAGTCAATGGGCAAAAGATCCGTGGGTCCAAAAAATTCCGAGCGTCCATAACGGACCATATCAATTAAATGAGGATAAAAACTACGGATTGCTTGAATTGCGGCATCCTCATCGTAGGTCCGTTCAGCTCCCTTGAGAAAGCGCACTAAGGCCACCCGATGATCCTGGCGGCGGGCTACCCCTAGCCCAATGGAGCGCAGAACTACCCCTAGGGCTGCCGCTGATTTGCCTTTGCCTTCGCCGGAATATAGGCTAAAGCGCCCTAGGTCTGTGGTTATATCTTGGGCTGCTTGAATACTTAAAACTTTGGGTGCACGCACAGGATACTCCAAATAGGATCCACTACATCTAGGCATTAGAAGCGTGGTCACCCAATTTAAACACCATTACCAGATTTTGAAAAGGGGGTACGCAGGCGCTGATTGTGTGCTATTTTTGCGTTCTCACCCCGTATTGGACCCTAGACATGATCAGCCTCAAGGTAAACGGGGATACCCAATCTGTTACACCGGGCCTCACAGTGCGTGGTTTTTTAGCCCAACTTAAGCTAGCGGAGCAACTGGTAGTTATTGAATATAACGGTGAGATCCTGCATCGGCAGTACTGGGCCGAAACCGTGCTTCAACACCAAGATCAATTGGAGATTGTGACCGTAGTGGGTGGGGGCTAGGGCCGCACGAGGGTACTCCAAAAACGTCGTCGGGCATTCCAAAAAGGGGCTGGTGTAAACCCAATAATGTTTGGTCCCCAGTAGCGGCGTGAACTATCCGTCGCAAAGACAAAAAAAACATCCCCTTCACCAATGCGCACCCCAGACCCGGCCCAGGCCAATTCCTGTCCCTCGGGGCTACCTTGTAGGGGTGCTAAGTCCCAGTAAGCTCCTTGGAGGGTACTATCGGCCTTGGTCAACACAACCCGGACAGGGATCGTCGTGCCATTGCCCACCCGGAGGGCTGCTCCTGTTCCCACAGCTTTACCGACGTTCTTGATCGGATCACGACTCAAGGCCAAGATCCAGGTGCGGGTGCGCTCCTCCCAAACTAACGCCGCAGACCGTCCGGCAATGAAGGGTCCCCAAGCCCGCGCCGGTCCACTGGTGGTAAAGGCAGCGACTGCGTCTCCCTGGACGAGCTGCAAAGGCTTGCCTGCGGTCTGTAGATGCAGTACACGATTGCTCCCCTCGTTGGGGCCATACTCCCAGTAAAAGCTGCGCGCGGGTTGGCTACGGAGGGTGATCACCACCCGTACTGCGACATTGGCGCGATTGATGATCCGTAACTCCCCGCGTTGCTCTACCGAGGTCTGGGCCTGCACGCTCGTACTGAGGCCCAGTAGGACCCCCAAAATTAAGATGATCCCGGTCATACCGCAGGCTCTGGACGACGACGAATAAGGGTTTGGATCCGCAGGATTCTCAATGTAATCTCTCCGGCAACACTAAGGGCTTGGGTTTTCACCCCTGCCGGATCAAAGATACCCTGTGCCGCAAGATCCACAATGCATCCAGTTTCACAGTCGATGCCTAAATGGGGATTGCTGGTTTGCCGGTGTTGGGCTTCAAGCTGGGTAAGTTTTTCGAGGGGCGCATAGCCACTGTTGAGAATGATCTGTTCTAAGGGTTTCCCTAGGGCTTCAACGACACAAAGTATTCCATAGCGACTGAGGTCTTCGGTTTTGTTGGCTAGGTCTTGAACCGCACTGCGACAGGTCCATTCTGCCACCCCACCCCCCGTCACTACCCCTGTTTTAAGGGCGGCTTGTAACGCACCACAGGCATCGGCCCCGATCCGTTCTTGTTCAGCAGCAACTTCGGCGCTCACCGCCCCGAGGACAACGGTGGCCTGGGGTTCGCCTCCTCCTTCCTGGAACATTACCTGGGCGGTATCCCATTGATAGTGGACCGTGGCCTGTCCTAAATAGGGCAAAAGATCCGTAGTAGCGCCCAAAATTCTGAGGGCCTTGGCCGGTCGCGCGCCACTAAAGCGACATACCCGGTCCCGGTCGCGTTGGATCACGCGCGCTAGGGCCAAAATATTATGTTCGTACAAAAAGGCTTCAGCGATGGGGGCAATGGCTTTTTCGGTAATGACGCAACAGACGTTCGCTTCGATTAAGGTGTGGAGGGCCTGTTGAAATTGATCTTGGGCCTTTAAATAGCGACTAAATCCCGCCTCCGTACTGAGGGTTTGACTATCGAGGGCCTCCGGCTCAAGTCCGTCAGCCAAAACTAAAACCGTACCCGTTGCGGTCCAATTTTCTAAAGGGGGATTGAGGGGGCGTTTGCCCACTACCACACCGGGGATCAAATGATGGGTTGCGCCGACCTGACTGGTGATCCAGTCCGCTAAGTTGATCCCCATAATTCGTTCGGGGCTGAGGTGTTGGGCCGCTTGCCACACTAGGGTTGCTAGGGGTTGATCTTCACGGGCCGCAATCAAGGCGACTTGAAAAAGCTTCTCGGGATCGGCGGGTAGGGCTTGGGTCTGGAGCGTGGTAATGGCTTGCTCGATCCCCCGTTGTATCCCCTTGATCAGGAGATTGACCGGTACGCCCTGTTCGATGGACCGGAGGGCCGCACCGAGTAAAGCGCCCGTTAAAACCGTCGCCGTCGTGGTGCCATCGCCAACCTGTTGCTCTTGGGCTTGGAGGGCATCTACAGCCAGACGAGCGGCGGGATGTTGAAAATCTGATTGGCGTAAGATCTCAATTCCATCGTTGGTGAGGATCATACGGCCTGCTTCATCAACTAAGAGAATATCTAAACCTTTAGGGCCTAACGTCCCGGCAACAGTCTGCACCAGACTTTGTACTGCTGCAATATTGGTTCTGAGGACACGTAGATGTTCTTCGGGATACACAGAGGGTTAATTCTTCCAGATCCATTCCATCAACTGATTGAGCTGCATTAGATTAATCAAACCCAGCTGAAATAGGATCATGGGTAACGGGCCATCCGCTTGGCGTTGGCGACGTAGGGCTAAGGAAATTGCCCTAGGCGAAAGATCAAATTCTTTACTCAGGTACTGTACCAGTTGGCGTGTGGGTTTGTTCATGGTCCTTCCTCGTTCCTTTAAATACGCCACTCATGGTGTTTTAGATGACTGGCTTAAAAGACGAAAGGAAGCTTATAAAAGTTCACCATCCGCCTTGGCCCATCAGTATAGGTCCAAAGGGAAATTTTTGGTAGCTAATTTTACAAAAAATTGATTTTAATCTGGATCGAGGTTAGGCAAGCGTACTGTAAAGGTAGTATGCCCAGGACTACTCGTGACTAAGATCTCTCCGTTAAGTTGCGCGATCAATTTTTTAACTAGGGCTAAGCCTAGGCCAGTACCCGCTTGTTGCCAGGGGTCAGGGCGCACCCCGCGATAAAATCTTTCAAAAATTAAGGAGCGTTCAACCTCGGGTATTCCGGGGCCAGTATTGCTCACCCGTAAGTCTACAACGTAGGTGGGATCAGTACTAGGAGCAAGCATTACCTCGATTACCCCTGCCGATGGCGTGTATTTACAGGCATTGTTGATCAACTCTGTCATGATCCGCTCGATGCTTTCTAGATCACTAACCAAAACAGGTATGGACTGAACCTGTAACGTCAGGTTTTGTTGCTTTTCTTGAGCCTGTGGCATAAAAGTCAACAGGAGCGTCGGCAACCATTGTTCTAAATACAGGGTTTGGGGTTCGAGGAGATGGGAAGGAGTATCTAGATCCTTGAGGTCTAAAAGATTATTAATTAGATTGATTTCGCGGTTACATTCATTTTCTAGGATCTCTAAATAGTCATAATAGCGTTTGTCCTGTTGGGGGGACGACTTGAGGAGGTGGATCCCCATGCGCATATTAGTCAACGGGGTTCTGAGTTCATGGGAAATCGTACTCAAAAAATTATCCTTGAGTTGATTGAGCTTTTCTAATTCCAACATATGCACTTCGGCCTGTTCTAAATGAAGCCTTTGGACGGAAGCCTCTTGGCTCATTTGTTCAGCTTGGCGTAGCGCAGCAATATAGCGTTCACGGGCAATTTCAGCTTTTTTTCGTTCGGTGATATTGATGACACTTATACATACCCCTGAGATCTCGGTAGTTTGGCCTGTTTTTAGGGTCATAGGGGTATAGGCAAATTCATACCAAATGTCTTGTTGGTCATACCAAAGTATATGCACTTCCGTTGTCTGCGCGTGTCCAGCTAGGGTCTGGGTAAAATATTTGTAAAGCCCGGTTTTATGTTCGGGTAGGGCTAATGCTAAAAGATTATCACCCTCTTGCGGGATATATCCTGTGTGCAGGGCAATCCAATCTAGGGCTAGCTGATTACAAGCTTGGATGCGAAAGTGTGGATCGGCCAAGATAAAAGCCTGACGGGGATTGTTAAAAACAGCCCGTAAATTGGCCTCAGAATTTTGTAATGCTTCCTGGGAACGTTGGTAGGCCCGGCGTTGACGTAGTTCTTGGATCTCGCGCCTGACCGCGGGTCCAAGACGTTGGAGATTGCTCTTACTCAGATAGTCATGGGCACCAGCTTTTAACGCTTCAACCGCCAAGTCTATGGTGGCGCTAGCTGAGATCAAAATAAAAGGCAGATCTATGCCTTGTGTTTTCACCAGAGCAAGGGCTTGTAATCCGCTTAAATGGGGCTGTGCCTCATCAGCCAAAATTATTTCCCAGGTGGGAGTCTGTAGGGCTTGGATAAACGCGGCTTCCGTGTGTACGATATGGGCTGTGGGATCAAAACCTGCTTTACGCAGCTCTTGGACAAGCAATAAAGCATCGGCTTCACCATCTGCGAGAAGGAGGGCTTTGATAGGAATGGTCATAGTTGGATGGGGTTCCTTCTGAGCTATATTTCTCTAGCAGCTAAAGGGGTGAACAGTGGACCAGAATGGGTTTGTGTAAACCTATCCTGGGTAATAAAAGAGTCCGTACAACGCTCTCCCATTTTAGCTCAGACGTAGCGGTACTATAGGTTCATCTTATTAAGTAGATCTACTATTACCTATACTTAGGCTCCAACTTATTCTATCCAGATCCCTTTGAGCGATTGTTTAGTTCCCAAGTAAGCTTAATTTGATTAGTCCGCAGTAAATTGGCAGTGGTAGCCCTGTGAAGCTTAGACAAATCCTGGCCTATAGCAGCGCATCATTAGGGATCAATTTGATCAGTTTGACAGCAGCAACCTGGCTACTTTATTTCTGGGCACCGCCCCCGGAGTCAGGACGGATAACCTATGTTTCGGCGGGCATGGTCGGTTTGATCTTGGGTGTGGGTAGAATTTGGGATGCAGTGATTGATCCGCTGATTGGTTATTGGTCCGATAGTCTGCGCTCGACCTGGGGACGACGACGGCCTTTTATTTTTTTAGCCGGGCCCTGTTTAGCCCTGATGGGTATTTTGTTGTGGACTCCGCCTAGTACGGCTCCAGACGGGATCAATGGGCTTTATTTGCTGCTCGTAAGTATGGGCTTTTATAGTTGCTTAAGTTTAGTTGGGATCCCCTATGACAGCAGTTTACCAGAGCAGTGTGAAACCCCAGATCAGCGGGTCCTGTACAGCATGTGGAAAAATATTTTGGGCACGTTGGGAGTTCTATTGGGGGCTGTTGCCATCACTCCCCTTTTTAACACGTGGGGCGCCGCTACCATGGGCGCAGTTACGGGCTTGATCCTGCTGATCACGTTGGGGATTACTTTAGCCTGTCTCCAAGAAAATCCGCCCCGAGCCAAACCTGAACCCCTAAGTTTAAATTTTAAGGCCGCGCTACACAATCGGGCTTTTAGGTACTTAGTGATCGTGACCGTGCTGGTACAAATCGTCTATGGGATCTTGCTTGCCAACTTACCCTACTGGGTAACCCTAGTGCTTGATCAATCAGAGTCAGCCGTGGGAATTGCCCAAGGTGTGGTGGTACTGGCCATGATCTTGAGTGCACCCCTCTGGAATGCCTTGGGTAAATCAGTTTCCGAAGTAGATCTGTTGCGGGGCGCGTTGCTATGGCTAGGGGGGAGTTGTGCCCTGGTTTTTAGCCTGGGCACCACGTGGACTGGGGGGTTGATCGCCTTGGCCTTAGTGGGTCCGGCCTTAAGCGGCTATTTTATTGTTTCCTTTGCCATGATGGGGACGGTAGCCGAAGCGGAAACCCAACGAACCGGTGAACGGCGCGAGGCGCTTTTTTATGGTGCTTTTTCGTTGGCCCAAGGGATCGGCCCAGCCCTAGCGGCCCTGGTACTACCGGGGATCTACACCACCTTTGGCTATGGCAGTGGCGCTCGGGGCGCTTTGTTGGGATGTGCCGTGTTAGGGCTACTTAGTTGCGGGATCATGGTTCGCTATCCCCAGGAGGCCGGATGACATGGACTGAAGTACTATTGGTGATGCTAGGCGGTGCCCTAGGGAGTCTTATGCGCTATGGAGTGGGCCTACAGTGCGCCCTCTGGTTCGGATCAGGCTTTCCCGTCGGAACCCTGATCATCAATATTTTAGGGTCTTTGCTCTTGGGAGTCTTACTGTTTGGTCCCTTTGCCCATCAAGCTGAAGCTCGATTATTTTTAGGAACAGGCTTTTGCGGTGGATTTACTACTTTTAGTACTTTTAGTGTTGAAACCTTAACCTTGATCCGCCAAGAAAATTATGGATTAGCGTTGATCTATATGGCTGGGAGTTTAGCCGGAGGGCTATTCGGAGCTTGGGCGGGTTTTATTCTTAGTAGAATTAATTAAAATTATACAAAGCGCCGTAAAACCCACGCGATTGATCCGTGGGATATAAGGCGCGTGAGCTGAAAGCGAACTGAGAGTTTTCAATTGGTGAAGTGATATAATTGAGGGAAATAGAGTTAGTAAGATGTTTGGATGCCAGCAGGTTAGAATCAACCTCGACCCATCGCTAAAGCACATCTTAGAGTTTTTGTGTGGCGAGTCTAACAAACTCACTAATTGTGCTATTTACTATGCTAGGCAGCTATACTTTAAAGCTGGTAAAATCTTAAACAAATACGCACTGATTAATAAGCTAAAGGCTAATCCTCATTACAGTGCCATGTACTCACAAGCCGCTCAACAAACTATCATCTCTGCAGCTGAATCCTTCAGGTCTTTCATCGGACTATTAAAGGCTATTAAACAGGGCACTATTGACCAGAAACCCAAGCTTCCTAACTATCGTAAACCAGGAGGACTAGCCCTAGTTTCCTATCCATCCCAAGCGATAAAACTTAAGCCCGAAGGACTGAGATTTCCTTTAGGTACTAACGTCCAGCGCTGGTTTGACTTAGATGCTTTTTACCTACCGATGCCCTCTAATCTTGACTACCACAGTATTAGAGAGTACCGCATCCTACCCAGAAACGGCGAGTTTTACCTGGAGTTAATCTATAAAGTAGAACCAGAGAAAATTGATGTAGACGTTAGTCAAGTACTAGGCATTGACCACGGCGTAGATAATTGGCTGACTTGTGTTTCTAATGTAGGTACTAGCCTAATTGTTGACGGGAAGCATCTAAAATCGCTTAATCAGTGGTACAACAAACGAGTAGCTACCCTTAAAGAGAACAAGCCTCAAGGATTTTGGTCT
>JANNOF010000381.1:0-3972 GCA_031398925.1 Gloeobacteraceae cyanobacterium SOY_34_metabat_371 | reverse complement strand
GATCGTCATGGCCACGGAGACGTTGACGAAGCAGATGAGGAGCAATTTGGTGCCCTGGCGCAGCGGGAGGCTGGTACGGATAAGCGCATCGAGGATCGCGACAACGCACTATCCCAAATCCCCCCCACTTCGGTCACATAGGTAGTAGGGCGATCGGGCAGGGTAGCAATGGTTGCCAAGCAGCAGGGGCGACTGCGATCGGTGGCGTTGGGCGATCGCCCAACCAACCAGTGTCCTCCCATCCAAAGCAAGCCACCTACACATCCACCTAGCAACCCTAAAAGCAGGAGTTGTTGCAAGAACCGATGTCCCATCTCACTGGATGTCGCGTGTTCCGCTGTTGGAGACTCGCCCTGCTCTGATGCCTCGTGCCACGGAAGCGCCAGCAAGACTTGACGAGCCTCTTCCGCGTTGGCTTTAAATGCACCGCTAACCAGTTGGAGAATAAAGTGCTTGAGGGACAGATCCGCTACCGATGCCCAGGGATGCTCCAGCAGCAGATTAGGACGCACAGCCTGCTCTGAGAGGTTCCCAGTGAGCAGATCAAAGCCAAGGTGTCCTAAATCAACAAGATCCTGCGCCAGGGTGGGTGTGGCAACCTGGACAGACATGGGCAGAAACAGATGTTCCCAGACGGCTAAATCCGTCACGTAAATGAAAAATTGTAGTTCATCCTCCTGGGTTGGCTGTTCTGTTAGGGGTTTGGGAACAATCAGCAAGCTATCCAGGCTGAGATTGCCATGGGGCAAGCCATACTGGATCTCGCCCGTTGGCAGTCGCACTTTCTGCTGATGAAGAAACCAAAGCGTTTGCAATACCTGAGCCAGGATATGACGTACCTGACGAGGGGTGAATCCCGTGGGGGTAGCTGCCAGATACTGACGTAGGGTTTGACTCGGGGGAATAGGTTCGCTGATCAGGTAGCAGCGGTTTTCTGTGGAGTTGGGGGAGGCGATCGCCTCATACAAATTCACTACGCGAAAGTCCTGCCCACTTCCGTTGCGTAGATTTAGATTGGTAAGAGCCGTGAATTTTTCTTTGCGATCGCGGATTTCTTTGGCGTTAAAATCCCGTTCTAGCAGCAAATACTCTTTGATTAAAACGGGCTTGTTATTCAAAGCCAGCAGGCCGTTGTAGCATCGTACCCGTTCCCTGACCTGGAGCACGTCACCGACCCGGCGATAGCGTCCCCACCGGCCCCGAATCTGATCCTGCTCCGACAGGAGCGGGATTGCCACGGAGCAGCTTTTCCGAACAGGCAAAAGATTTGGTGGTGGATGAGATGACGTTGGTGGCAGTGGCGGTACGGCAGTAGCGGTGCGAACGGGGGAGCCAGACATTTCTCGTTTAAGGCGATCGCGCCATTGCTCTTTCTGTTCAGCTCTATCCACCTGATGAGGTGGCGTTGAGCGGGAGGTTTCCCGTCCTATTGGGAACTCAATCTCCTCTAACCGATGCTGAGCTTCACGCCTGCCCCGCTGTGCCAGAATGTCAACAGGATGACGAATGAAGTTTTCAGCCCCACGGTAATAGTGGCCCACTTTAAAAATGATGTCGGTTAACTTCATAGCAATCCCTCACAGCAAAGCAGGTAAAATACTGTTGCGTTAGCCAAGCCTTGCGAACCGAGCAGCACGCCCTCCAAGCTCAAGGCATTGGAACAGCCATGTTCAAGGGTTCATCTGGCTGTTGGTCTACAGACCTGGATGGGTCTTCTTCCAGTTCATTGATCTGGCGATAGAACTGGTAGAGATAATTGAGATCACACGCAAATAGCCCTTCAATCACAACGGGTGTTACTTCTTCTAAAACACCTAATTGAGTAATTACCCGAGACAGGATGATCACTGTTGCATAGGCGGGATTTGCCTTAACCCTCGGATCTCTCAAAGGCATCACCTCATCCGCCGCTGTTGCTAATCGCATTAGCCCATGACGATGCAAGTTCCCCTCTCCATCCAAATAACCTTTCGGCAACACAAACTCAAACTCCGTTGGAAACATGATTTACCTCTGTCGTGTAAACGTTTCAACCGCTAATTCCATCTCTTCGATCGCCAGATCTCCCGTACCCACATTCAGATCCGAAACCAGATAGCTCATGGGCCAGGCCCCTTGAAATTGAAAGAGTGCCTGAGCATTCCCTGCCTGGTCATAGATCGTCAATGCTCCATCCCGTAATTGCTTGGCCCAGTTGCCCTGCTGCACCGCTTCAAACCAGTTCCACAGCGTTGCTGATTGCGTCATTCCTCGGCGCAGGGTTAGATTACTGGTTTTGACATGGCCCGGTAGCTTGGTATGAGAGAGTTGCCCCGACTTGGCCTTACCCCACTGCCGGGGAGATACCTCACAAACTTCGATCGCCGTCTGGCTCTGTTTAAACCCTTTGCATTCCATAAAAAAGGCATCAACGGGATCCAGGCTGCCATCCAGTTTCAATTCAATATAGAAGCGGCACGTGGTGAGAATTTCCGGGAAATGATTAATCAGGTTTGCCATGAATTACATCACCCGCTTAATTCCCTCATGGACGAGGGTCAGGGTTTCATTTGCCACATCATTTGCCCCTGCTTCCAGTTTTGGCCCCTCATACTTGGTGGGATACGCATTCAGTAATTCCCAACGGGCTTTCATGTCCCCTGCCTGGTCATACACACTGACAGAAGCCGCTTTCCGACTGCTGCTCCAATCAGACCGTCCACCCTCATTCCGATTACAATCCTCATACCAGCGATACAGATCTTTGTTCGTCGTCGCCACTAGCTTGACTACCACAGGGGTAAACTTAGTCCGCGTCGGCGTTGCCTGCCGCAAGTTAATGGCATTCTTCCCCGAACCCAGTACCTTATCCCCCCCCGCAGCGGGCGTCTCAGAACTTAAACCCGACACCTCCAAAATCTGCTTATCCGTAACCCCATCGGCCTCAAAGTAAAACCGACAACTGACTAATACTTCTTCCTGCTGCATCATGGCTGAACTCCTAAGTGTTTATTAGCTCGTTACTCGTCCTGCTGGCTCACCCACTGACTAATTCGGAACACCACAAATTCCGCTGGGCGTACTGGACAAATGCCAACTTCCACATACAAACGCCCCAGCAGCATGGTTTCGGGGGTATTAATCTCCTCATCACATTTGACATAAAATGCCTGCTCAGGGGTTGCGCCAAATAATGCACCTTCTCGCCAGAGCCGTTCCAAAAAGTTGTTGACGGTACGTCGAGCCCGCGCCCACAGATCTTGATCGTTGGGTTCAAAAACAACCCATTGGGTACCCAACTCAATGGATTTTTCGATATAGCTAACCAGACGACGCACGTTGATATACCGCCAGTCTGTCTTCTCCGGTTCCACCAGGGTTCGTGCCCCCCAAACCTTAATGCCACGGTTGGGAAAGGTGCGAATACAGTTAATGCCTCTGGGGTTGAGCATTTCTTGTTCGCGAAAGTTGCAGTCATAGGCCAGGCCCACGACGCCACGGGGGGTTTCGTTGGCAGGGGCTTTGTAGACGCCACGGGTTTCATCGGTGCGTGACCAGATACCCATCATGTGACCACAGGGAGGGATAGCAATGGATCGGCCACCTTTACGGGGGTTAGGAACTTTGAGCCAGGGGTAATACAAAGCAGCAAACATGGAGCGGCGGCTGAAATCCTGGTCGAGCCAGTGCACCACTTGCTGCGGTTTGATGCAGTCGGGTGGCGTGTCTAATACCACCATGCGATTGGGTGGATTGGGAGCTGAATTTTCGCAGAGGCTCACCATGAGCTGCATCAGATTATGAATCTGATCCTGATTGAGCAACTCCGCCTCATAAGCCCGCATCAGATCGGGGCAAGCAATCATTGTAATTTCATCGATTTCAAATAAGCCTTGAATGCCTCGCCGATCATCACGAACTCCCTGTACATAGCGAGCCAGATTCTCAGCTGTAGGTAGCAAAGGTGGCGTGCTAATTTCGTACTGCCCATCC
>JANNOF010000373.1:0-8861 GCA_031398925.1 Gloeobacteraceae cyanobacterium SOY_34_metabat_371 | reverse complement strand
CCCCCCACGCCCCTTGACCCTAGGGCGTATAGATCTCGGTAGTCGAGAACGAAGATAGGGCATCAAAATTTGTACCCCCCGTCACCAGTACCTTTTGGTTAGGCAACAGGGTAGCTGTTTGCCCACTGCGGGCCTGGATCGGCTTACTGGCCTTAGTCCAGGTTGCAGTTGCAGGGCTAAAGCGCTCTGCCACAGGGGATTCAAAGCAGAAGCCGAATTCAAACTCACACCCATTGATCCCACCAGTGATCAACACGGAGCCATTGGCTAGTCGGGTCGCCGTATGTCCCGCGTGCCCCACCGGCATTAATCCGCCGGAGGTCCACAGCCCTGTTAGCGGATTGTAGATCTCAGTAGATCGTAGGACTTGGAAATCAATGCCCCCAGCAACTAAAATCTTGCCATTGGTAAGGGTGGTGGCAGTGTGGTCGTAGCGGACAAAGCTCAAGTTTGGCCCCGCTTGCCATTGATTGGTGACCGGATCATAAATTTCGGTACTTTTGAGCGTCGTGCCCTGGGTGTTAATACCCCCAGCGATCAACACCCGACCATCGGGTAGCCGTGAGGCGGTATGTTTGGTGCGCTCGGTGGCTAAAGGGGCTACCAAACTCCAGGAATTAGTCTGGGGATCATAGCGTTCAGGGGTTCCGCCGCCCACCACCAACACTGTGCCATTGGTTAATAGGGTGGCTGTATGCCCAACCCGATTAATGCTCAGCATGCCCCCACTTGACCAGGTACCCGTAGTGAGATCATAGCGTTCTGCCTCCTTAGGCCCGCCGCCTACGACCAACACCGTGCCATTCGTCAAAAGGGTGGCTGTATGCCCAGCGTGAACTTGGGCCATCGATCCCGTGGGGGTCCAGGTTTGGGCCGCTACATCGTAGACCTCCGCCGACCTAAGCCCTGATCCTCCAGCGATCAAAAGATCCCCATCCGGTAGCAAAGTGGCTGTATGGCTGCTACGCGCTTGATTCATGGTTGCGCCCGGTCCCCAACTGTTGGGTCCAGTTTTATAACCAAAGCCATCAATGGCAACGGTCTGTGGACTATCGGGGGAATTATTGGTCACATTTAGCGTGGCGGCTTTAGCGCCATAGCCCACGGGTGAAAATTCGACCTGAGCGGTACATTGTCCACCCGCCGGAACTGGGGACACTAAGCAGGTGGTACTGCTACTAAAAACCGGTGCTCCCCCACCTACTATGGAGATCCCCGTGATGTTTAGGGGCGCAGTACCATTATTTTTAATCATCAAGGTCTGGGGATCACTGGTTGTCCCAGCGGCTTGCAAGTCAAAAGATAACGCCTGGGGCGTGATCAACACACTAGGGCTTTGACCTGCGGTAAACAATTCGGCACTGGCTAAAGGATTACTTGAGCTATCGCGCCCACCAGCGGTTAAAACGCTGCCATTCGCTAAGACAACAACCCCTGGATTACTCCGCGTACTACTTAAGTTACCAACGGAAACCCAAAGCCCCGTGACAGGATTATAGGTCTGCGAACTGGCGGTACTCCCGCCCGCAACTAAAACTTGACCTGAGGGTAAAAGAGCAGACAGATGATCATAGTGCACATCAGGCATGGGAGCGGCGGGACTCCAGGTATTGGTTGCTGGGTCGTAGACCTCGGCAGCGCTGGTTTGAAAGCCATTGGTATCAAGGCCACCACTGACCAATACTTTGCCAGAATCAAGCAGGGTGGCGCGGGCTAAACTTCTATTGATCTGCATTGGCCCGGTTGGGGTCCAGGTATTAAGTACCGGGTCATAAACTGTACCCCCTTGACTCGTACAGGGTAATCCCGTACCACTACATCCTCCGGTCAGCAGTACCCGACCATCGGTAAGGGTAGTCAAGGTGTGATTCACCCTGGCTGAAGGAAGGGATTGGGCGGCCCGCCAAGTCCCCGTTGTTGGGCTATAGATTTCGGCGGTCGCTAAAGGCGTACAGATCCGACTGCCACAGGTACTGATCCCACCAACGACCAATACCTCACCAGTTGCAAGCAATGCCGCCTGATGATCATAGCGGGCGGTAATAAGGTTGCCGGTGGTGCTCCACGCTCCATTATTGGGATCATAACGCGATGACTCTTTTAGGGCAGGTTCACAGGGCGTAGCGGTTCGGCACCCTCCGGTTACCAGCACCTGACCATCGGATAGGAGGGTTGCGGTATGGGCAGAGCGGGTATTCGGCAAAGAACCTGTCCCCTGCCAAGTAGCGGTTGTGGGGTTATAGCGTTCCGCTGATCCCGTGGACTGATTACAAAAGAAATCTGTACAGCCACCGACCGCTAGGGCCTCACCGTTAGCTAGGCGCGTGAGGGTAAAGTCGAAACGCGGAAGGGTCATATTGCCAGTGGGAGACCAACTATTAGATTGTGCTTGGACCATGAACGGGCTGCTCAAACTTAGCAGCAACGATAAAGGAAAACGGTAGCGCCACAACATGGGAAAATCTCCAATGAAGGTAATGATTAAACAAACTCAAGCCCCTATACCCGTTGGGTAGGAGCACCCATACATTTAGACTGGCACCAGCTTGATGCCTTTACCCGTGGCCTTGATAATAAAGGTATCTTGACGCAGGGCATTTGAATCACAGATTGACGAACTATAGTTACAAGCATCGTTTTTCTCACTGGGGTGGATCAGAGCGGCACGCTCAGAAGAAGTGACCTATGTACGCTCCTACTTATATAAGCGCTAACTTTGCAAACGTAGCTCACCTAAAAGTCAAAAATTTTGGAATAGTCCAGTCTACTTTGCCCAAGCCCTAGATCGTTATCAACGACTCGTCAAAGCAGATCCTAAAAATGCTGTAGTTCGAGAAGCGCTTGAAAAGACCACTCTGGGGGCTGAAATGCTAAAGCTTCCTAAAGGCTAGGCAGGGTAACGATAGCGCTGATCTTTTGATCGGTTTCGGCAATGATATGCACCGCACCGTCATAGATTTTTAGGGTTTGGCTAACGATGGCTAAACCCAAGCCCATTCCATCTTGCTCATTCTGTTTACGTCCATACTGGACAAAAGTACTTATCTTAGCTATTTGACTGGTTTTAAGTCCTGTTCCAACATTAGAAATGATCAGCTCGTATTGATCCTTAAGCTGCCTTCCTACAACCTGGACTTGCGACCCTGCACAAGAAAACTTAAAGGCGTTATTGACTAGCTCCTCTACGATCTTCTCAAGATCTTTTCTTCTAATACTAATATGTCCTGTATCAATTTGAAGCACTAAGTCTGAGGAACGATTAAAATACTTCGCTTGGGCACGGGCAGTATATTCAACAATAGGTTGAATGGCGGTCTTTGTTAAATCAGCCCGGATTGATTTAACCCTTTCTGGGTCTGCGTTTATAAGTTCTAACTGAGAATAGGTCAAAAAATTCTGCACCAAATGATTGAGGTGATTTCCAGAAATATTAACTAACTCTAATAGCTCTATACGATCCTGGGCACTCATGATTTCATTGTCTGCGATTAGCATTTCAATGGGTGCAATGATCCCATTCATGGGCGTATTGAATTCATGGCTTATGGAATGGGCAATACTACTTCTCATTTCATCAAAACTATTCTGTAAAAGGCGGATCGTATTTTCTTTGCTTTGGAGTAAAGATTGCATCGTATCATATTGTTGTTTAATACGTAGTAGGGATTGTGTTCTAGCCAGTAATTCTAGCTTGTGTACAGGCTTACTAATAAAGTCATCTGCCCCTGCTTGTAGACAGCTATAGAGATCCTCTTTAGCGGTCAATGCAGTGACTATAATAATCGGGACTGCACTCCATTTTGGATACATTCTTATTTGACGACAAACCTCAAGACCATCGGTTCCCGGCATCATCAGATCTAATAAAATGACATCAGGTTGAACTATGTCAAGGGTTTCAAAGATGCGTTCGCCTGAAGATGCATAGTGCAAGGTATAGCCCTGACCATAGAGAAATGCTTCGATAACCTCATAGTTATCGATCTGGTCATCAATAACCAAAATGGAAGGTTCATGATTCATGGGTTCTTTGTATGCATCCAGCTTTATGCCTATCAACTTGAGTATAGTGCATCGGTATCGCAGACAAGCTTAGTATTACTTCATAACGCAACTAGCGCTTTAGTATTGAGAAATATTATTAATTTATTTCAGTATTTTGGGGGATAAATTATGGGGTCAATTGGATCATGATTAAAAGATAACTGGTTACGGCTGGAACATTGCAATGATGCCCCCCCCTGCGCCTGTATCGCCTCAAATTGACCTAGGGTCTGCCATCGTATATCCCTTAACCATTGCCCCGACGGCGCAGGTACGTGAGGCGATCACGTTGCTCAGCGCAGAAATATCCCATACTCACGCGCAAAGAAGTTGCCTACTGGTACTAGAAGGCGACTGCTTGGTAGGGATCCTCACAACTGGCGATTTGCTACGCCTAAGTGCTTCAGGGCAAAATTTAGCCGAGGTAACCATAGCCATGGTCATGGCTAGCCCTGTACTAACCTTCAACATCCATGCGTTCACTGATCCGTTGATTCCCTTCAGGTTTTTTGAGGAGCATCACATAGGTCATTTGCCCTTAGTAGATGATCAGGGCAGGGTCGTGGGTATGGTGACGCAAACCAGCCTATTGCATCTACTCAGCCGGATTACCCTCCAGCAGACCACTGCCTACCAACGTATTCAAACAGAGTGGCTAGAACGTCAAAAAATTGAAGCCGCCCTAAAAGCCAGTGAAGAGCGCTATCGTCAAATTGTCGAGACAACCCTAGAAGGCATTTGGATCATCAATGCCCAGGGATATACCAGCTTTGTTAACGCCTGTATGGCCAAGATGCTGGGCTATCAAAAAGATGAAATGATCGGCAAATCCCTATTTAACTTTATGGATGAGGAAGGAATAAAGACCGCCACCGCAAATATAGAACGCCGTAAACAGGGCATTGAAGAACAGCATGACTTTCGCTTTAAAACTAAGACCGGAGCGGATCTGTGGACGTTGATTTCAACTACTCCGCTCTATGACGATGAGGGCAACTATAGCGGGTCCTTGGCTACGATCACCGATATTAGCGCGCGCAAAACCACAGAGACCCTCCTCGAGCTTCAAAACACTACGTTGGAACGCATTGCTAAAGCGGAGCCTTTACCAAAGATCCTAGACATGCTACTCAGGGCCATGGAATTACAGCTCGTCGATGCCCTCTGCTCGATTATGCTGTGCGATGGCAAAGGTAAGTTGCGTTGTTTGCCTGCTCCTCAAATTCCAGAGTCCTATTTACGGGCGGTCGATGGTATCCCGATCCAAGAGGGAGCCGGATCCTGTGGTACAGCAGCTTTTCGCCAAGAGCCGGTTATTGTCACGGATATTGCCACCGATCCCCTCTGGGATAACTACCGAGCGCGGGCCTTGACCTATGGATTGCGTGCTTGTTGGGCCGTTCCCATTATTGCCAGTGACAGCCGTATTTTAGGAACCTTTGTCTTTTACTATCGCTATAGTCGGGCACCTCAAGCCCAGGAGCTAAAAAGCGTTACCCAGGCTGCTAATATTGCAGGCATTGCGATAGAACGGGATCTGGCAACTCAGGAGCTAAAGCAGTTAAATCAAAAGTTAGAACAACGGGTTAAAAAACGCACCGCTGCCCTACAAGCCAGCGAAGAACGCTGGCAGTTAGCCCTCCAAGGCGCCAATGATGGTATCTGGGACTGGGATGTTCGCCATGGCACTATTTTCTATTCTGAGCGCTGGAAGTCGATCCGGGGCTTTGGGGAAAATGAACTTAGCAATTCTGCTCAAGAATGGTCAAGCCGGATCCATCCCGATGATGTAGACCGGGTAAACACTGCCATTGACGATCATTTTGCGGGTAGAACAGAATTTTTTGAAATCGAGTATCGGACCCAACGTAAAGATGGCAGTTACATGTGGGTACTTGATCGCAGTAAAGCCTTGCGTGATCCCTTGGGACAAGTGGTGCGGATGGTCGGCTCTGAAAGCGATATTACACAGCGCAAACAAGTTGAGAAATCCCTACAGGAATCCCAACAATTTATTCAAACGGTAGTGGATACTGTCCCCATTCCCCTATTTTGGAAGAATCAAGAATCGGTCTATTTAGGATGCAATCAGGAGTTTTCTAAGATCCTAAACTTCTCCTCGACAAACGAAGTTATTGGTAAAAATGATTTTGATTTGTCATGGACCGAAGAAGAGTCCATAGCCTACCGTATTGACGACCGGACTGTAATGAAATCCGGTGAGGCCAAATTAAGGATCGAAGAAATGCTGACCCTACCCAATGGTGAACAGATATGGCTTGAAACCCACAAAGCCCCTATGCGCGACTGGGCTAATAATGTTATCGGCGTGGTGGGGATGTTTCAAAATATCACTACGCGTAAAAAGGCCGAGGTACACCTACAAAAAACCAATGAAGAACTCCTCTGCGCCACACGAATGAAAGATGAATTTTTGGCCAATATGAGTCACGAACTCCGCACTCCCCTTAATGTAATACTGGGCCTCTCGGAGAGTTTATTAGAGGAAGTATTTGGCACCCTAAATAACCAACAAAAAACAACAGTTTCTACCATTGAACAAAGCGGTCAACACCTGCTAAGCTTAATTAATGATATTTTAGATCTTTCAAAAATTGAAGCCAGTAAGCTAGAGTTAAACCTGACCAATGCTTGTATTGCAGAGCTTTGCAAATCTAGTGTGGTTTTTGTTAAGCAACAGGCCTTTTCCAAAAAGATTAAACTCAATGTAATCTTGCCCAATGATCTGGAGAAAACAGCTCTAGATGAACGTCGTATGCGACAGGTATTGATCAATCTATTGAACAATGCAGTTAAATTTACCCCCAATCATGGTCAGATAACTTTAGAAGTGCAGGTTAGGATATGTGAGGATAGACCTTGGATTTATTTTTCCGTAAGCGATACGGGTATTGGCATTACCGCTACCGATCAGATCCGACTATTTCAACCCTTTATTCAGCTTGATAGCAAACTGAACCGTCAATATGAAGGCACCGGGTTAGGGTTAGCGTTAGTGAAACGGATCGTGGAACTACACGGTGGTGAAGTTAATCTTCAGAGTGTGTTAGGAATGGGTAGTTGCTTTACAGTACGCTTGCCCTTGGTGACGCAACCAGAAGATCCTACATTAACTCTAGATCCCTATAGCTCAACCACAATAGCCTTCGTCAGTAAAAATGATGAAAAGATTGCTTTACCACTTATTCTATTAGCCGAAGATAACGAAGCGAGTATTAGTACCCTTTCTAATTACCTAGAAGCTAAAGGCTATCGCATCCTAGTGGCAAGAAACGGACAGGAAGCCATTGATCTCGCTCAAATGCATCGGCCTGATTTAATTTTAATGGATATCCAGATGTCAGGCATAGATGGACTAGAGGCCATGCGACGGATCCGCCTTGATCCTAACTTGATCTCTATTGCGATCATTGCCTTGACAGCCCTGGCAATGCCTCAGGATCGACAAAAGTGTCTGGATGCTGGAGCCAATGAATACCTTACTAAGCCTGTACGGTTGAAAGAATTGGTTACGAGTATCCAATTGCTTACCGCTAAGACTCGGAAAATCCCGTGATTATAGGGTGCATAAGCAGGTACATGAGCATGATTACTGAGCGTATGATCACTGTTGAAATTAGATGCTGCACCTGCGATCCTTAAAGAGTGTAGGCCCCCCCTGCCCATGAATCGTAATCATTTCTGTGATCGTGCAGAAATAAAGGATTGAAATATCCATGCCCGCAGCTAGATTCCCAGCGAATGAAATACAAAGGTTGGCGGCTCTCGATCGTTACAAAATTTTAGATACGCTCCCCGAACAAGCCTTTGACCGGATTACCCGGCTTGCGCAGCGGATGTTTGACGTGCCGATTGCTGCCATTAGTCTGATCGATCAAGACCGTCAATGGTTTAAGTCTCGTATTGGGATTACCGTAACGCAAACGGATCGTCAGGTAGCCTTTTGTGCCCACACCATTCTACAAGATCAGCCCTTAGTTGTGCCGGATGCACGGCTAGATGAGCGTTTTGCGGACCACACGGCGGTCCTAGGTGAGCCGCATATTCGTTTTTATTGCGGGGCGGTTTTACAGACTACGGATGGATTTAACCTAGGTACGCTTTGTATCGTTGACCATCAGCCCCGCACCCTTAGTCCACGGGATCTGGTCAATCTGCAAGAATTAGCGGCGATGGTCATGCATGAAATTGAACTGCGCCAAACATCGCAGCGGGCCCTCCAAGCCGAAGCCCTCCTACATACCGTAAGTACCAAAATTGCCCTAGTGGCGCGCCATACGGACAACTGTGTGGTGATTACCGATGCACAGGGCTATATCGAGTGGGTAAACGCTGGATTTACACGCTTGACCGAATATAGCCTAGAAGAATCCGTAGGCCGTAGACCGGGTGCACTGCTCCAAGGCCCAGAGAGTGACCGTGGAATTATTGAAAAAATGCGCGCGCACCTTAAACGGGGCGAAGGGTTTAATGCCGAGATCATCAACTACACCAAGTCTCGGCGGCCCTATTGGTTAGCCATCGAAGTGCAACCTGTTTTTGATGATGCGCATCAGCTTACTAACTTCATTGCCATTGAGCAAGATATTACCGAACGCAAGCGCACCGATCAGGAACTCTTGCAGGCTAAGGAGTTTGCTGAAGCAGCAACACGGGCTAAAAGTGATTTTTTGGCTAACATGAGCCACGAAATCCGCACCCCCATGAATGGCATCATTGGTATGACGGGCCTACTTTGTGACACACCGCTAAACCCTGAACAAGCGGAGTTTGTCGAGACGATCCGTAGCAGCGGC
>JANNOF010000354.1:0-2264 GCA_031398925.1 Gloeobacteraceae cyanobacterium SOY_34_metabat_371 | reverse complement strand
GTTGCTCTACTGGTGCATCTTGCACTTGATTTTAGTAATTTTATCTATAAATTATATATTTCAAATCTGGGCAGTTTTTGCAGGATTCATTGTTTTTCAATTCAATGGTAGACAAGGTTCACAGGCTAGATGGTTTTATGTGTTCTACCCGGCTCATTTAATAATTTTAGGTATAATTAATTAGTTAATACAGTCCAGGTAGAATTGAAGATTTGATAAGCGATGTCTACGACGGGCTACGTCTAGGCTTAGTTTGAGTTGTAGGCAGGTAATCAGTCACTTCGTTAATGTTAGTTATCAAATTGTCATAGCAGTTCTAAATCATTCGTAAAATTCTTTCTCTTCTCCTTCTTCTCTATAAGACGCTACGCGTAGCTTGCATCTTTGCAGAGTAGCCTTGGTCTTAAACAAGCTATACTTAGCAACTTATTTATTAGTTTCTCAATTATTCTGGGTACTCTAGAATTTAGAGTTAGCCTCAACTGTAAGGTAACGCTTCTAACTTCACCATGTTAATTAACCCAACATCTTTCTCAAAAAACCCATGAGTCAACCTCGTCTAATCATTCTTTGCACAGGCAATTCTTGCCGCAGCCAAATGGCTGAGGGCTTTTTGCGAGAATTAGCTGACGACTTATTTGATGTCCAAAGTGCAGGCATGAACCCGGCTGCGGAGGTGCATCCCCTGGCAGTAAAAGTCATGTTGGAAGTAGGTATTAACATTTCTAGGAATACTTGTAAGCACATCAATGCTTTCTTTGATGAGCAAATTGATACCGTTCTTACCGTCTGTGATCATGCTGATCAGAGTTGCCCTATTTTGCCTTCTTCAACTAAGCGCCATCATTTCGGTTTTCCAGATCCAGCCGCCGCTGAAGGAACCGAGGATGAAAAACTAGTTGTGTTTCGTAGAATCCGGGACGATATTAGTCGTGTTTTTTTAGCATATATTGCAGGAAGGCGTGATGCTTTATAATCTCTACTCTAAACACCCAGCCCAACCATACTGAGTATGTTTGACTTACCTATGGTCATAACACAAGCCCTTGCCGATCGCCAGGATTTATTTATGGCGTTGATTGATCGAGCTGGACGGCTTTTGTGGGCTAACCAGACGTTTGCTTTGTACAGTAAACTGTCAATTGAGGAATTGCTTGGGCAAAAGTTTTTCCAGATTCTATCGCTGAATTCTCAAAATTTACCTCAACAAACCTATATTCGAGAGCAGCTAATCAAAGGCGAGAGCTTTAAGTTTGAGTTTGCTTATGACCGTAACGATTATCTCACTCAATCATGGCTTTTGATGGATGGACAGCCGATTAGTAATTCAGAGGGAATTATTAGTCAATACTCTCTTCTGGCAACAGATATCACCCTACGAAAGCAGGCAGTACTTGATCTCAAAGAGGCAAAACGTCTGTTAGAGAAAATCAATCAAGAACTGGAAGTGCGTGTTCAACAACGTACATCTGCACTTATTCAAGAAAAAGAGAAAGCAGAACAGGCACTTGAACAACTCCAACAGATGCAAATACAACTTATTCAGACTGAAAAAATGTCGGCTTTGGGCAATCTTGTGGCTGGGGTAGCTCATGAGATCAATAATCCAGTGGGCTTTTTAGCAGGTAATCTGCAACCAGCAAGAGATTACGTAAAAGAGTTGTTTAGCTTGATTGACTTATATCAAAAGAAATACTCCACTTTTGATCCAGACATTGATACCAAAATTAAAACAATTGATTTGGAATATTTGCGAGAAGATTTACCAAAGCTGATTAGTTCAATGCAGGAAGGAGTAAATCGCCTTCAAGACATTAGCATCAGTTTGCGTATCTTCTCACGAGCTGATAGCGATCGCCCCATTTCTTTTAATATTCACCAAGGTCTAGATAGTACCCTATTGATTCTTAAACACCGCCTCAAAGCCAATGAGACTCGACCAGAAATTGAAGTAGTGAAAGACTATGGAGATTTGCCTTTAGTAGAATGTTATGCCGGACAACTAAATCAAGTCTTTATGAATTTGTTGGCAAATGCCATCGATGCTTTAGAAGAATCTAAGCAGGGATGGAGTTTTGAAGATATTAAAGCTAATCCTAATCAAATCGGAGTTCGCACAAAATTATCTGAAGATCGACAACAGGTTTTGATTCACATTTCTGATAATGGGCCGGGTATGATGCCAGATGTGAAAGAATGTATCTTTGAGCAATCTTTTACTACTAAAGCAGTGGGCAAAGGAACAGGATTAGGATTAGGATTAG
>JANNOF010000340.1:0-1981 GCA_031398925.1 Gloeobacteraceae cyanobacterium SOY_34_metabat_371 | reverse complement strand
CTAATCGAAGACCCCGTCCAGTTTCGCGATCTGGGCCTGGTGGTGATCGACGAGCAGCACCGCTTTGGCGTACAGCAGCGCGCTAGGCTGACCCAGAAAGGCGCAAATCCCCATGTCCTCACCCTCACCGCTACCCCCATTCCCCGCACCCTGACGCTGACCATGCACGGCGATTTGGATGTGAGCCAGATCGACGAATTACCGCCGGGGCGCAAAGCGATTCAAACTACGCTGCTGACGAACAAAGAACGCACCCACGCCTACGACCTCATCCGGCGCGAGATCGCCCAGGGTCGCCAGGTCTACGTGGTGTTGCCCCTGGTCGAAGAATCTGAAAAGCTCGATCTCAAATCCGCCGTCGAAGAGCACCAGCGGCTAGCGGAAGTGATCTTTCCAGAATTCACCGTCGGCCTGCTCCACGGTCGCATGTCTTCCGCCGAAAAAGACGCCGCCATCACCGCCTTCCGCAACCAGGAGTCTCACATTCTGGTATCGACAACGGTGGTAGAGGTAGGAGTAGACGTGCCCAATGCTTCGGTCATGCTGATCGAGCACGCCGAGCGCTTTGGGCTCTCCCAGCTTCACCAGCTCCGAGGCCGAGTCGGGCGCGGTGCCGCGCAATCTTTCTGCCTACTGCTCAGCGGCAGCCGCAGCGAAAACGCCATTCAGCGCCTCAAAGTGCTAGAGCAATCCCAAGACGGCTTCTTTATTGCCGAAATGGATCTGCGCTTTCGCGGCCCAGGGGAGGTGCTGGGCACCCGCCAGTCGGGCCTGCCCGACTTTGCCCTGGCCAGCCTGATTGAAGACCAGGACGTGCTCATGCTGGCCCGCGAGGCGGCAGAAGCCATGCTGAAGGAAGATCCAGAACTAGCCCACTGGCCCAAACTGGCGAAGGAACTTCAGCGCCGCTACGAAAAGCTGATGGGCGGCACAATCATGACCTAAGGGGTGATACGAAATCCGATTTGGTAAACCCCAATTCAGAATCAGGAACCCCGTAGGGGCGTAGCATGCTGCGCCCCTACGAATCGGGGGTATTCATTCGGGATTTAGTATGAGACGTTCCTACATTTCCTGCACTTAGGACGCTGCACAGCTCACAGCATATGCCTGAAGTCTCATTCTGCTGAAACGCCAAACATCTAACCAGAGATGAATAACACTGGGGCATAAACTCTTTAGCCTGTAGGCACAAAGATTTACGGTGGCGTCCTGAATCGTGGTGTTTTTTAAGATCTAGATGCCATGGGTAGATCAGGTGCTATTTAGTTTTAGGAATTTGACCTATGAAAAGTAATGTTGTGTCGAAATGGGTTGGCGGCAGCGCGCTGGCGCTGGGTTTGGCAATTTTGCCGTCGGCACTCCCCGCCCCTGCCCAAACAACGACTGAACCGTTACCCCCAACCGCCCCCGACACGGTTGACCCAACGCTCCCCGAAGGGAATATGCCCGATTCGACCGTTCCTGGGGAAACCTACCCTGACCCAGTAACCCCAGCCGCTCCGGGTATCGTTGACCCATCTGCCCCAGTCGCTCCGGATGCAACCGTTCCGAACGAGACCTACGCCGACCCGGTGGCCCCCAACGCGACGACCACCACCACTGAAGACGACGGGTTGAGCTGGGGTTGGCTCGGCCTTTTAGGGCTGCTGGGGTTGGGTGGCTTGGCTGGACGCAGCCGGTCGTCAGCACCGGCCTATCGCACTGGCGATCGCGTCACCACCCCCACCTCTGCCGATCCCCGCATTTAAAGGCAGGCGTCGGGTGCAAGCTGAGCCTAACTGCTTGGGTAGGGATGCTGTTTAGCATCCCTTTTTTTGGAGTAGCTGGGGAAAGAATTGGCAAATTGGCAGGCTTTCCGCTGACTTTGAATTCAGGTTGGCTCAGGTAGGGCGCGATCGCGCAAAAGCACCGCCTGCGATCGCGGCAGCTCTTGGCGCAGCGCATTAACGCTATCATTCCCCACTGGCCAGGGGGCGTG
>JANNOF010000156.1:0-1639 GCA_031398925.1 Gloeobacteraceae cyanobacterium SOY_34_metabat_371 | reverse complement strand
GCGCGCGATCGGCGTGCTTGAGAATATGCTCATGGATCAGCTTGCCCGTTTCCCAGTACGTGCGCACGCGCTGGGACTCAATGCGCCTCTGGCCTTCGAGCAGAGTTTCTTTGACCTGTTTTAAAAGATTGCTGTAATCCGATGGGACTTTTAATTTCATCATACGCACAATCCTCACATTGCTTTCATTGTTCGCGGCGTAAAATGTTCAAAATTTCTTGTTCTTTGTGCTTCTCCAATCCGGTCAGGATCATTTTCTGCCAACTCGATGGGACGTCATTAAACACCTTGCGAATGACTGCTTCATCGCCCGTTTCAATAAGCGCGCTTAAGATACGCGAAGCCATCTGCGCGTCTTTGGCCATCTTGTCCGCGTTCTTTCTGCGCTGAGAAATAATGAATTTGTGAAGAGCAAAATTGGCTGGATGCGGAACCCTGATCGTCAAACCGTCGCATGGCAGGCGAATCACATTGGCTGTCAGAAAATTCAGAAATCGCAGAGGCTGGGCGTTCACGCCGAATTGCGGAAGGACAACCGGCTTGTCGCTTCCCCGGCCTTTTTCCGGAACCAAAAACTCAACCAACAATTCCGGATGAATAAGTTGCATCAAACCCTGGCTTCCCTTGAATTGCACGACAAATCCCATTGCGCTTAAAAGTTCAGGGATATCGATCTTGTGTTTTATGCCAAACGCAGGCACCGCCAAAAAATCCATATCCCGGGTACGGATGGCCGGCTCATAATGTGTTTTGCTGAAATAGTATTTGTAAAAATAGGCGCACCAGCTGCCGATGAGAATAAGGTCTTTGAGCGCGCCTTCACGGTCGAGCGTCTTGAGCACTTTCAGGCAAACGTCAAACTGCTTCTTTTCCACGCAAGGCCCTCCTTAGAAACACAACCTGCTGCCTGACCTTGGCCAGCATCGTTTTATAACGCGCGAGCGATTTTTTGCGCTCAGCGTCGGATTTCTTCACTGCCCCAGAAAAAGGCCCCAGGTAAACAAAGTTAACCTTCTTGCCCTCTCTTTTGGCAAGATAACAGTATCGCCGCTTGCCGATCTTCTTTTTGACCAGAGCTCCTTTTAATTTCTCGACCTCTTCCCTGTAACGTTCGACCATTCCCAGAGAATTGGCCAACTCTTCCTTGAGCACTCCCTTAATGACACCCACTCCCGGCTCCTTACCTTAAAACCACTTTTAGGTATTACCAAACATTTATCGTTTATAAGTATATATTGTTTGGTAAATAAATCCAAGCATTTCTTACCAAACATACCAAGTCAGTAACAGGAAATTGTTTGGTACGCCCTCTCGCTTCTCTCTTCTTGCCGCTTGCTGTCTACTGCTTACTTCTGACCGTGATATGCTGGCCGATGGACGGGTTAATGGTGAGGGTAAAAATCGTAGAAGAAATGTTCCCGGAACTCACGATTTTGGTTCTAACAATCTAGAAAAATTTGCGTTGTGAGAAACGACTATTTATTCATGCCCAAAACTATGTGGCAGTCACATTTTTTCATCCAATAAATTCTTTTCAAACTCAGACATTATTTTTTTCTTTCTATATTTAACGAGAACATCGTTAAACCAAACTATATCGTTGTTCAACTTTCCAGGAATTGATTGCAATCTCTTCCAA
>JANNOF010000285.1:0-1851 GCA_031398925.1 Gloeobacteraceae cyanobacterium SOY_34_metabat_371 | reverse complement strand
AAAGAGCACGGGATAAGGCATCTGAAGGATGGTGAAGACCACCATCGAACCCAGCATGTAGAACACCACCAGCTTAGACATGCCCCGCAAGTAGAGGTTAAACACTTCGCTGACATCATTCAACACCGGGGTGACATTTCCCCGGATGCTAGGCGGGATCAATCGGCTGATCCTCCCGTTGGAGGTCTCCATGTCCATCAACATGAAGAAAACGAGGAGGGGAACCAGAAAAATGACAACCAGTTGTGAGCCCAGAGTAGAAACCACACCGAGGAATGAGCCAAAGGCCAACTTCACAGAGTTCGCGATTTGCCCACGCTGTGGCTCCACGTACTTGGTCATGATGTCCCTCTCACTGGAGGGAAGCCCAAGACGGTCCAAAGTAGTGGCGTAGGGGGCCAAGAAACGGTCAACTCTTCCAGAGCCGGTGGCCCTCTCGGCTTGAATCAGCGGATTCCACCGTACGAAGTAGTTGTTGCTTTGACTGACCTGCAGGATTTCCTGGCTAAAAGCGTCTACGCGCTTGCCAAGATTGTTGACCTGTGATCCCACTTGAGGTGCGATCCAGAGCCCAAACAAGGTCACCGCTACGGCAAAGGCACTAAAGACAAGGCCAACGGAAAGCCCGCGGCTTAAGCCTCGGGTGCGAAGTTGGCGCACGCCTGGGTCCAAAAGGACCGCGATGATCGAGGCAATGACGAACGGGAGGAGGATCCCCCTCACTAGGTACAGGAAACCGATCGCAACAATGACGATCAGCACCCAGAGGGCAATCCTCCATCCTCCCATCCTACGTTAGACGCCCAGTTCGTCTGGCGTGGCCTGAGCTCGCTTCGCCTTTTGCTCGGCGATCCACTCTTCGGTCTTGCCCTTGAGTTCCTTTAACTTTTCGGAAAGTTCCTCTCGGGTCTCGGTACCAGCCTTAGGGGCCAAGAGGAGCCCTGCGGCTGCCCCAATAATCGCTCCCAGGCCTACACCGGCCAACAAGTACAGAAATGTATTGCTCTCTTCAGTCTCTTTGCTCATCTGCAATCATCCTCCTTAACACCTTCATTATGCTTCCACGCTGGCGCGCTCCGTTTGGTTTCCCTCAAAACTGGTGCGCAGACGTGATAAAAAGCGTCCATCATAAGCAAGATGCATGCCATTTTTCTTGGATTGATGCTAGTGACACCCCCCGTCCCGCAACAAGTAGAACTCTTGCGCACCTTCAAAAAGGGCGAAAAGTTTGCCTATCGAGTTACTTCGGACCTCACCGTGGAGCGTCGGGCGGAAACCCTGCAAACATTTCTTCCCTCCGACATGAGTTTCCAGTACGACTTCTCGCTGGAAGTGCAGAGCCTGGCCACGGATGGCATTGCCAAGGTTCGTTATCAACGCCCCACCATCACGGAAATCCAAGGAGAGTCCTTTGACGAACCGCCCGTCAAGAAGATCGAGAAGCTCAACCAAGACATCCAACTCACCCTCTCACCCGTGAATGAGGTTTTGGAATACAAGGATCTGGCCCCCAAAAAGCCGGGGAAGCCAGGCTCAAAACTGAAGTGGATGGGCAAGGCGGGGGCGGCAAGAACTCAGGACTTCATCAGCGAGTCCCTCGGCGAGATTCACCGGATGGCCCTCTTCATTGGCCCACCAGACTCCTCCCTTGACCTAGCTCCCAAACTCCCTTTGGACGAGGTCAAGGTAGGCGATACCTGGCGCAAGACCGTTAGCTATCAGCCCCAAAAGTTAAAGGGAGCAGACGGCAAATCGGCGGTGCAACGCTTGGACTACGTTTACACTTACCTCGGCACCGTTACCCTCAACGGCAAGCAGTTTGTGCGCATCTCCGGGGCAGTTGACCTGGAT
>JANNOF010000266.1:0-19858 GCA_031398925.1 Gloeobacteraceae cyanobacterium SOY_34_metabat_371 | reverse complement strand
GTCACTCCCGTATGTAGTCCAGCCGCTAAATCCGCCGCCGCCGGGATCTTAGCACGTAATTTTACGCCCCTATTTCCCATCGAACTCGTTGAAAAAGATCTCGCTTACGTTCTAGCGACGGCCCAGGCTCAGGGGGTATTGATGCCTTTAGCCCAAGCCACCCAGAGTATTTTTGCCCAAGCACTAGCCAAAGGGCATGGAGCCGCAAATATTACAGGGGTTGCACAGCTATATCTTGATTAACCCTTGTTAAGGCAAGCCCGTGTCATCCCAAGGTCAATAGGGCCTCGATAAATTCATAACTTGAGAAGGGCCGTAGATCGTCAATTTTTTCACCAACGCCGATAAAACGGATCGGTAATTCCAGTTCACGGACGATAGCCAAGGCAATGCCCCCTTTGGCGGAGCCATCCAGTTTGGTGAGGACGATCCCGCTCAAGTTTGCCGCTTCGGTGAAGACCCGGGCTTGATTGAGGCCATTTTGTCCCGTTGTGGCATCTAAAACTAAGAGTGCTTCCACATTGGCATCCGGGCAGCGCGTATCGATCACTTTACGGATCTTGGTGAGTTCGATCATGAGGTTCTTTTTATTTTGCAAGCGTCCGGCGGTATCGACTAGGAGAAGTTCGATGCCACGGGCTTGGGCAGCAGCCACCGCGTCGTAAACCACCGCCGCCGGATCGGCTCCGGCTTGGGGATTGGCAATGACCTCGATCCCCGAACGCGCACCCCAGACTTTGACCTGTTCTACGGCAGCGGCCCGGAAAGTATCAGCCGCAGCGATCAGCGTCTTATAGCCAGAATTTTGCGCCAGATGGGCGATCTTGCCAATGGTGGTGGTCTTACCCGTGCCATTAACCCCCACGATCAGCCAGACATTTAAGACTCCGCGCTGGGGGGCAAACCAGGGATCGACAATATCCAGTTGTTCCCGCAAAAGATCCTTGAGCATGGGGATCACTTGATCTCCCTTGAGGCCCCCGGATTGGATCGCTTGGGTTTTGAGGGCAGTCAGCACTTCTTCGGTGGTTTCAACACCTACATCGGACTGTAACAAAATCGTCTCTAATTCATCGAGTTGATCGAGACTGATCGGCCCTTTGCCCACCAAGTTCATGAGCATCAGGATCGGGGCTACCAAACCCTGTCGCGTCCGGCCTAAACCAGCCCGGAGCTTTTGGAGCCAACTGCGTTCTTCGATGGAAACTTCATCTAAATTGCGCCCTTGGGCCGCCAGGATCTCCTCGGACCAACGAAAGCCCTCTTCTTCGGGTTCATCGTCGTATTCCTCATCCTCGTCATCTTCTAAATCTTCTGTCACGATCAGACCAGGGGCTACTTCTTCTTCCTGATAGTTCATGAGGGGCGGTAGATCCGCTTCGGGGGATGTTTCTGGATTCTCTGGGTTTTCAGAGGCATCTTGATCCTCTTGTTCCTCACCTTTACCAAATTTGCGTGTAAACCAGTTAAAGACCATCGCACATCCCTGAGCGTCTAGGAATATTGTAGCGACTAGAGGTACGGGATTTTGTTATATTAGATGATCGTCGTTTACGCTCGAAAAAGGTCTCAATCGGGGATTGCCCCAACCTCTACGGCGGGAGAAATCATGGCTTATGCAGTTATTGCCACCGGTGGCAAACAATACCGGGTTGAACCAGGTCGCTTTTTTGATGTCGAAAAAGTTGCCGCTGAGGAACAAGCTTCCTTTACTTTAGATCAAGTCCTGCTGTTGGTCTCAGATACGGGCGAAGTGACCGTGGGCCGTCCTTTAGTCGAAGGTGCCGTGGTCCAAACCACCGTACTCCAGCACGGCAAAGGGCGCAAAGTCGTGATCTACAAAATGCGGCCCAAAAAGCACTATCGGCGCAAAAAAGGCCACCGTCAGCCTTTTACCCGCTTGATGGTGGAAACCATTGAATGCAATGGCATCGTTTGGGGCACCACTGTCGAAACGGCTCCTGAAGTAGTCGCCGTTGACGCTGAACTCGTCCCGACGAGCTAGATCCCTATGACAAGCGGCTGGATCCAAGGTGCGGTTCATGAAGTAACCGTCGAAGGGCTAGCCGCTGGGGGGGATGGGGTCGCCCGTTGGCAAGACCGCGTCGTCTTTATTCCCAATGCAGTACCCGGAGATTTGCTACGGGTCAAATTAATGCGGGTAAAACCCCGTGAGGGCTATGCCCAGATCGAGCAGATCCTAGTCCCTAGTCCCCACCGGGTACGCCCCCGCTGTATTGTGGCGGACAAATGCGGCGGTTGTCAGTGGCAAACCGTAGCCTATGCCCAGCAGATCCAGGCCAAATATGATCAAGTTAGTCAAGCCCTTGGCCCTTCGGCCCCCGTACTGCCCGTGTGGGAAGCGCCCCAAGATCTGGGTTACCGCAACAAAGCCACCTATCCTTTGGCCCAAAATGCCCATGGAGAACTGATCGCGGGGTATTATCGCCCCAACTCACACCGGGTGATCAACCTCAATCAATGCCCAGTACAAGACCCGCGTTTAGATCCGGTATTAGCCGGAGTTAAGCAGCTTTTGGCGGCCCAGGGTTGGTCGGTCTATGACGAAAATACCCACAGTGGCCTCCTGCGTCATTTGGGGTTGCGCATCGGGCAACGCACTGGAGAAGTCTTGGTTACCCTAGTCACCACCGACGATCCGCCTCATTTAGACCGTTGGGCTAAGGCGGTGTCCGCCCAATTTCCTGAAGTAGTCGGGGTGCTGTGGAACCACCAACCCCAACGCAATAATGTGATCTTTGGCCCGCAGACCCAAACCCTTTGGGGCCGGGCTTATCTACGTGAGATCTTCTGTGGCCTTGAGTTTCACATTGGAGCGACCACTTTTTTTCAGATCCATACGGCCCAGGCGGAGCGTTTGGTGGAACTGGTGATCCACGAAGCCCAGCTTACCGGAGCGGATCAGGTCGTTGATGCCTACAGTGGAATCGGTACGATCAGCTTGCCGTTAGCCCAAGCGGGAGCCAGCGTAACTGGGATCGAAAGTTGGGGTCCATCGGTAGAACAGGCCCGCGCCAATGCCCAGCGTCAGGGTATCCCCTGCACTTTTGTGCACAGCACCGTTGAAGATTGGCTCCCCCGGCAAAAAAATGCCCCCCATGTGCTTTGTTTAGATCCACCCCGCAAGGGCTGCGCCCCTGAAGTTCTAAACGCACTGATCAAATTTCCGCCCCGACGGGTGCTATACGTCAGTTGTAATCCGGCCACCCTAGGCCGAGATCTAAAAATATTAACGGCAGGCGGCTATGAACTGATCAAAGTCCAGCCCGTGGATTTCTTTCCCCAGACCTACCATGTGGAGTGCCTCGCGGTGCTGGAGTACAGGGGTTAATCGACGTGCACCGCGCTCTGTAAAACTTTTAAACAGTCGGCTAAGGGTGCTTTGGTCATCATGATCTGTGCCAAACGATCATGACACTCTGGATTGGCCTTGAGGATCCGGGTGGCATGGCGGACGTATTCCCGTTCCCGCTGCTCCCGCTCGGGGGTGAATTGGAGTAAAGCCCGGACTTTGCTAACATCATCGCTTCCGCCTAGGGCCTCGTCGTAGTAGATCACCTCAGCGACGCCCCCAGCCATCAGCATCGTGCCATAGGCCCGGAGGTTGATCTGTTCTGGCAGATCAAATTCGATACCGCTACTGCCAGGGATCCCTTTTTGATAGCTATTCCAGGCTCCAAGGGCATAATCTTTGGCCTGAAGTCCTAGGACATAGCCCACCAAAAGATGCCCACTCTCATGTCGGGCTAAGCGCAGCCGATAGCCCGGATTGAGTTCTTGCAATAAATTGCCTAGCAAAAACCCCACCTTGCCGCCCGAAGTGGCTTGATCTAATCCTGCCAAACCTAAACCCACCACCACTAATCCTGCTTGGAGCCAGGGGGAAAGCCCTAGGGGAACCAAGACAATAAGTAGGGTGACAAAGCCCACCACCAAGGCAGCAATACTGGCACTATCCACAGATCAAAGCCGCGCAACATTATCCATTGTGAATGCGGCGCTCAAATTCTTCACGGGTCTGGGCCACCAAATCTAACGCGCCTTGGTGTACGGCGGGGTGTTCCTGTTCGATCCAAGCCAGTAGACGCGATAATTGGGCACTCAAAAGATCCACATCAGCACGGGTAATGGTCATCACCGCCATGTACTGCGCATACTGCCGGGGGTGGCCCTGGGTCACAAAAAGTTCAATCAGTTGCTCAGCGGCCTTGATCCGTACCGGATCGGTTCCAGAATCTAACATCGTATAAGTAGATCACGCTCTTTTTAGCCTAAAGGATCCTGAGGAGCGGGATCTAGGTAATTACGCCCCATTTATTTGCGCCACAATGCGCGTAACCGCGTTGCCGATACTTTGGGGGATCTGCCCTTGCTGGAGTCTACAGGCATCGTTATACACGTGAATACATAGATTGAGCCGTTCTAAATAATCGTCTAAAGACAGGGTACAGATCACATCAAAGAGTTCTTCACAAGTACGATACTGTGCACAATCTAGAAAGCTATCTACTGGAAAAGTCTCATAAATTTTTGTGCCCTTACCATAATAAATGGGCAGACACTTAGATACGATAGCGTGCCAAATTTTTTCGGTGCAGTAATAGCCATAGGCGGTATTTTCTAAACAAATATTAAAGTGATAAGCCTTGAGTATGGCTATTTTTCGGTCCCACCAAGAGACCGCCTGAGTCCCGTTTTTAACCTCAAAGCTATAGCCAGAATTTTCCTTAGCTAGACCTGCGGGCCAGCCCTTGCCAAAGACATCCACCAGACCGCGCCTATGGCCTGCTAGCGCATACTGAATACGGAGCTGCTCTAGATCAATATTGATGCCGTCTTTAAAAAGTTGCGTATTTTGATCCGCCCGACAGCTAAAAACAGCAGCAATAGATTTTTTATGAAAGTCTTCTATATCCTCACGGCGTAGCTTTTTCAAAGGTTTATAGATATCAAGCCCTAGATTATTATCGCTATCAAAGTGATAGCTCCCTAAAAAATGTAAATTATTCCAGAAAATATCTTGAGTATAGACATTCATAATGTTTGTTTTAGCTAGACCCCCTAGAGCAACTGGGGTTGAAAAATTGCGATCAAAGCGTGGTTCATTGGTCCAAACCAAAAATTTTTTCCACGGAAACAGCATTCGATAGGGCAACAGTGACCGGGTATTGTAGGAAACGATCACCTCAGCATCTATGGCCTTGGGCACAAAATCTAATCCCGCTGACTGGAGCAATACCTTTGCTTTGGGATGGGTAAAGGGTGTTCCCCCCAGCGGTCGGGCTAGGTACAGCGTAGTCATGGTGTCCAGATCATGAAATTGCCTAGGGATGTTCTATTATATTTCACCCATTATGGGATCAAAGTCGAAAATTTCCGTTGTCCATGAAGCCTCAATCAGGGAATTTTTTCTACGAAACCCTTGATCCACCTCCTGGGATAGGTCGGTATTATGGATTTATGAACACTACCGCAACTCGGCCCGTTGTCACCTCCTTAGAGGTACTTCAAGAAGGAATCAATGGATTTCTCTCGGAACACGCCTTTGCTCAAATCGCCCATTCCCCGGAACTGAAGGCTGAATACCTCGCCCGGCTCCAGTGGCTAGAGAGCTTTGCTGTGGGTATGCTCAAATCCCGAGTAGATCAGATGCCTACCCGCGAACTCCAGCTTAAAGTGGCCCGTCATGCCGCCGATGAATTTAAGCACGCCAAATGGATCACCGAACGGCTGACGGGTTTGGGCTATGAGGCCAAGTTAGATCTGGCGGACCCCTATACGGCTGGGGTTTTTGAAGATTATCAAGAACTGCCTTGGCAAGAATTTTTTATCCAGCTCTACGTGGCTGAAACCCGTGGGGCACGGGATATGGAGATATTTCGCGCTCAATTGGCCCATGATCCTGAAACCCAGGATCTTTTGGATCGTTTGCTAGCCGATGAGATCAACCACATTGGTTACCTAGGTGCAGCGCTTCAGGCTGAGTTTCAACAAAATCCGGCGCTGGTCAAGCAGTTTTATAAGACCCTCTGGCGTGAAAAGCTTTCCTATTTGGGAGCCATGACCCGGATCGTTGGTCAGTACTTTAGCGGCCAACGCGATGCGATCCCCCAGACGATGGCCTTTTAGCAACAGGTGTTGCCTTCAAAAACAATAGTTGTGTTACCTGGAGTCCGAAAGGGGCGCGTTGGCCCACACCTATCTAAGGGTGATATGCCTACTGCCGGTTTGTACAGCCCAAAGGGATGCATAAACGCCCTCTTGCCGGAGGAGGTCTTCATGACGGCCCGACTCCTTAAGCGTGCCATTTTCAAGCACAAAGATCTGAGTGGCATTACGGACAGTGGATAACCGATGAGCAATGATCACGGTAGTCCGACCCACTGCGATACGTTCTAGCGAGCGTTGGATCGCAGCTTCCGTTTCGTTATCTACGGCTGAAGTTGCCTCATCGAGGATCAGGACCGGCGGATTTTTGAGTAGGGCACGGGCAATGGAAACCCGCTGCCGTTGTCCCCCAGAGAGTTTTTGGCCCCGTTCTCCCACAATGGTCTTATACCCTTGGGGCAACTTAAGGATAAAATCATGGGCTTCGGCTAAACGGGCGGCGGCTTCGATTTCCGCCTGATCCGCCTCAGGATTGCCGTAGGCAATATTTTCCCCCACCGTGCCATGAAACAAAAATACATCTTGGCTAACCAAACCAATGGCGCGTCGTAGATCAGTCAAATTGAGATCACGCAGGTCTTGACCATCCAGATAAATACGTCCCCCAGTAGGGTCATAAAAACGTAATAGCAACTTGATCAAAGTACTTTTGCCCGCTCCAGTGGCTCCCACAATGCCGATGGTGGTCTGGGGGGGAAATTCTAAACTGAGGTCTTTAAGTACCGGGTAGCCCGTTTGATAGGCAAAGTCTACCCCTGCGAAAACCAAGCCCCCTTGAACTGTAGTTAGGGGCTGGGTACCGCTTGGGATCTGGATCTTGGTATCAAGCAGATCCAGTACTCGATCCACGGAGGCCATCGCCCGTTGATAGAGATCAACGGTATTGCCCAGACTGGTCAGGGGCCACAAAAGACGTTGGGTCAAGAAGATCAAGACACTATAGGCCCCCACTGCTAGTTCACCGGAGAGGGCTAAGAAGCCTCCCAGTACTAAAGTAGCGGTGAATCCTAAAACAATGACCATGCGGATCACCGGTACAAAGGCCGAACTCAACCGGATCGCTTCGCGGTTAGCCTGACGGTAGGCTTCGCTATCTTGGGCGACCTGATCCCGTTCATACCCTTCGGTAGTAAAACTTTTGATCGTGGCGATCCCGCTAATATTGTTGGCCAGACGACTATTGAGCATACTGACCCGTTCTCGTACCTCGGTGTAGAGGGGTGCTAAGCGCTTTTGAAAAGCCAGAGATCCCCAGAGAACAAAAGGCATCGGCAACATGGCAAAGAGGGCAATCGTGGGCGAGAAGTAGAAAAATACCGCCCCCACAACCAGGACGGTAGTAGTCACTTGGATCAGGTCGTTGGCGCCACCATCTAAAAATCGCTCCAGTTGGTTGATATCATCATTGAGAATGGAAAGTAAATTACCCGTACTTTGATCTTCAAAATAAGCCAGTTCCAAGTCTTGAATGTGCCCATAGGCTTCTAACCGCAATTCATGCTCAATGGTCTGGGCTAAATTGCGCCATAACAATTCATAGGCATACTCAAAAACAGACTCTAGGGCCCAAATGATCAGGGTAAGTCCCGCTAAAATACCCAGTTGTAGCCCTACATCGGGGAAGCCCATGCGCCCCAAAAGCGACTTCTCTTGATTCACTACTACATCTACGGCTAAACCATTTAGTCCGGGGGGAGCCAGATCAAAGATCTTGTTCAAAATAGAACACACCGTGGCCCAGATCATGGTTGGACGGTGCTTTTGGCTATATCCCCAAAGGCGACCAAATGAAGAAGGCGTAGTGGATGCAGCCATCAGTGGTACTCAATGCAGCATAGTTACCTTAACTTTTTATTGAGTGTTCCGGTTGGCTTGTTACCCCTGCGGCCCAAGCCATGATCGCTACACATCATCCTCAGGGCATAAAGCAGGGGGTATCACTACCCCCCTACTCCATCAAATACTGATGCTATTGATGATCAAAGAGGGTTTCAGGTAGGGATAGGGAATAACCCGGCTGCGATTATTATTGTCGATTTTGGCTTCTACATAGCTGAGCTTCTGCCGAAAAGCGATCAAGATTGATTGGGCCGCTGGATCGGCAAAATCAATAATATCTGGATCGGCAAAATCTTCCTCGTCGTAATACCCGAACTGATCATAGCGATAGGCTGCCAGGGTAAATATACTGTCTAACTGATCCGCTGCACGTTTCGGAGGGGGTAAGAATTGAAGGCGGCGTAATTCTGTTAGGGATTGCTTGTCTTTTTGATCCTGTGAAAAATCTTTTTTATCACTTTTTTGGGGCGTAGGCTGATAGGAAGCAAGGGGCATATTAGGGGGGAAAGCCATATATTCGTACTGGGCAAAATTAATAGCCGAGTGCTGTGGACCACAGGTGAAAATAATCGTCGTTACCACTTCAACCAAAGGATCAAGGGTTAAAAACGCATCAGGGCAACCTTGAATCCGTGCCCCGTTGACCAGTTCCTGGGCCCAAGCCTGTAGCTCTACATCCGCTACTAAATCTTGGTCTGTAGTGTAGTAAAGCTTTAGATAAGCGGTGACATAATCGCAGATCGCCTGCCAAATCAAGATCCCGTCATCCCGATAGGGGTAATGGGGCGTTGCCTCGAGATCATCCATGCCGCGTAGAGCGATTTCCTTAGGTAAGGCGGCTTTATCCATCCGCCAATTCAGACAGGCGGTACGGGCCAGTTCTAAGGATTCTTTGAGGGTCCCGGCGAGGAGTCGGTCTACGGGTCCCCCTTGATTGATGAGTTGATTACGGGCCAAGTTGTTGTTGAAGAGCATAAAACGAAAGTGTGGCCTCAGCAAAAGACCCAAGGGGTGATTTGCCGCGAGTTGGCGTGCTGTGGCCACGGCAACCCCTTCCATAACAAAGTGAGTACGGGCCAAGTGGGTGATCATTTCGTGGTGATTAGCATCGGCAATTTGGACACAGGTTTTCGCCAAAAACCAATCCATATGATCATCAAAGGGGGTAAAAGTTGAAACTTTGGTTATCGGCTCTACAGGAATAGCTGGGATCTGGGCTGCTTCTAAGGTAGCGATAGTCTGGGCTACTCCCTCTAACACAATGGCAATGGGGATCAACTCGCCCCACTTACCAAAACCCTTACCACTCCAACAAAAAAGAGCAAAGGGTTTGGGGAGGTATTTTTTTCCTTGCTCAAAAGCACCACCATTTACGTTGCCTAAGACTTCGGTATAGTCGGTGTAATAAAAATTGCCCTTATTTAATTCTTGGTGTAAATCTAAGGAGGAACCAAAATCTTTTTGGATCTGATCGAGATCGCCTTTAAAAGTGCTGGGCATAGGTTCCCCTGGTTTGATCCTGCGAATGACCATCGGATTGACCCCGGAGAGGCGCTGCTCTGAAAATACATGATCATTTTGATAGGTTTTGACCACCTCAGGTTTTGGCAGGAGGGTGAATAGATCAGCGTAGTCTTCAATAGTATCGAAGGGATCAAAGAAGGACCGGGCCTTGGCTGCCAGCATATTACCGGGAAGTTCGGCCGTAGCAAGTGTACGCTCAGCCAAGTAGCGAATACTAAAACTTTCTTCGCGGGGGACGCGCTTAAGTAAGGCTACATCTTGGAGGTACTCGTAGGTAAATTCATAGGCTTGCTGTTGTTGGGCAAGGTAGCTCTGGCGTTGGGTTGCGTTGGCCAGATCCTGTTGCGGAAGCAGGGGTTGAAGGAGTGGCATAAAACCTCCAGACGTTTATGGGTGGACGATACCACCCTTGTCTGGAAATGAAAGAGCAATAAAAAGGTAATGAAGCGGATCTAACGTCTTAACGCTTCACAAAGTTAGCGGGATCTTGATCCCGTCGATGTTTTGTAGGGAGCGCAGGACCTTGGGCATCGCCCACTAAGGCGGCGGTTGCCTCTAGGGATGTTTTTAGGCGCTTAGCGGCGTAGATCGACATATCACGCGGCACATTAACTCTGTCACGTAAATAGCGTAGCCCCAGATCCGATCCCAGGGGCGGGATACAGGTTTCGTTGGTCATCATGTGGGTCAGGGCACAGCGCAGGGCGGTATCAAATAATTGATTATCGGCGGGGTTGATACGAATAATATTGGTGCGATGCGTGATCACCCGTTGGAGTGCTTCTGCGCGGGAAGTTTCAGGTTCTGGATACCCTACATCGGGTAGCCCGATCCAAGGCCCCTGATCTACCCGTTGCTTATTGCGTAGCATTTGAAGCTCGCCATTTTCCCAGCAGCCTCCCATTTGAGGGGGTAAATCATGGGCATGGGTATGGAAGTCGCTTTGGGTACCTCGATAGGTGGGGCGGTCTTCCATCCCCGCAAACCAATTGGCCCAGTGGGGATGTTCTTCTCGCAAAGAATAGCCTTTGTAGTAATAAAGGCTGGCATTCATCCGTTCGACATAGGGCGTAAAGATCACATCCGCCGTACTAAATAGTTCTAGAAAATATGGCCCTGGGGTACGTCCCAGGAGATCCTCAGCCATACCAGCGACCGTTACAAATTGATCCCGGCGACCTTGTTCTTGTTTAGACGAAGTTGTTGGGTAACACAGCCATTCACACCAAGCCCTAAAGAGCATGCGCTCTAACTTACGTAGGGGGAGCACTAGGGGGTCTTTCATCCCCGGTCCTAAAGGCCCAAAGACCTGCTCTAAAGCCAGCAAAATATCATCGCTTTCTGTGATCATGCGCCCATCTAGTTCCAAGGCTGGCAGCATTCCTGAGGGCACTTTGCGTTTATACCAAAGTTCTTTTTCGCCATAGCAAAACATGGTCACTTTTTCGATGCGATAGGGGATCTGCTTTTCCTCCAGCCATAGCCAAATTTTTTGACAGTAGGGGCACCAAGCGTGGTTATCGCGGTATAGGGTCACGCGCACCTCGCTTTCAGATCTGCCAAAGAGCCGCAACCGGGCTTGGGCATTGGTTGGACCATTGACTAGATCCAACTGAAAGTCTGTTAGGGCGGCTAATTCGGGCCAGCTTAGCGGAGTAAGGGTCATGATCCTTCCGAGGGAGATAAAAACTGAAGTATTGCTACTTCAATAGTGCGTAACACTGGGTTTATGTGCAACAATTTCGCTACTACTTTAACCCTTGAATCTATGGGTTTAAAAGAATTATTATGGGCATAAAATTTTGTAGCAGATCAGTCACAGATTGTCACGATCAAAGATAACCCATAGATCTCAACTAATATCAAGTTCGGATAGTTAGCTACACGCAGCTCAAGAGTAACAGCCCTTGGGAGGTGTGAACCTAGGGTTCCCCCTCCCAAACCCGCCCCCCTCCTCGTCAGGGAGCTTGCAGCCCCCGACACCCCCTACAACGCAAAGCGCTTTAGCGACCCCTTGCCGGGTCTAATCCTACGGCTGGGGGAAATCCAAAAGGGGCGGCAAGGAGTCGGAGGGATCTAATTGATCTTTTCTGCGATCACCGACGCAATGTGACAATGTACCCCGCGCCCCCGATATCTTCACTCCTTTAGATCTTAATTTCTCCATTCCTTTCGTTACCCTTTCATTACCACGCCCTCCCCCGAAACTCAGATCATCAGGTTCTGAGGTTTTTGTGTCCGCCTCCCAACAAATCAGTACGGAACGGTTAAAAAGTACACCCACGGAAGAATGGATCGGTCGTTGGCAAAACTTGGCCCCCAGTCATCCCCAGCGGCGCCTACTTTTAGAAGCGATCACCGCCCGTGCGCAACGCTGGTTACGAACCATCTTGACCCGTCGCCTTCCGGCCACCGCGCTGAGTCAGCAAGATTTACCCGATCTGATCCATCGGGCCTTAGAACTGATGCTGCAAAAGTTAGCAGACTTTGATGCCCAACGGGGAGATTTTCAGACTTGGCTCTTTTACTTTTGTGGTCAACCCGTTTTGGGCGAGTACCTCCGGGGACTCAATTACCGCAGCGTGAAACTAGGGCACTATCATAAATTACTCAATACCCCTAAGTCAGGAATACCAGCTTCCCCCGTTCGCGAATTGGTCCAGGGCATGAATGCCCAGGAAATTGCTTGGGAGCAACAGCGCGTCACGCAACTGCTTGAAAAAGGCCGTAAGTGTATCAATGTGCGCTATGGTCCCCAAATGATCTCTTTGTCTGTCCTTGAGGAAGGGGGGATAGCCCTAAGTAGCCCCCAGGAAGATCATGACACCAACGAACGCCTGTGGAAGGCCATTAAGAAGCTGCCGCCCCGCGAGTATGCTGTGGTGATCGGGGTCTTTTTTGAAGGCCAAGCCCAAAATCAACTGGCTGCACAAATGCAGGTTTCAACGGTGCGCATCCACCAATTGAAAAAACGTGCGCTTTGCCGATTAGCGCTGATCTTGGGCAAAGACTTTTTATCCTAGGCCGGGCTATCAGGCGTAGGTTCCTTCCCAATGATCAGGGTAAAGTTCGGATGCTCCCAGGGCAGGGGTTGGATATTGAGCTTTTTACGGACTTCTTCTAAGGGCAAGGCCCAAAGTTCGTTCCAATTTTGGAAATGAAAAGTCTCCGCTGCGGCACCGCGGCGGTAGCCTTCAATGGTCCGCTCGACTACATCTGGGCGCAGTTCCACAATGCCCCGGATCATGCCCCCCACAGAGAGTAAGAGATAGGAAACAGTCTGGGCTTGACTAAACATAAATGCTTGCAAATAAACTTCATCTTCCCAACTCATATCGTACTCTGTGAGTAGATGGGAAAGGTCATGAAAGCGGCGGAAGGTTTTACGTTCATTGATGATAAATTCTTCTGCTTCTTCGTAGGTCCAATCCATGCGCTTGCACAGGAAACTCATCATAGCTTGGACCGCAGGCACCGCGCGGAAGGTCGGAGTCCAGGACTCTTTAGCCTCAGCATTCATACTGCGCATGCTTTGTCCACGCTGGGTAAAGGCATGGCCTAGGGTACCTGGTGGCAGCTTATCGAGTTCTTCAAAATCTAGTTCAAAGGTTGTTGGTTTACCAAAGCTATCCCCATAGATCCCTGGGATCAGTTGGTTAGACCAAAAAAAGATTACAGGAACCATATAGTCTTTGTTCGTGTCCGCCATCAGCTCATAGGTGTGATAAACAGAACGAGAAATAATCGTCCACCAATCTTCTGGAGTGAGGGGGTTCGGTACTGTACGGCCCATAGATCTACCTAATGCAACAGGTTACCTAGTACTTTATCACACTCCAATTAATTGCCTCTCCGGCCCGAAAAGGGACTAGGTTAGACTCCCCTAATGCATACTGGGCGGGCACTTGCCAAGCATTAGGGACTAGGGCGACTGAGGCCGTATTACGCTCTAGGTGATAAAAATCCGCTAAATACTGACTGGCAAACCCCTCTAAACGATCTAAGTGACCCTGTTGATCAAAGACCTCCGCATACAACTCTAGGGCGGCATGGGCGGTATATACTCCAGCACAACCGCAACTGGTTTCTTTGCGATGTTGCGCATGGGGGGCGCTATCCGTGCCCAGAAAAAATTTAGGATCCCCGGATGTAGCCGCTTGGATCAAGGCTTGACGATGGATCTCGCGTTTTAGGACGGGTAAACAATAATGATGCGGGCGCAGTCCACCTTGAAATAGGGCATTGCGATTGAGCAACAGATGATGGGCTGTGATCGTGGCGGCCATCGTTTTAGGGGCCGAGCGCACAAAATCCACCGCCTCTAGGGTCGTAATGTGCTCAAGCACTAACCGCAAGCCAGGAAAGCGCTGCGTTAGGGGTGCCAGATAGCGTTCGATGAAAACCCGCTCCCGGTCAAAAACATCCACCTCTGGATCTACTACTTCACCGTGGATTAAAAGCGGGAGGTCCATGCGCTCCATCATCGCCAAAACCCCTGTCATGCCTTCTAGATCCGTAACTCCCCTATCACTATGGGTGGTTGCCCCAGCGGGATAGAGCTTGATCCCATGGATCTGACCACTACGTTTAGCCCGGTAAACCTCCTGGGGATCGGTGTGATCCGTAAGGTACAGGGTCATCAAGGGTTCAAAATCTAGCCCTCTAGGGACTGCTTTGAGGATCCGCTCCCGGTAGGCTAGGGCCTCAGCCAGGGTCGTCACCGGGGGATTGAGGTTGGGCATAACCACCGCCCGCCGAAAAATCCTGGCGACATGGGGCACGGTATGGGCCAAGGCCAAACCATCTCTTAGGTGAATATGACCATCATCGGGCTGGGCAATAACATAATCCATAACGGGCTAAAATTTCTCATCTGGGATGTACTCACCTAGGATACGCTGTAGGGGATCAGTGGAGGAAGCTTGTGGAGGCTACCACGCCTGAACTTTTAGAATTTTTGCACAATCAGACTTTTTTGTTTCAAGGGCTAGCCCCCGAATTGAAAGTAGCACACATCACCGAAGGCTTAACATTTCAGAAGTTATATCCTAATCGCCCTATTTTTATGTCACACCAACAGGATGAAAGTATTGATACCTTGTATCTTGTCTACTCCGGTGGCCCCGTCATTGCCCGTAGTGCCCCTTTAGACCGTGTGATCAGTTTGATTTATCCCGGCGGGTCCTTAGGCGAGCAAGACTTGCCTTTTTCCCATGCCCCGGCCTGGACTGCTTTTCCGACACTCTTTGAACCCTACAAAAGTACGACTGTGCTTAAGATTCCCTTGAGTTTATTGTTGAAGTTATATCAAGAAATTCCCATTTTTAAAGCCCGTTATGATGATATTTTTCGGTTGCGCTGTCAGTTTAATTATCATCTTTTGAATATTGGGCCCTACCCCCCCCAAGCAGTGGCTGCTTTTTTACGCGCCGTAATCTATCAAGAGCGCTTTTTGGGTTTTCAGCCGTTGATCGATCCGAAAACGGGTCACGAATTTTATCAATTTGATCTGCCTAGTGACCTCATTAGTCGGGCTTGCCAGCTCAATCAACGAACCGTTGAGCAGGTCATCGAGGGTATGCGGGCCCAGAAATTACTGGCTGAGGAGCAGGACGAGGAGGATCTGATCACGGTGATCAACCCAGAAGGGTTAAAGGAAGTCTATGCTGCCACACGGCACAAACTTTCCTGGTGGCCCCTGCGTAGGTAGGGGTACTATAGAAGTAGGCATTTATGCATGATCAAAGGTAGGTTTTAGATGGAACAACAGACCCCTTCGCCCCGCCTTTTTGTGACGTCTTTAGGGATTGTTTTTTATGTCTACCGGGGCCCAATCACTCTAGGCGGTCATCTTTGGCACTCATGGCATGTGGGCATCCAGTCCGTGGATGGCAAAATCTATCTGACAGATCAGGCAATTCCCCAGGGTTTAGACCGTGAACTGCGCGTAACCGATGCCCTGGAATTAGCCCGTCTTGTTCATGAGGAGCCCCTGCTCTTTGCCCGGGACTAATTTGGTCCTTGAATAAAAAATTAAGACTTTGTGCCAGTTTTATCTATGGTGCCACTTTTCCTCATAGCCTTTGGATTAATTTCTTGACAATAAAAGATCGTTCCAGCCGCGATACACAAGGGGATCGTCAGTAAATTTAAAAGCGGTACACTCACTAAAGCTAAGCATACGAGGCTAAAACTTCCACTCGCGGGGAAGTTTTGCCTCCAGGTGATTATTTTATGGCGAAAGCTTAGGCGTCTGCGCTCAAGGGGCGGGTCTAAAAAACTAAGTCCATTTAAAAATGCAGCTAGCAGTATACTCCCTAGGCCCGCAAGGATGGTTCCCAAGGCAGGGATCAGATTTAAGGGTAGGAGTAAAAGCCCGATCCCAAGGCCTAGGAACAGTTTTTTTAGTTCAAAGCCAATGGCGCGGTTAAGGTCTTCAAAGACTTTGCCTAGGGTCAAGGGCTGGGTCGGCAAAGACCCGGTTTGGAGTTCTTCAATTGCCTCGGAGAGTTGCCCATACCAAGGGGCTCCTAAAATTACGCCAAACTGTACCAGGATCAAACCCAGTAGCAGCATCAAAAGTAGTCCTAAAAATCCGCCCACCACCATGCCTAAGGCCCGCACCCCCTCCGCAAAGAAGCCGCTGGCGGTGGCCATGGAGGATACAAAACGATTAATAAATTCCCACCCAGGGATCAATAATCCCCAGTAGAGAAGGATGCCTAAAATCAAATTTAAGAGGATAGGCCAAAGGATATAGCCCCAAAGTTTGGGCTGAGCTTTAAACAGCTCCAGGGCTTGCAGGGGATAGCCAGCGCCGCGAATCCAAACATTTTTGTGCATGCTGAGGAGGAAATAAAAAGGGCTAGTACGTGCTCAAGATCAAAAAGCTAAAGAAAAATAACACTGCCAGGGCAGTTCCCAAGGGAAGCCAAGTATCTCCTTCATTACCCATGATGGACCTTAGGTGGATTTGTTCTAAGGTAGCAAATTTCCCTGATCACGTGGCTTTGCTGGTTTGAATGTAGCGCTCGACAACCTCTTCTAAGATCGATAAGGGTAGCGAGCCATTTTTAAGGACTACGTCATGAAAGGCTTTGAGATCAAACTTAGGACCTAATTCTTTTTTGACCCGTTCCCGCAAGGCCAAGATCTGGATCATGCCGATTTTGTAGGCACAGGCTTGTCCAGGGTTGACAATATAACGCTCGATTTCAGCAACGACATCGGTAGCGGCTAGCCCCGTATTGTCCATCATGTACTGGATCGCCCGCTCACGGGTCCAACGTTTGCGGTGAACTCCGGTGTCTACAACCAACCGTACAGCCCGAAAGAGTTCCGCTTGCAAACGCCCTAAATTGCTATAGGGGTCTTTTTGATATCCCAATTCCCAGGCCAGCTTTTCGGAATACAGGGCCCAGCCCTCGGCGTAGGCCGTAAAGGGAACAATTTTGCGGAAAATCGGTAGTCCTTCTAATTCTTGGGCAATGGCAATTTGAAAATGATGTCCAGGAATGGCCTCATGATAGGCCAGGGTCCGCATGGACCACTTAGGGGTTTCTGCGACATTACGGAGGTTTGCATAAAAGATCCCAGGTCGAGAGCCATCTAGGGCCGGAGGATTATAGTAAGCTCCGGGAGCCGTTTTCTCTTTGAATACTGGGATCCGTTCAACCTTAACCCCTGCGTTTGGTTGGACCGCAAAGGCCACATTAGTCCCAGCCTGGATCTCATCAATGATCGTCTGATAGTCTTTGAGGATCTGATTGCGTCCCTCCTCCGTGTCAGGATAAAGAAACCGGGGGTCTTGGCCTAGGGCTTGCATGGACTGCGCGATGGTTTGGCCCGAATAGCCTACCCCCGCTAAGATCGTTTGCATTTCCTTTTGGATGCGCGCGACTTCGGCTAGCCCCAAATCATGAACCTGATCAGGGGTGAGATCAGAAGTCGTTTGACTTTTGAGGGCATAGGCGTAAAAAGCATCCCCCTGGGGAAATTTCCAGACCCCATCATCGGTGGTCGCAATGGGTTCTAAATAGGCAAAGTATTGGATCAACTTTGCGTAGGCAGGATAAACAGTTTGTTCAATTTCTTGGGCAGCAGCCTTAAGCAAGCGCTCACGCTCTGGTGCAGGTAGGTCTTTAACCTTATCTAGTTTGGTTTGAAACGAAGTATAGAGGACATTTTTAGGTGCAGATACCCCAATTAAACCCCGCATTTCAGCTAAGACTTTAGTGATCACAAAGCGGGGGGGAATGATCTTTTTTTGCTCACGGATCTTTAATCCTTCGATTACTTGATCAAATTTAGTATCAAATTTAGACAGCCGACTGAGATAATACTCGGCATCTTTGATACTTTTTACCTGATGGGCGGTGATCATCAGATCTGGAAGGCTACTTTGGATGCCAAAGAGTTGGTTTACAGGGTAATTGTGGTACCTAAAGGGTTCGCCATCGACTTGATCTTTTAAAAACCAAGTTAAAATATCCGTTGAAAATAGTTCAGAAGGATTCTGAGCCGCCCGATCATAACTTTTTAGAGTCTCTAGATTACGGCGTGAATCTTCTAAAAGTTCCGTTTGGAAGGCTTCAGAGCTATCGGTAAATTCCCCATTGTGACCATCGATCCCTACTCCTTCGAGGAGTCGTAGTTGGGTCAATAGTTCGGGTTGCTTTAAGACAAATTCAATAAATACACGGTCATAGAAAAAACTAATGTGCATAGGTTTAAACCAGATCAAATTGACGAGCCACCACCCCCCAACGATCAATCCCATGCTTAAAAAAGTAAGGAGGGTATTTTTAAGGTTAAATTTGGGACTCACGGTAGGCGCTCCGTTAATTGATCTGCCTAGTCATAGCAGATCAACGTACCCTCAGAATGTTCCTTTGCTACCAATTGGTATCCAATGGAGCCTATGGCTACCAAAAGTCCGATCGCCTACTTTAAGCGGTACTTCTAAGGCGGCCCAGCCCAGCTTATTTTTAGCCACAGCGATCACAGCCCCTTGGGTAGTAAGGGCTTGACGGGTTTTACCAGAGGCTAGGTCGATCAAGACGAGACCCTTAGGGGTAGTCGGGGTGATCGTATTTTGTCCGACTGGCACAGCGATGGTTTTACCATCCCATAGGGGAGTACGGTCTAAACTCGCGACTTGCCAACGCTTGATCGTCTGACCTTGATTATCGATCAGGAGCAGACTATTGCTCTGGGGATGTTCGATCTTGGGGTCTTCATCTTTGACACCCAGTAGGGGCGCGGTAGTACCGAGACTCAGCAACCAACGATTGGGGGTGATCCTATGTAAAAATTTGGCGTATACCGTAACTTGCTCCTTGGGTTGGATCAAAGATTTTTGCCATTTGGGGATCAGCACTATATTTTTTGGTGCGTTCCCGGTTCCAGAGGGTGTGCTAGATTTAGCAACTTTGGGTTCTTTTTGAACAGGGTACAAGGCCAATTGACCATTCCCCCCCAACGTTAAGACCGTTTGCTCGTCGGGGCTAAAAACCGGGGCTGTAACCGTACTAATGGGGCTTGTGCCTTGGGGAGCTAAGCGTTGCTGTTGTACTAAGGTTCCTTGGTTCGTCAAGATCGTAGTCGTCAACCCCTGATTGGGGCGGGTAAAATCAGTGACAAAATCCCCTGTGACCAAGGCCACTTTTTTGCCACTGGGGCTAAGGCTAAGCCCGCCACCCACGGTTTTGGTGAAGGGCTGGGGGGGGTAGAGCCAACGGGTACGACCCTGAGGATTAAGACTGATCCCTTGGGTCAGGGCCACAGGGGGCGTACTGCCAAATACGGTCCAATAGGTCATGGCGTAGATATTCCCCGCTTGATCCAAGGCTAGATCCCGATTGATCCCGGCAAAAGTCCCTTTACCTACGCTGCCCTTGAGGTCTTTAGTGGCGCTGTAGATCCAACGGCGTTTACCCGATTGGGTGTCAAAGGCTTGAATCCGAGCCATCAGACTTACTTCGGCGGTATAGATCGTCTTACCATCGGGGGCAAAAAGCACCCCCCGCCCACGGGTATTGGCCCCCAAACTGCTTTGCCAGAGCGTGCGTTGGGTTTTAGCATCGATCAAAAATAAGTTGCCATTGTCGGTAACGACCGCCAGACGGTCTCCCGTCGGGTTAAAGCACAGGGCTTCAAAGACGTATTCATCCCAACTATCACGAAACATGATCCGCTCAGGGGAATCGAGGGTTTGGGCCTTTAATTCCCCCGTGGTGAAGAGCATCAACCCGCAGAGGATCTTAAGTGCCCAACCAACTAGCTGTGCTAGGGGAGTATTCATTAC
>JANNOF010000254.1:0-1986 GCA_031398925.1 Gloeobacteraceae cyanobacterium SOY_34_metabat_371 | reverse complement strand
CACAAGTGCGCGCGATTTGCTGGAATATGCATTTCGCGAAAAAAATGTAATCATAGTCAGTCCGACAACCTTTATGGCATATCTACAGACAGTCATGCAAGGTCTACGAGCCCTTCAGATAGAAGAGCAAGCTAAAGAAATTCAAATCAGGGTTGGCGAACTCGGACGGCATCTTACTGTTCATGAAAGACTCATGCAAAAGCTCGGCGGAAGTCTCGGGACGAGCGTAAATCATTTCAACAATGCTCACAGGGAACTTAAAAAAGTCGACAAAGATATTGTCAAGATCTCTAGCACAAGTGTCGACGTTGTGCCTGTATTACTAGACAAGCCGCAAGACACAAATGATGATATCTAGTGTTTCTTTTGCGTAAGTAAGTCAATAGTTAGAGCGGCAGTCCAAGAGAAGTTATCGACACCGGCCGGAGAGGCATCGAGCGGGCTGAAATACTCATAAAAACCTGAGCGTTTAACCATATCTATAGTGGATTCCGTCAAGGCAGCAGCATGATCATGAAAACCATATCGCTCTAAGCCGTCAATGATAAGCCAATTGGTATTAACCCAGGTCGGGCCTTGCCAATAGCCATAGGGGAGAAACCAGTCGCTATTGAGCGGCGTTGAGGGCACAGGATAATTAGCGCCGAATTGGTGTTCGTCCTCAAGCAATTTTACAAGCGACGCGGCTTTTTCTTTACTTATCGAACCGGTATAAAGGGGCACGAGAGCGCCAATGCTTGGCGTCTTAAGCAATCGATGTGTTACAAATTCTCGGGAATAATACTGCGACGAATACGGATCCCACAACTGTTCAAACGCCCGCTCTGTCTTATGCATCCGTTCCAGCAAATCTGGCGGTAATTCGTGTCGTATGGTTTTGGCAATATTCACTAAGTGTTGATTTGCCCGAATGAAGATGGCGTTGAAGTTGACGTCCTCTATCGCGAAGAGCGAGTGAGACAGAATACGCTCTATATCATAATTCTTGCGACGAAGTCGGCGCTGGGTGCTATAGAGCGCCAGTGCATCAATGATATCAATACGCTCTGCAGCCGGAATAGAGCGCGTATCATTGCGAAACAGATTAATGACAGAGCCGAGCTTAAGTTTGTCTACCACTCGGATCCACAGAGCCATCTGGTGGTCATGCAGCTCACGCATCCACGGTGGCGTATTGTCTTGCCCGACTTCCCAAGGATGAATAAGCAGCACCAGACCTTCGCCGTGCGGGTCACGCTCTTTGTACAGCCATTGGTGATACGCCAGCAGAGCCGGAAATACCGTTTGGTACCAGCTGCGGCGCTCGGGCAATTTGAGCTTCTCACCAATACGAAAAATTGCTTCGGCCAGCATCGGTGGCTGTGTGGTACCCGCCGTACTGACATTGTCGGGTGCATTTGGGTTCACCCAACTTCGCCACACCTTACTGTCACGAGAATGACGACCCTCGGCAAAAATCATATTTGGCACCATGCCGTTCGACCACTGTCCGGTCAAAAGATTCAAAATTTCGGTCTGAGCCCGGTCAACATCATAATTTCTTAGCCCAATTGCCACAAAACAACTGTCCCACAACCACTGATGCGGGTACAAGCCAGGCGCAGGCACTGTGTGAGTGCCCCGATCATTCATTTTCAAGACCTCTTTGGCAGCCTTCAGAACATCAGAGTGGTCATCCATTACCGACCAGTATAACCCGCTTACGATATTGTTTAAACAAGCAATCTAGTCGTTCACTTAAAATCAACGGTAGTTGGTGAAATGCAATGGAAAATCAAACTCTTGTTGTTTCAGGAGTTGAATAACTGCCTGTAGGTCATTTTTGCTCGCGCCCATAACGCGGACGGCCTCACCCTGTATTTGGGTTTTGATTTTTGGGAACTGCTCTCGAATTATTTTGGTGAGCTGCTTGGCTTTGTCTTGATTCAGTCCTTGTTTAAACGATACGTTTTTGATCGTTTTGAGATTACTAGTCACAGGCTCTTG
>JANNOF010000243.1:0-4702 GCA_031398925.1 Gloeobacteraceae cyanobacterium SOY_34_metabat_371 | reverse complement strand
GCGATGAGCCAACCGATTAGACCCATAATGCCTCCCGTACCCCTCACTAAAGCACAGAGTAAGCGTCAACTACGCTCCATTCAGATTGCCCAGCCTCTAGGTGTCCCCTTTAAGATTCTCATATCAAATGTGCTCAGCCCCCCATCCCCCACGTTGTGGGGGTGTCTAAAACGCTTATCCCCCGTGGTCGGAGGGATCGAGTATTAAGGCAAGAAGTCCCTTGCTGACCAAGCTCGCCCAATTCCCTACGCCCCTTCCCTGAGCGTAGGACGGCCTCACACGTCGTTCAAAAAGAGTACTGCTTCAACGATCTTCTCTTGTTCCCATTCCTGAATGAAATGTTCGGCAATCGGGCTAATGTACATTCCCCAAATTGCATCGGGCTTCCACCGTTGGGACATTTTGGTGATATTGCTAAACTCAGAGGTTTGCTCAGAGTAAACAAAGAACACTGGCTTAGTACTAACAAAATCTTGGAGGTTGCGGTCAGTATCTTCTAAAAATTCGCGGTCGAGGAAGATCTGTTGCGGAAAAATATTAGTTGGGGCCACAATCTCTGGGGCTAGAGCACTTTGCGTTACTAAATCGATAAAGGGACCCCAGTAGTTATTGCGTACGGCTAGATATTCCGGGCTACCTTTGGTTCCATAGAGGCTACCGAGTTCAACGCCCGTATGACGAGGAACCGCAGCCGTACTAATTAACTCCTTGCGATAATTGGTATTGAATGCGCCCCAAGGCCCGATTTCATCATTATTAAAGGCCCAGGTATTCATGGCGACGATATTTTTAACCCGTGAGGGAAAATGCCCTGCCATACTGAGCCCGATGGGCCCGCCCCAATCTTGGACCATCAGGGTTAGCTCCTTAAGATCCAGTAACTCGACAAATTCTTCAAAGACTTCGGCCTGCTCGTGGGGTGTATAGCCAAATATTTCTAGACTTGGTTTATCTGAAAGGCCAAAGCCGTAGTAGTCCATTGCTACCACACGGTAGCCCTCAGCCAGGAGCATCTGGGCAATGTCGCGGTAAACATACGACCATACCGGATTGCCGTGGACCATCAGCACCGTACCCTTAGAACTACCTACGGGAGCCTGATCGAAGTAATGGATCGTACCCAGTGATAAGGCCATGCAGCGGTTGATAAAGGGATAACGGGTTGTGTCGTAGGCAAATGCGGGCTGCCAACTAGCAGAACAGGTCCCGCTCGCGGGCTTAGCAGCACGCCAAGGCCAACCTAAATAAGCGGGGACGCTAGCTTCAGACCAAGGAGTAGCTTGCTGTAGGTCAGTGGTCCAAAAAGTATTGATTTGATCAAGTTCTTTGATCGGATTACCTTCTGCATCTAGATCCGTTGTTTGTAAGTACACGCCTAGCAGAACATTGGCATTGATCTGACGTACCTCATCTTTGCCCCGGCGTACGGATTCAGAGGCCCGGTTGAGATTATAGGATAAGCGGATTGTGGGGCAGCCATCAAAATAAGAGTTTACTTTGTACACCCGAAAGGGCGCAGCAAAATCAGACCGGATCCATAAACCCACGGTAGATTCCCCAGGGGTTGTCGCTTGGGGGCTAAAGGACCGTTGATCTAGAAATGATTGTGCTGCAGGGTCATGATAGGTAAGGGGCAAATTTTTATTAAGTAAACGATCAAGGATGGGCGCTGGAGCGGCATGGTACAGCCGGGCTAAATTGCTGGAGGATAAAACTTGTAAATCTTTAGTTGTTATTTGTGCTACACGGCGGCTGTTGCCAAATATTGCTAAAACTGCCTCGGAGAGCGTTTCTTGTGGTAAACATTGCGCTTGAATCGGAACTCCTGACAATAGAACAATTATCAAAGCGACTATCCATTTAGACATTACGTGCACCCCGTTCAATCTGTGATCCTAACAGGAGAAAATAATTTTGTAATCACGCAGATATACGTGCTTTGTGAAAACTTGTTCTTTACTGATTCAGAAAAAGCACGGCTTCAACGATCTTTTCTTGCTCCCATTCTTGGATAAAATGCTGGGCAACCGGGCTAATAAAGGTTCCTCGGATCGCTTCAGGCTGCCACCGTAACGTCATTAATTGGAGGTTAGCAAGATCGGTTTCACTATCAGAATAAACAAAATAAATGGGCTTAGATGCCACAAATGTTTGCAGATTGCGGTCGGTTTCTTCTAAAAAATCTCGGTCTAACGTGATCTGTTGCGCAAAGATATTGGTTGGTGCCGCCGTATTTCGACCTAGGGCTTCACCTGTTTCTAAATCAATAAACGGCCCCCAATAGCCATTACGAACCGCCAAATAGTTAGGACTGTTCACTCGTCCATAGAGGCTCCCTAGGGTTTCTCCGGTATTACGGGGAACTTCGGCCGTACGGATCAAAAGTTCACTGTAGTTGGTGTTGAGTTCGACCCAAGGCCCCGGTTCACCGTCGTAATTAAAGGCCCAAGTATTCATGGCGACGATATTTTTAACCCGTGAAGGAAAATGCCCCGCCATACTGATCCCGATGGGCCCGCCCCAATCTTGGACCATCAGGGTCACGTCTTTTAGATCTAATAGTTCCACAAAGCTCTCAAAGATTTCAGCCTGTTCATGGGGTGTATAGCCAAAATTATCTAGGCTGGGTTTGTCCGAGAGGCCAAAACCGTAGTAATCCATACCAACTACCCGATACCCCTCAGCGACCAGCATTTTGGCAATGTCTCGGTAGATAAACGACCACACTGGATTGCCATGAACCATAAGCACCGTCCCCTTGGATTGCCCGAGGGGAAACTCGTCAATGTAATGAATCGTACCCAGGGGCATATTAATGCAGCGATTCGTAGCTGGAAAAAGGGTGGTGTCGTAGGTAAAAGCAGGCCGCCAAGCTACGGGACACCGTCCCACTTCGGGCTTGACCGCCCGCCAAGGCCAACCTAAATACGCAGGAACGCTGGCTTGGGACCAGGGGGTTGCTTGCTGTACATCAGTGGTCCAAAAAGTATTGAATTTAGTGAGTTCTTTAGTTGGGTTACCATCAGCATCTAGATCCGCCGTTTGTAAGTAGACGCCTAAAAGAATGTTGGCATTGATCTGACGTAATTCATCTTTACCTCGGCGTACGGGTTCATAGGCGCGGTTGAGATTATAGGACAAACGGATTGTGGGACAGCCATCAAAATAAGATCTGACCTGATAGGCCCGAAACGCGGTGACAAAGTCAGGACGACTCCATAAACCCACGGTAGATTCCCCAGGGGTTGTGGCTCGGGGGCTAAAGGCCCGTTGGTCTAGCGTTGTTTGGGCCGCAGGATTAAGACTCGTAATGGGTAAATCCTTATCCAGAAGACTATCAAAAAGGGGGGCGGGTGCTGCACGGTACAAGCGTGCCCAATCAGGGGAGGTGAGGAGTTGCAGGTCTTGGATAGTAATATCTTCTACGCGACGACTGGTTCCAAAAACCCCTAGTACCGCTTCAGCCAAGGTTTCTTCCTGTACACAGGCAGCATGGACCGGAATAACGGATAAAAAAGCAGCAGTTAAAAGTCCTAAGGGTTTATACACGGATCACCCAAGTAATGGCAGCGCCATTGTAAGCGATGCACAACTGTTCACACTGTTAACCGAGATACCTAAGTGTGCATAATCTACCCAGGTACTTAGATCCTGTTTTCCCCGGTCTAAAGTGTCACCCAGAGGATATTACTGGTTGAGAAAAAGTACGGCCTCAATAATTCTTTCCTGTTCCCACTCTTGAATGAAATGCCCCGCGTCAGGACTAAGGTACACCCCACGGATTTGATCCGGTTGCCAGCGCTGGGTCATAAGGGACACCGAAGCGTAGGCTTTAGGGGGGGCTATTCCTTGAGAATAAAGAAAGATAACAGGCTTATGACCAACGTAGGACTGGAGATTCCGGTCGGTTTCTTCTAAAAAGTCACGGTCTAAAAAGACCTGTTGGGCAAAGATATTGGTGGGCGCAACACTATCCGGTTCTAAGGCTTCCCCCGTTTTTAGATCAATAAACGGACCCCAATAGCCATTACGCACTTTAAGATATTCCTGGCTACCCTGTGCACCGTAGAGGCTTCCGAGTTCATTGCCCGTATTCCGCGGCACAGCAGCCGTGCGGATCAATAGCTCACTAAGTTGGATGTTTAAGGTTCCCCAAGGGCCAATCCTGTCCGTATTGTACGCCCACGTATTCATCACCACTAGGTTTTTGACCCGCGAAGGGAGGTGCCCTGCCATACTCATGCCGATGGGTCCGCCCCAATCTTGGACCATGAGGGTTACGTCTTTTAGATCTAGCAGTTCGACAAAGCGCTCAAAGATTTCGGCCTGCTCGTGGGGTGTATAGCCAAAATTATCCAAGCTAGGTTTATCCGAAAGGCCAAAGCCGTAGTAGTCCATACTGATAACCCGATACCCCTGGGCACGCAAGCCCTTGGCAATGTCGCGGTAATTAAAGGACCACACCGGATTACCATGAACCATCAACACCGTGCCCTTGGGGTTAGCCGGAGCTTCATCAAAGTAATGGATCGTACCAAGGGGCAGATTAATACAGCGATTTGTAAACGGATAAAGGGTCGTATCGTAGGTAAAAGCAGGCTCCCAAGGGGCACGACATGGACCAGCAAAGGGTTTCTCCGAACGCCAGGGCCAACCAAGGGCTAGGGGTACCTGTTCTTCAGACCAAGGGGTTGCTTGCTGT
>JANNOF010000220.1:0-11491 GCA_031398925.1 Gloeobacteraceae cyanobacterium SOY_34_metabat_371 | reverse complement strand
CGCCCTAAAAGATGCCCAGGCGGTCCTTAGTCAAACGCAACTCCAACAAAAAAGCGGGACGGCAACCCGCTTTGACAGCCTGCGGCAGCAGGTCCAAGTAGCCAATCGGCAGCAAGAATTATTGAGCGCTCAAAATGATCGAGACCGGACTCAGTTGATCCTGGCCGATCTGTTAAACCTCACTCAATCGGCGCCCGTAGAGGCTAAAGAGAGCGCAGAACCCCAGCCCGATTGGACCCAGTCGCTTCAGGCTACCCTCGAAGCTGCGATCAACCGCAGACCGGAACTCGCAGCCCTCGAAGAAGATATCGAAATTGCCCAAGCGCAAAAAAACCTTGCGGGTGCCGCCCTCCTGCCGCGTCTCCAAGTGGGGGTAGGCTATGGCTATGGCGATGTCCTCAAAGGCTTTAGACAAGATGAAGTTACGCTGAATGCCAGCCTTAACTGGGTCGTCTTTGATGGGGGTGCCAGTGATGCCCAACGGGATCAAGCGGAGTATGACCGTCAAAATGCCCAACTTGATCTACGCGCCCAAGCCCAAAGGATCCGTACGGATCTAGAGCGGGCCTATCTCGCCAAAGAAACGGGTAAAGCCCAGATCCAGTCCGCTGAAGTCGCTGTTAGCCAAGCCCAAGAAAGTCTAGCCCTCGCCCGCCGTCGTCAAGAGTTAGGCTTAAGCCTTCAAATCGAAGTGATCACCGCTGAGCGAGACTTGACCCAAGCGCGTCAAAACCTTACCAATGCCGTGATCCGCTATAACCGGGCCTTAGCTGAATTGGAATTAGCCGTAGGGGTATAGCTTCTTATCCCCCAAGCGCCCTACACTAGAGGGCTGGAAGCAGGCCGCAGGGATGTGCAAAATACGCTGGTTAGGGGCGGGTTTAGTTTGGGGATACGTGGCTCTGCCCGCCCAAGCTTTGACCGTAGCCCTCAGTACCCCCCAGACAACATGGACGATCATTGATAATCAGTCCTCCGATCAAGACCCCCGTCCTGGCAGGATCCGCCTTGCTAAGACGCTAGATCCCAATGGCTCTAGCCCCTTGGAGATCAGTCTTGAAGTAGAAGAAATCATCACCGCCGATAGTTGGTCGCTAACTTTGCCCCGTAGTGCGGAATTAACTAACCTAGGCGAAGCAGTCCCCGTCACCCTCCAGATCCAAAGTTCAGCCCTAACGCTTGGTGATCCCTTAGAGGTGTCCTTTGACTACCGGGGGCAGTGGAGCGATGTCACCGATGGCAGGCAAGCCATCGCCGTGCCTAGCAACGAGTGGAAGCTTAAAGGGGAAGGCAAAACCTTCGCCACCGCCAATCTTGATCCGGTGGATTCCCTAGGAAAAGTGGTGGATTTTACCTACCAAGAAATTTTTGAAAGCCCAACTAGCCCCCAGCTTGAAAGCCAGATCCGTTGGCAGCTTGGGGTTGGGGATGCCTTGATCTTAAAAGAACTAAGCATAAAAGCCCAAAGCCAGGGAACCAGTTGGACACGCTGGTTACTCCCGATTTTGGGACTTTTAGGATTTGCCCTGGTCGGCCTGGGCGTATTACGTCGCAAACGGACCTAGTACAGATCTTCTTCCTTGTGGGTTTCGATCGTGCAGGTACCGGTGGCATAGGCCACGCAGGTCAAGATATAACCCGCTGCAATCTGATCATCATCCAAGAAGGACTGATCGGATTGATCGGGTGCAGCCCCAGACACAAGCTTGCCAGCACAGGTGGAACAAGCGCCAGCGCGACAAGAAAAGGGAAGATCATAACCCTTTTCTTCAGCGACGTCCAAGATGTAACGGTCATCTGGACAATCGATCACCTGGGTGCCCGAGGGGGTCTTCAAAGTAACTTTGTAGGTTGCCATGGAACGTCTCCCGAACTGAAGAGATACCCTTCACAAATGATCAGTCTAACGTAGTCTTGCCAAGATTTTTGCCAGACTATACACAAAAGCCCAGACTCTAGGGGTAGTAGGCCCGTGTAGCAAGAGGAGGTAGAGAAGCACACCCTTTGCATACAATGTGAAGTACTACCAATACCCAAATCATGGCTTACCGCGACTACTACACTATTTTGGGCATCCCCCAGGGTTCTACGGAACAAGAAATCAAGACGGCCTATCGGAAGTTAGCCCGTCAACTCCACCCAGACCTCAACCCAGGCAATAAAAAGGCCGAGGAAAAATTTAAAGAAGTCAATGAAGCCTATGAGATCCTTTCTGATGCCGATAAACGCCGCCAGTATGATCTTTACGGACGTTGGCAGCAAGAGGGCGGGCGTTCGACCTCCGCTAGCCCAGGCACAGGGGCAGGTTTTGGAGGGATCGGCAATGACTTTGACTTCTCTAATTTTGGAAATTTTGAGGAGTTTATTGATTTTTTAATGGGTAGTCGGCGCACAGGCAATGCTCCACCCTCCCCCGGCGCGACCAAAGGGGAACCGATGGAAATGACCGCTGAACTCTCTTTAGAAGAATCCTTCACAGGCGTTCGTAAACGCTACCGCACCACCCAGGGTAAGGTGATCGAGGTAAGTTTTCCCCGGGGCGTCCGCACAGGCTCACGCATCCGAGTCAGCGGTGAGGGCCAAGTCGGGAGCGGGGGAACAGGAGACTTGATCCTCACGGTTAAGCTCGCCGATCATCCCTACTACACCATTGACGGGGATGATGTCCTCCTAGAGCTACCGCTTACCCCCGCCGAAGCCGTCGTCGGCGGGCCGATTGAAGTCCCGACCCTAGAGGGCAAAGTCCGGATCAATATCCCTAGAAACACTACGAGTGGTCGGATTTTGCGGTTAGCGGGTAAAGGGCTCAAACAGGTCAAAGGATCAAACCGGGGGGATCAACTCATTAAAGTACGCATTGAAGTCCCCACGCGCCCCAGTGAGGCTGAGCGGGAACTCTATGAGCAACTGGCCAAGATCGAAGCGCCCACGATCCGTAGCCATTTGGTCTAACAGCCAGACATACGGCCCTTTTAGTAAAAGCAGCTATACTCCAAAGGTATAGTCAGGAACCCAAGGGGATGAATGTTAATGCTACAGGGCCAACGGTGATCCATCAGCCTTTTCCAGTGCCCTCAGAAGCCCTCCAATACCGAGCTATTGGACTTGTCAAGGGGCGTTATATCCCGGAGCCAGAACGCATTACCAAGGGCATTATTCAAACGGAGGACGGTACCCTCATTGATGCGGTCTTACTCGGACGGGTGTTGAGTTTGGTGCGTAAGCACCTTGATCTCACCCAAGAGCATCTGTGGGTGGTCTACCCCCGCACCCGTGAAATAGGTGAAATGCATGCTCAGATCGTAGGGGTATGGTCCCCTGGGGGACAACTCAAGCAAACGCTTTCTGAAGTCACTGTGATTCCCCCCGGATTAGACAGCTTTTTTGCGATCCGAGGCGAAGTAGTTTTTCAAGAAGAGCAAGAGAACTACTTTTTAATCAAGATTAAACAACAAAAGCGTAAAAAGAAACCCGGTAAAGCCTTTAAAGTCCGCCTAGAGGGCGTACTCCCGGAAAGTGCCCGCAATCAATTTTGGGACTTTGAAGCGCGGCGCATTGGGAACAAGTTAGAAATGCAAGGCAATCATTTTGTTGCGCCCCTCCGAAAGCCTGTGGGCCGAGGTAAACCGGGTCGTCCTAGCTCTAGCAACAATGCCAATCGCCCCATCTTGCGTGGTGGCGGGAGCCGTAATCCCTTACCCCGTCCTACGCGGCGGGAAGCGACTTAACCCGCAACCCAGATCCAGGTGAGCACAACCCCGATTAAAGCACCTAGGGGCGGTATTCACTAGATTGACGGCCTCATTGCTCAGTAGCCCCTGACTTTGGAGCGTGGCGCCGATCCAGCTTTCAATAGTAGTAGCGATCAAAGCCGCTAGGACGACCAAGGGCAATACCGCCCCTGGGATCAAGCCTAGGGCCAGGGCTAGGATGCCAAGGATCAAGCCCCCCCCCACCCCGGCTAGGGTACCCTCTAGACTAACCGCCCCCTCAGTGCCCGGAGCCACAGGGCGTAGGGTTGTGATCAAGTACGTCGTCCGTCCATAGGCTTTACCAATTTCGCTCGCGGTGGTATCTGCCAATTTGGTGGCTAAGCTACTGACATAGCCTACGAGCCATAGGGGATGGGGAACGTACACATAGCCTAGGGTACACAAAGCAGCTACAGCCGCCGATCCCCAGACATTGGCGGGTCCACGGGCACCACCCCGGGCTTCGGCAATACCCTGGGCTTGTTTTTTCTTGAATCCCAAACGGGTAACAAGGGAGCCTAGGGCAAAATAACAAAAGATCACCCCAAAGCCTGTCCAGCCCAAAGCCCCTAAGACCAGTACGCCCAAAGCCCAACTATGGAGAATTCCCGTGGGAGTAAGCAGTTTAAACGGCGCGACCCAAGCAAGGACGGCAAGGGCAGTGTTCACCCCCAGGGCCAGCAGCCAAGGATCTACAGCATTCACTAAGGAGCGCTCACGTAGGTTTTAATCACGGGGGCCAAGCGATCGGCCAGGATCTGATTACCCCGGTCATTGAAATGGACATAATCCCAAAAAATCTCGCCTTGGATTTGATCAAAAACTAAGCGCAGATCAACAAAGTCCACGCCAGGACTTTTAAGGCTTTGGGCACTTTGGGCAAGCAGTGCATATCCTTGGGTCGCCTGGGTCGGATAGTCGGGGGCTTGGGCCTCATACCAACGGGCAAACGCCACTTCTTGGGGACCATAAGCTTGAGCCTTACGGTTGAATAACTCCGGTTGTAAGGCAATGATCAAAGGGATCTGATAGCCCTTGAGCAAAACCGCCATATGTTCTAAATTGCGTCTATATTCTGCGGCGCGGCGCTGGAATTCTGGTTGATTGAGTTGTGAGTAATTAGACACGCTATAGCTGCCCTCTGCGGGGGGGAGTTCACCACTTTTGAGCAGCCAAAATTTAATGCCTTTGATCACAAAAAGTTGGCTCAGCCTATAGTCTAGGGTTTCTAAGAGCCAAGAATTTGTGTGATTACTAACTTTAGACATTAAGTGCTCAATACTATCCAGGGCAAAATTAGAATCGTCATGATTACTGTCACGCATTAAATCATTGAAGCCGTTAAACACTACGATTAAATCCGGTTGATAATCTAGGATCTTTTGACTAAGCAGGCTAAATTCTTGACGGCTGGTAAATCCTGGTACCCCGGCATTGATCACTTCTATCTTTAACCCGTCTTGGCGGAGTTGCTGCTCAATTAAAGAAGTAAAAACCGCTTGATTAGAACTAGCTAAAAAACCAAAGGCTCCAGACCCGCCTAACACAAACACGCGGCGCACACCGGGGGGCTTTTTCGTTACTATTTCACGCTGATCCCGAAAACCCGCTTGATTGATCTGAAAGTATTCTCCACGAAACGGTCCAAAGGGGCCATAACTTGTATGCGGATCAAGGCGGAGCGGTAGCGTACCTAATTGATTAAGACCTTCAAAAACCTGTCCCTCTCGATTAACTAGGTACAATCGATGCCCTGCACTTAGGGTTGACATGCCTTGATAGTTATCTAACATCGCGTACTGCCCCGTGCTAAAGGCATAGAGGCGCATAGCACCCTCTAGAAGCAATAAACTCATGCCCAAACTTCCCACGGTCAATAAAACCCCAGTCCGCCAAGACCGACGTCGCTGTCTCATGGGCGCCACACCGTTAGGGTAGCCCGGACTCGTCCAAAGGTCTGGTCCTGATTTAAAAACCGTAGGCGTACCCATTGAAAGCCCAAAAATTCCGGGGGAACCGCAATCAGCATTGCCCGTTGGGGAATGAGCGTTTGGGCAACCAACCCAAAGACCGTATCGCGCTCTTCTTCTTTATTATTGCTGACATCAAAAAAGGCTGTGCCCCGTACATCGCTATGCACAATGGCATTGATCAAGGTTGCACCAACACTGGGTAAAAATAGGCCCGCATAATCTTGCCCTGGTAAATAACTAATACTAATTTGGTGTTTGACCTGTGCGGCGTTACCCCGTTGGGACCACAACAAAGCTAAGCCAGCTAAAACGACGGCCCGCTTCATCCCCGCCCCCGGACCTCGCGGGCCGTCTCGCGGTCGATCTGACGATTTTTGAGGTCTTCGCGCTTGTCAAAGAGTTTTTTACCGCGGCCCACAGCCAGATCCAGCTTGATCCAACTTTTTTCTAGGTAGAGACGTAAGGGCACTAGGGAAAGACCTTTTTCATCCACCCGACCAATTAATTTATTGATCTCGCGCCGATGCATCAACAACTTACGGGTCCGCGTTGGTTCATGGGTAAAAAATTTCGACAAGCCTTGTAAGGGGGTGACATGCATATTAAACAGGAGCACTTCATCTTTAATCACCCGCGCAAAGGCATCTTGAAGATTGGCGCGCCCGACGCGGATCGCCTTGACCTCTGATCCCTTAAGGGACAGGCCAACTTGATAGACCTCAAGGATCTCAAACTCGTGGCGGGCCTTACGATTCTCCACCAAGATCTTGCGATATTCTTCCGAGGCCATAGGTCCACACCACGCTACTGATCTAGCATAGCGGTAAGGCCCCAAAGCTTTATCAATAATTGATGGCTAAGTTTGGGTTGGCAATTACAACAGTCGATGGTTCGCGTACTCAAGGTACGCCTGATCCCGGTATTGTTTTATGTCATTACACCGAAGCTTCAGAAGATGCCAACGCTAAGGGATTGACCCAGGTAGCACCGTCTAGGGCAGTACGCTCAATGAGATCCGCGAGGCGTAACGCCTTAAGGGCTTGCTCCCCACCCACCGAAGGAGGCATCCCGCCCCGTACACAGTGGATAAAATGCTCCAATTCAGCGTGGAGGGGCTCGATATTACTGGTGTAAACTTTTTCGATCAGGCCATCCTGGCGATAGAGCACCTGACCATAATCCGTGAGGTAGTTAGAAGTGGTTTGACGGTGGATTAAAATTTCGTTGTTGAGAAAATCTGCTTCGACTAAAGAGTTCTTGCAATGGGCGGCAATACTGCGGATCTTGCGATGGGTGACTTTACTCGCCGTCAAGGTGGCTACAATGCCATTGTCAAAAACCATATTAGCGGTTACGTAATCCAGATAACCCGAACGGGCCGCACAATTACCGGAGGCCGTCATTTTGACGACTTGAGCCGGGATCAGTTCTAAAATTAAATCGATGTCGTGGATCATTAGATCAAAGACCACCGAAACATCGTTAGCCCGCGCTGAATAGGGACTCATGCGATGGGCTTCTAGGGCCAAAAGTTCTTCACGCTTGAGGACGTTGGTTAATTCTCGAAAGGCTGGGTTGAAGCGCTCAATATGACCAACTTGGAGAATACAGTTATGCTCAGCAGCGGAATTAACGAGGACTTCAGCTTCCGTAATGCTGGCGGCGATAGGTTTTTCGATGAGGGCATGGATACCATTTTTGATGCATTCTAGACCTACAGAGTAGTGTAGGCGTGTGGGGACAGCAATACAGACCGCTTCTACATGCTGGAGTAGCTCGCGGTAATCTTCATAAAAATGTACCCGATATTGACTCGCCGTGTTGATCCCGCGTTCTTGATTGACATCTGCGATCCCGACGAGTTCGACATCCTTGAGCAAGCTCAGGACCCGGGTATGATGCTGGCCCATGTTACCAACGCCGATTACTCCGATGCGAATCGGTTGGTTGACAGGACGGAGTGCGGGAGGGGTGAACATAGGGCCATTAAAATGTTACATTCTATGAAATATTACCATAGTCTTTGAGTCTAAAGCCCCGCACTTTAGGGCGGTTTGTATCTTACAACTACCTGGAAGGTAAATTATAGTACAGGGATGGCAACCTCAACACTCACTATTAAACTTCCCCTACTTCGCCTTAACAAGGTGAAGGCGCTAGAGTTTGAGCGGTTGCAGGAGCTCAATACAGTAGTCGCTAATGAGGTTCTGGCGCTCCCTAAATCAGAGCGGGTCAGGTTAACCTCCAAAAGCTTCAACCACATTGAGATTGGTTCGGCTTGGATTAACCAGACGATTCGCAATGCCAACGCTAAGACCAAAGTGAAGAAGTTCAAGGGTCTACCTCTGGAAACCAATAATCAGAACTGGTCACTCCATAAGACAGGCACCACCTACTCCTTAGGCTTTGGATTGCTTAGAGGCATTAAGAAGCGGGTTCCGATTGAGATTCACCAGAGTAGTTATCAGATCTTGCTGGATGGCATCCTCGCGGGTACGGTCAAGCCAGGAACCTTGAAGCTCTGGCGGTCTCGCCAAGGACTCTGGTATGCGGTCATTAGTTGTACGCAGGAAGTTCCTGATGCAGCTCCTACGCAGCAATGGGTGGGGATTGACCGAGGGCAGAACCATTTAGCCGTTGCCAGTACCCCGACAGGTACACCTCAGTTCTGGACCATGGGCTGGGTCAAGCAAGTCCGTAAGCACTATGCCAGCAAACGGCGTAGACTTGCCCAGGCGGGTAAGCACAAGACCATCCTTAAGTTAGAGAACCATGAGCGCCGTATTATTCGGCACGTCAATCACATCATCAGCAAACGAGCGGTTGCCTTTGCTAAAGCTCACGGTTGCGGCATTCGTTTGGAGGATTTGTCGGGTATCCGCCACAACTCCAAGCAGAGACAGACAACCAAGCGTGACGCATCCAAGAACGAGACTACTGGCCCTACTACCAGTTGGAGCAGTACATCCAGTACAAGGCTCTAAGAGCAGGGGTCAATGTTGAGAAGGTTCCTCCGCACTACACCAGTAAATCCTGCTGTAAATGTGGAGCTTTGGGTAATCGCCATAAGCATCAGTTCAATTGCCCTAGATGTGGCTACCAAGGACACTCAGATCATGGCGCCAGTAGAAACATTGGTGGCTGGGTCGGCTTGTCCTGCCCCTTGGAGCTTAATGTTCCAGAGGGCGAGGCACATGGACTGCCTCTAAGCTCGGTACGTGCTGGCTTCCCGCGAGGGTTGTTGGAACAAGAACGAGAATCTCCGTACCTTTAGGCCGGAGAGGTTCAACATATTCAAAACGAGTCTCTGGATCAGACGGGGTGACCCTCCATAAAAAAGCCCCTGACGAGCAGGGGCTAAGGCTGTGCTCTAATTACTAGTCGTCGTTACTACCGCCCATGATCCCAAAGATCTGGAGGAATGCCAAAAAGAGATTGAGGAAGTTGAGGTACAAACCCAAGGCCAATTGTCCGCTGGTTTCTCCGTAGGGATTGGCCTTAGCCCTGTTGAGGTCATAGGCCGTAAAGGCCGTAAAGATGATCACCGAGACAAAGGAAATAAACAATTGGGTCAAGGGCGCCTGGAAGAACAGCATATTCAGCAAGGAGGCGACCACTAGACCGATCACCGCCATGAACAGAATGCTGCCCCAGCTACTCAGGTCTTTTTTGGTGGTCCAACCATAGAGGGCAGCACCCCCAAAGGCAGCACCTGCTGAGGCTAAGGCTTGCAGAAAGATCCCCTGTCCAAAGGTACCAGACAGGAACAATTGAGCCACTGGGGCCAAAACTAAGCCAGTGACAGCAGCATAGACAAAAAGCATGACTAAAGAAAGCTGCTCTGCTTCCTTGGCCCAGCTACGCACGGAACCAATGGCAAACAGCAATCCAAATTGAACGATCAACAAAGGCCAAAACCAACCTTGAATACCGGGGATATTTGCTGCGGCCCACCAGGAGACCGCACCGGTTAGCCCTAGGGAAACCCCCATCCCGGCAAAAGCTCCGGGCAGGGCATTGGTTCTGGTTTGGGAAAGATTCTTGAGCGTCGAATCATCGCGCAGGTCATACATGAGCGGTACATCCAAGTTCATCTACGCCCAATCATAACATTTTTTCGTAATCAGTGGCACTATTAAATAGTATTCCTTAGAGCAGATTTAAATCCCCTTTCCAGGATTGATGCAGATCGCACCATACTAGAGACAGGGTGGATTACGGTATGCGTATTTTGGTTGGGTCTGACTATCACGGTAAAACGTTTTTGATCGAAGAAGCCCTCCGCCAGATCCCAGAGGTAGACCTTTACATTAATTGTGGTGATTTTTGTTCCTGGGCTGGAGCACAACCAGAGGCGGAACTTCAGGGATTTCATCCAGAAGCCGCCGAAGAAGTAGCCCAACTTCAAGAATTTTTGACCGCAGTGGATGGCTTGGGCAAACCCTGGATCTTTTTGCCCGGTAATCATGATCCTTCCGCTTCCGTTTTAGAAGCCATAGGCCGCTCGTTGCACCACGGGCAGATAATCACTACTCCTAGCTTGGTACATCTGGGCAATGTTCAGACGCTGGCAGTTCCCTGGACCCCGCCCTGTGGCTGGAACTGGACTTTAACCAAGACGAAGCTAAAAGAGCTGATCGACGCCTACGCCACAACCCCGGTTGATCTATTGATCACCCATGCGCCACCGTTGGGTGCTTTAGATGAAGAAAGTAAGTGGTATCACCGCCGTACCCCCACCCTCCGACCCTTGGTAGACCAGATCCAGCCCCGCTATTATCTATGTGGGCATATGCATCTAGATGGGGGAAAGACCCTCACCCAAGGGGCAACGACTTTTGTGAATGCTGCCCTCCATAACCTCATGCTGACGATCTGAAGGGAGCAAAGGCTATGGATTATTTTTCTCCATCCATACTTGGCCGGTGCCTTCTCGGCGTAGATCGGCACCGGCCATAAAACGGGGCTGATTCAAGGGTTGGGCTAAAACTGCCTGTACCCCCCCCATTTGAGCCACAGAGCGGAGAGTGTAGCTCTTTTCTAAACTAGTTTGTACCGCTGAAGCATTTTCTGGCTCCATAGAAAGCTGATCCGGTAGCCATTGGTGATGGATACGAGGTTGACTGATGGCTTCTTGGAGGGGTTGATCCAAATCGATCACATTCACTAAGGTTTGGAGCACCGAAGTAATAATAAAAGACCCACCGGCACCACCCAGAGCCAACCAAGGACGATTGGCCTTAAAAACAAGGGTTGGGGTCATGGAACTCAAAGGCCGTTTATTGGGCTTGATCGCATTGGCAGCACCGCCCACAAGGCCAAACTGATTGGGAATACCAGGAGCTAGGGCAAAATCATCCATTTCGTTATTTAGCCAAACCCCAGTTCCCGGTACGACCAGACCTGCTCCAAAAGGGCCATTGATCGTCTGGGTAAGAGATACGGCATTGCCCAAGCCATCGATCACACTTAAATGACTGGTATCCTGCGATTCACGATTATTGTTTTCCCAGGCGGTAAAGGCCGCAGTGACCGTATTAGGCATCAAGGCTCCGGGTATGATCTGCGCACTGGGTACGGGGGGGTCTTGGATTGAATCCACTAGAAGTTTGGCATAACCCGGATTGATCAAAGCAGTAACCGGGACCGGAACTAGAGCCGGATCGCCTAAAAACCGCGAGCGGTCAGCAAAGGCGCGCTTCATGGTTTCTGCCATCAAGACCGAGCGTTGGCTGGGATCGAGGCTACGCAGGTCTCTAAGGTTGA
>JANNOF010000202.1:0-6005 GCA_031398925.1 Gloeobacteraceae cyanobacterium SOY_34_metabat_371 | reverse complement strand
CTTGAGCAGGAGGAGTCCATCCGGGCTTTGGCGACGACCTTGTTTATCCAGGCGGTTAGGTAGGACGGACAAACCTTCTCCGATAGATACCTCATGGCACAATTGCCCCTGGCAAAAGGGCATTAAACTGAATATGGTGGGTAGGATTTGGGTAGGAAACTAGGGGGAACGGTCATCTGGGAAGTTTTTAGATTTCCCTAAAAAACCCAAAACCCTCTGCTAGAGAGGGTTTCAAGACTTGGGCGTTACTGGATTTGAACCAGTGACCCCTTCCGTGTGAAGGAAGTGCTCTACCACTGAGCCAAACGCCCATAGGGTTTTTATTATAGTATCACCTGCTCTCGTACATCCAGATCTTCTAGCTGCGCAATTGAACGCCAAAAGATTCGATCAGTGCCGCCCGGATCTGTTCTTGACTCGTACGGATCTCTGTATCACTCAGGGTCCGGTCTGGAGAACGAAAGATTAGGCGAAAGGCCAGAGAGCGCATCCCTTCAGGTACGCCAGTTCCAATGTACTGATCAAACAGATCTACCTGCTCTAACAATGGTCCGGCAACCTGGGTAATCTTGTGCTGAATTTCAGCGACTGGACAGGATCCTGGCGCAAAAAGGGCAATATCGCGCTCTAGGGCGGGGTAACTAGAAAAAGACTGATACTGGATCGTCGCCGGACTTTGGGATAAAAGAAGTGCTAGATCCAGCTCAAAACAAAAAGTCGCTTCCGGTAGATCTTCGGCTTTGGCTAAACGAGGGTGAATTTGCCCCAACCAGCCCAAGCAAACTTGCCCGAGCCAGATTGAGGCGGTACGCCCCGGATGCAGTCGTGGATCATTGCTTAAGGGTTGATAGGTAAAAGATACACTTAGCACCTGGGCTAGATTTTCCACTAAACCCTTGAGGGCAAAATAATCCCAGGCTTGGCCCCGATGTTGCCAATCGCCTAAGGTTGCATCGCCCCCTAAAACAGCCCCTAAATGATCCGCTTCGCTGGGGGGCATGGTCCCCGCTTCAAAAACGCGACCCATTTCAAAACCCCATAGGGGGCCATTACCCTGATCGAGGTTGTATTTATAGGCAGCCAGGAGTCCTGGAAACAACTGGGCGCGTAAGGCCCCGTAATCTACCGCCAAGGGATTGAGGACCGTAACTTGAGGGCCTTGGATCAGACGGGCTTCCAATTGGGCGCGTTTAGTTGCCAGCTCCGCCCCTTGCACCGGCGTAAACGTACTATGGCAAAGTTCGGTCAAGCCGCTCCCCCGCAAAGCTGCCCGGATCCTACGGAGTACCCGTTCTGTGGGTGAAATACTGCCTTTTTCGCTTTTAGCGGGCAAGGTTACGGGAAACTGGTCATAGCCTTTCCAGCGGGCGATTTCTTCAATTAAGTCAATTTCAGTTTGAATATCACGGGTCCGAAATCCCGGCACCCGCACCCGATAGCCCGTATCTTCAGGGATCACCTCAAAGCCATAACCAACTAAGCTTTGATAAATCTCCTCAGGGGCAATCGTCTGGCCCAAGACCCGTGCTACTCGCACAGGATCTAGATAAAGCTCCGGGCTTTGTTGGCTCCGATAATCCACTTTGACCTGCTGGGTACAGGTGCCTCCAGCGAGTTCCTGAAGTAGGGCTAAGGCCCGAGCAAGGGCGACTTCGAGGGCAGAAAAGTCCACACCCCGTTCATAACGCGCACTGGCTTCCGAGCGTAGGCCCTGGGAACGGGCAGAGCGACGGGTTACGGCGGGATCAAAAAGTGCTGCTTCTAGCACAATGCTATGGGTTGTGGCATTTACTTCTGAATCTGCGCCCCCCATCACCCCCGCTAGGGCAACGGGCTGATCATTGCTGGTGATCACAAGGTTTTGAGCAACTAAATCGCGCTGGGTGCCATCCAGAGTCGTTAGGGTTTCACCGGGTTGGGCAAAACGGACGCCCAAAGGCCCCGCCGAGAGCCGTTCTAGATCAAAAGCATGCAGGGGTTGTCCCCATTCCAAAAGTACATAGTTGGTGATATCGACAATATTGTTAATGGAACGCATCCCTGCCCGTTCGATCCGTTGGGCGAGCCATTGGGGAGCAGGGGCCAACTTCAGCCCTGTTACTACGGTGGCGATATAGGCCGGACAGGCTTGGGAAGAAGCAACCGTGATCTCCAAAGCTCCAGGGGGCAACAGGGGCATTTCCGCCACCGGTAAGCGGAGGATACCGCCGCTAAAGGCCGCCACTTCGCGGGCAATGCCTACCACTGAAAGTGCATCGGCGCGATTGGCGGTAGAACTGACCTCTAAAATGACATCATCCAACCCTAAAATTGGGCGCACATCAGCGCCTAAGGGGGGGGCAGGATCAAAAATATGGATCCCTTCGGACTTTTTCGCCAGACCCAACTCGGCCAAAGAACAGATCATGCCCTCTGAGGGCACCCCGCGTAGGACCGTCTTTTCAATCGTTAAATTCTTGTGGGGCAAATAGGCCCCTAGGGTTGCCACGGGAACCACCAGTCCAGCCTGGGCATTGGCTGCCCCGCAGACAATAGTCAAGGGTTCGGCTGCGCCGACATCGACGGTACAGACCTGGAGTTTTTGGGCCTGGGGATGGGGTTCAGCGTTCAGGATCTTGCCGACCACGACCCCGGAGGCCCAAGTAGACAGATCTTCAATGCCTTCCACTTCAAAACCAACTAGGGTCAGGCGATCCGCCAATTCCGTAGGCGTCAGATCAAAGTGAACCAATTCCTGGAGCCAACGATAGGAAATATGCATGATCTGGACTAGCCCCCCTTGGCTTTTTTGATCTGTTCTAAAAATTTCTGGGCATCCAGGCTTTCGGGATTGAGCTTAAGGGATTGCTCTAGGGCCTTAATCGCATCATCCAATTTGCCTTGATTCGCCAGGGCGATGCCTTGAACAAGATAAGCTTCCGGGTCTTGGGGGGCCAGCGCTACAGCTTTTGTGGCTGGGGGTAGGGCGTCTTTATATTGACCTTTATTGATCAAGGCGATAGCTAGATTTTTTTGGGCCAAGGGTAGCTCCCCATTGAGGGCAATGGCTTTATTCAGTAATTCAATGGCCCGGTCGTAGCTTTGTTTACGCGCTAGGGCCACGCCCAAGTTGCTATAGAGGCTGGCATCGGGGGGCACCAGGACTAGGGCTTTCTCATAGGCACTGATCGCTTCGTCCAAATTTTCTAACTGGCTATACATGGCTCCCAAGCTGGCTTGGATCACACCATCCTTGGGGTTCTCGATCAAATAGGCGCTATAGGCCGCACTCGCTTTGGGGTAGTCACTCTGTTGTTGATACAGTACGCCTAGCTCACGCTGGATCACGATTTGTTTAGGGTCTAGTACGAGGGCTTTCTCGTAGGCAACAATGGCCTGAGCATCATTTTTTTGGGCTTTATACAGTTGGGCAACATCAATATAAAGGGCCGCTTCATCGGGCTTAAGGGTGATCAATTTTTGGTAGGCTTCAATGGCTTCGCTCGTTTTACCTTGGGTCTTGAGAATGCGGGCTTTGCCATAGGCAGCCACAAAATCCTTAGGACGGGCCTGGAGCACGATGTTGTACTGGACGACGGCTTCGTCTAAAGCTTTCGTTTTTTCGAGCACATCAGCCAAGTAGCCGTGGGCATCAATGTCCAACTTATTTTTAGGAACGAGGGCGATCCCTTGCTTAAAGGAAGCTACCGCCTGATCGTCTTTGCCCATATCCCGGAGGGTTTGCCCCAAATTGATGTGGGAATTAGGATTTTTGGGTGCCAGCTTAACAGCACGGGTGTAGGCATCTAGAGATTTATCGTAGTCCTTGAGGCGGCGGTATACTGTCCCAAGATTGGCTAGGGTAATGCTGTCATTAGGCTTAAGGCTATCGGCTTTGATCAAGTAGGGGAGGGCTTTTTCCGGTTGATCCTTATCTTTGTAGGCCACGCCCAAATAGAAATTTACATCTACATCTTGGGGTTTGATCTTGAGGGCTTTTTCCAAAAGCGGGATCGCCTGGTCAGGCTTTTTATTGACGATCAACGCACTCCCGCGATCCAGTAGCACCTCAACACTTTGGGCAGAGACACACGGGCTGAGGGTGAGGGTCAGGGCCAATCCCCAACTCAGGATCCAAACAGTACGCGACATAGCGGTTCCCGTTGACAGAATCGGGATCATTGTCGCATTTTCTCATCCCCTTTTGCCCCCGTAGCGCAACCTAGCGCTTAAAAGTCAACTGTCCCCACTCCTAGTCCCCTCGGTATACCCAAGCGTTTCGAGGCTGGTGTTTACATTTAACATTTGGGGCTGAGTAATCACAAACCTATCAAAAAAGACGTATCCATAGACTCCGTTGCCTTCTGCTTCACCTGAGGTAGGGGAAAAGCGCCTTTAGTACGGATCTGGGCGGCAACGATCCGCAGCAGTTTAGCCAGGGTTTCTTCGCCTTTAGTGATCCCCTGGTGATAGGCAGCACGATAGCCCCATAAGGCCCCAGCCCCTAATAATCCTGCACCCACTAATCCTGGAAAGGCCAGCAGTGCGCCACCCAGGGCTAGGGCTTTGGTCCCAATAAGGGCCCCGATCCCGCCCCCGATCCCCGCGCTGATCCCGCCTACGGAGCCGCAGCCCAGGGTATTCATCCAACGTCCCCGTTGCAGATAACCCTGGATCTTGATTTCACAGCAATCTATACCAACGGGTTGGATCGTGACAAAAAGTTGCTTGATATCTACCGTAGTCATGTAGTAGCTCAAGGATTCATAGCTATACCCTTGAGTAGCTAGGGGGGGCACATCAAAAACTAAGGTTTCGCCCAGGGTGTCATAAAACGTTAGCCCATAGGCCGCCGAACTAAAGACCTGTTGCAGCATCGGATAAACAACCTCAGGCGCGGCCGGGATCAACTGGCTAACTTCTAAAATTTGCTGCTGGGTACCCAGTAAATAAGTCGCTAAACGCTCCCATTGCGGAGAACGAGCCGGAGATGGGGGCGCGGCTAGTGCTTCGGTAAAAGCGGATTGGACAAAATCAGGGTCAATCCCACTTTCGCTGGCGATTTGTTTGATCTGGGTGAGGGATAATCCCTCGGTACTGTCCGTTCCTAATCTTTCTTTAGCCTGCTCTTCTAATCTATGGGCCGCTTGGGCTTGGAGCTGCGCAGCACGTTGCCATAGGGCGGAAGCGGCGGCACTGGAAATATTTTTTTCATCCATGGAAGTACTCCAGTTATGGGGATGTCTTTAGTGTAATCCGCACTTTTCTTGAACCTGATCGGGCGCACTATTTCTAACAAGATCAGGCCCCATAGCTCCCCTGGAGGGCAGTTGTGTGATCACTCCAATGCCCTTCACCATAGCTTCATAAAGCTTGCCAGCAATTAGGGCACGATAGATCCAGATTCAGTCCGGCCCCCCTAGTTTGGAGTGTGTTTCCCCCTCAAACGCACTCCATGCTCAAAATAAGCTAGATTCTTAAGTTTCCTGATCGTAGGCAGGGTCCGATGTATTGCTAGAATCCTTAAAGAAAGAAAAACAGAACAGAAAGGATCACACAATGGCTGAATATCGTCGGTCCGTGACCGTGCACGGGCGCGAGATCACCGTCAGCACTGGGGTTTTAGCCCCTCAAGCTGGAGGTGCAGTGTTAGTCCAATCCGGGGGATCAACGGTCCTGGTGGCAGCAACCATGAGCAAAGACCGTCGTCCCGGCATTGATTTCTTCCCTTTGCTGGTGGATTACGAAGAAAGACAATATGCGGCAGGACGTTTTCCCGGTAGTTTTATGCGGCGTGAAGGCCGCGCCCCAGAGCGGGCCATTCTTGCGGCTCGGTTGATCGACCGTCCCCTACGCCCTCTTTTTCCCGATGGATTCTTAAATGATGTCCAGATCGTAGCCACCGTCATGTCCCTTGATGAAGACGTGCCACCGGAAACCCTGGCTATTTTGGGCGCTTCTTTAGCGGTGATGCTGGCTGGGATCCCCTTTGAAGGGCCAGTGGCCGCCTGTCGGGTGGGCTTAAT
>JANNOF010000197.1:0-6315 GCA_031398925.1 Gloeobacteraceae cyanobacterium SOY_34_metabat_371 | reverse complement strand
CTTAAGCCGTGCGCGCCCGGTACCCCGATTATGTAAAGTTAGGGCGAGTTGGGGCGATCCATTCACAACAACTTTTTGGGCTTCTAATGCGGTGATTACTACTTCCGGTTGTGCATCCTGGGGGCGAATATATACCGATCCCATGTAGCGAAAAAGAACTTCCACCGCTCCCTTGGACTGATTGGGCTTAATAGGGCGGCTTTCTTGATCAAGCTTGATCGGTAGTTGTTCCGCAATCAGGCGGTAGGCGAGTTCGCGGTCGGGCTTAGGATTGCCCAGCCAAGTGACCCGAACTGTTTGGGTGGTGTTGGGCGAGAGCAAGATTTGCGGCGGATAAATAAGAAAATCGTCGTCCGCAGGCCCATAGCTTTCAACACCGCTTAAATCTATCTGTCGCGTTGCCATCGTCAAGGTAACGGCTTGAAAATCTTTGCTGGTATTGACAAGCTGGTAAGACTGGGTTGCCTGGGAGCCAGAGGGTGCAAAAGTCCGTGAAATGGGCACCAGTTCAAAGGCTAGCGCCGATGGTAGCGGTAGCGCCAAAAGTAGGACGATAGTCTGAAACCAAGGGGAAAAGTTCTTGAACATGGCAGTCCTAGGGAGCAAGGTCAACTAGAGGTTATCCTGCACCGTGAGTTGCAGGGTCTCCGTGTAGGTGCCTGGGTCTTGAAGTGAAGACGGTTGATAGCGAATGAACAGATCCCGATCAACGCTTCCCGCTTGGGTGGTTGAAAAAACGTAGCTACTGCCTGCGGGGATCGTAAAGTCGGACGCGGTGGGTATTTGCCCGTGTTCTACCGTCACGAGTTGTACGGCAATGAGCGTCCCCCCAGCTTTGGTCAACCCGTCTCCAGTTACCGTCAGGATCAAACCCGTTGTATTGGCGGTAGAAAGATCAACTTCGGCTACTTTTACAATGTGCCAAGTGGAAGATCCTTCCCCATCCAAGGCCAAGGCAGTCGCGGCGGAAGTTGCTGTGGCAACGAGCGCAGGTTCAGCTAAGACAATGGGGCTTACAAGCAGTGCCGTAAGCCCACACACAATCAGCCAACTCAGATTAGCCATCAACGTGCCTATTGATCAGTAACCGTCAGGGTAATGGTACCAGTGTAGGTACCAGGATCTTGAAGCGCGGCGGGGGTGTACTTGATATAGAGATCCCGAACTGCTGAGCCTGCAGCGCTTGTTGTGTAGGTCTGGGTACCTGAGGCAAAAGCCCCTGTTGCAGGTGCGCTAGCTCCATCTGTAACCACATTCACTAAGTAGGCAATCGCAGTTCCACCGCTTTTAGTGAGGTTTCCAGCAGGTACGCTTAAAGAAAGTCCCTGCTCGTTATTGGTGCTCATGCTAAAGTCAGCAACTTTGACGATCTGCTCAACTCCACTTGCGGCACCATCAAGGGCAAGGGTGGAGGCACCGGCTGTGGCTGTAGAGGTAATAGCTAGCGTAGAAGATACGCTACCACTAAGGCCCACATCAGCAGTAGTTGCTGCGTGAACTGCCCCAGAAAAAGTTAACAAAGTGCCCACAAGTAAGCCAGAGAAGATCAGGAAGCGGGGGAAATTCAAGAAACTCATGGCGAGTGCTCCAGTACATAAACGGTTGAAACTTGGAGAGAAAATTTTGTTTCAGCAACGCTTTCTCTTCACTCATTCAGAATATAAGTTCTTCTTAAAGTTATCCTCAGTAGAATTGCACCAGAGGATCTCAGTAAATTCTTGGAATTTTTTTAGGGTTTATTTATGAAGTTTTATAAGATTATTACCAGCCCTAATCTATAGAGGCTAAAGAAATTATGTTGTGACAACAAATAGCTAAATCTTTGCTATAGCTTTATGAAAATATTATAATTTTTGCCATTAGTTCTATTATATGATTTGGATGCAGAATTATTTGTTTTGTAAAGTATATCGATGCTAAATAATTGGGCTATAGACATGGATTCAAAGGACTTATTCTCTAATTTGGGTTATCACCCGAATTTGATATAAGATTTGGATCACTGAAGATTGGTCCACCCTAGGCGAAGGCATGATCGAAAAGATCCAAGGGACTTGATTAGAAAAATCCAGCAGCGCCCCAGCCCGGTTTAGACCGTATGCCGAAGATTATGGTTCTGCGCCACACCAGATCAACCGTTCATCTAAATAGGTATAGCGTTCTAGGGCTTTAGTTTGCCGGATCGCCATAGTTAGGGCTTTAGCTGGACCAACGAGAATGGCTAATTTCTTGGCTCGGGTGAGTCCGGTATAGATCAAATTTCGCGATAACAGCGCATAGTGTTGGCTATACACGGGCAAGATCACCACGGGATATTCGCTGCCCTGACTTTTGTGGATACTCACTGCCCAAGCGAGGGTGATCTCATTGAGGTCCGCCTGGTCATAGAGCACCGAACGATCACCAAATTGGACGGTGATTTCCTGTTCTTCGGGATCGATTTTGGTAATGGTCCCTAAATCGCCATTAAAAACTTCGCGGGTATAATCATTGACCTGCTGGATCACCCGGTCTGTGACGCGAAAAATTAATCCCCCGGAGGCGGTCTGATTTTTATGGGGAGCGGGTGGATTTAGGGTTGCCTGAAGGAGTTGATTGAGATTGCGGGTGCCGACTTCACCGCGCAACATCGGCGAGAGTACCTGAACTTCAGTCAAAGGATCAAAACCCAAGCGGGGGATCAAGTTTTGCACTAAGTTTTGGATTCCAGCACTGCCTGTTTCTGGTTCGGGGGCCGCCAGCCACAGACAATCGGTTTGGGGCTGATCGCAGACCGCTTCAAGCTGGGGAAATAGACCCTGATTGATCCGGTGGGCATTGCTGACGATCTGACTGGTTTGGGCCTGTCGAAATACGATATTAAGCCGCACTATAGGCACTTGCCTAGAGGTAATTAAGTCTTGCAAAACCTGTCCCGGCCCGACACTGGGTAATTGATCCGTATCGCCAACTAAGAGGATTTGGGCCTGGGGTGCGAGGGCTTTAAATAGACTATTGGCGAGAAAAAGATCCAGCATCGAAGCTTCATCGATCACCACGGCATCGGCTTCAAGGGGATGGGTATGATCCCGTTTAAAGCCCATGGTTTGCGGATCAAATTCTAAAAGTCGATGCAGGGTTTTGGCCTCTTGTCCGGTGAGTTCGCTCAAGCGCTGGGCGGCCCGTCCGGTAGGGGAAGCGAGGGCTACGGTTTTGCCCATGGCTTTCCAGAGGGCGACGATGGTCCGCGTCGTAAAGGTCTTGCCACAGCCCGGTCCCCCCGTTAGGACTAAAACCCGTTCACGGGCGCTGAGTTCGACGGCTAACCGTTGCTGATCGGAAAGCTGGATCTCATGTTTAGCCGTAAAGCGGTCGGTCCAGGTCTTGACCCGTTCTAGATCTGCGGGCAAGGGGGTATCGAGTAGTCGCCGGATTCTTTGGGCCAGATGATCTTCGGTGTTATAAAAAACAGGCTTATAGCAAATGAACTGCCCTTCTTCTTCCCCAAAGCCGCCCTGCATCACCAGTTCGCCCATGACAGCCATCCGGGTCGTCAGATCTAAAAGTCGTGTGGGATCAGGCTGATGATCGTCTAGGGTCAAACAGGCCACTGCTTTTTGGATGAGTTCCGTTTGGGGCAAAAAACAATGGCCTTCTTCGCTGGCGGTTTCTAAAATATGCAGTAGTCCAGTGCGATAACGAAACTCCGAATCTGGGGCAGTACCTAGACTCCGAGCAATCCGGTCAGCGGTGACAAACCCGATGCCATAGACATCTAACGCCAAGCGATAGGGGTTGTCGCTTACTACGCGCACTGAGTCCGCTCCATAGTGCTTAAAGATCTTGACTGCATAGGTGGTCGAAACCCCGTGGGCCGTCAAAAAAAGCATCACTTCTTGAATTACTTTTTGAGTCTCCCAGGCTTTTGCGATCATCACGACCCGTTTACGGGCAATACCGGGCACTTCACCGAGTCGCGCCGGGTCTTTTTCGATAATATCTAATGTCTCTAGGCCAAAATGAGCCACGATGCGTTTGGCAGTTACGGGGCCAATGCCTTTGATCAAACCACTGCCTAAATATTTTTCTAGCCCGGTCAAGGTAGCGGGTTTCGTCTCGCGGTATCGGGTCACGGCAAATTGAGGCCCAAATTTTTTATGATCCTGCCAATAGCCCTCTAGGGCCAGGGTTTGACCAGCTTGGAGATTTGGAAAATTGCCGACAATGGTGACTAGATCCCTTGCCCGTGGGGTTTTGAGCCGCGCAACGGTATACCCGGATTGCTCCCCATGATAGGTGATGCGCTCAACGATCCCTTGGATCTGTTCGCGGCTGGGTTCCTGAGTCATGGGGTGTCCTTGGTTATCTAATTTATACCTCATGCTGAAGAAGTGACAGGCAGTTTTCAGGATCATCGTGCTAGCTAAACGAATCCCTTAACGCCCTTGAGATTATCTTCGATCAGAAGCTATGGGGGTTTTCCGAAGCCAGCAAGATATGATAGCTAAATTGTCATGGCTTATTGAGCGCATTATGGGTGCATCGATCACCGCCTACACGCGGATCCGGGGTCAAGACCAAACCCAGTATCCCAGCCAACATGCTTCGACGAATCCGGCCTGTTTTACGGATCTGGTAGGCACCTATCCAGTCACGCCCCTTGAAGGAGTAGAAGCGGCATGTTTGGCGGCTCGTGAGGCATTTAAGTCCTGGAGCCAAGTCCCGGCACCCCTACGCGGCAACCTGATCTATAACTTGGGTCAGTTAGTGCGTGAAAATAAAGTAACGTTGGCCCAATGGCTGACCCGTGAAATGGGTAAGCCCAGTGCTGAAGCCCTTGGATCGGTTCAAGAAGTCATTGATACCTGTGATTTTTTCTTGGGGGAAGGACGTCGCCTTTATGGTCAGACCGTACCCAGCGAAATGGGTAATAAAAAGCTCTTTACCTACCGTCGTCCCGTGGGGGTGTGTGGGATCATTACGGCGGGTAATTTTCCCATTGCCGTCCCCGCTTGGTATGTGATCCCGGCGCTTTTGTGTGGCAATACCATCGTTTGGAAACCCTCGGAAGATGCGCCGATTTTGGCCTATTTATTTTGTCAATTAGTCGAAAAAGCTGGTTTTCCAGCGGGCGTTTTCAGCATGATCCTGGGGGATGGACCGACTACGGGGGCGGCGCTCGTTTCGATGATCCCCAAGGGCTTAATTAATAAAATCGGCTTTACCGGATCAACGGCGGTAGGGCAAATGATTGGTCGGGTGGCGGGAGAACAGTTACAGGTGCCCTGTCTGGAACTCGGTGGTAAAAACCCCTTGCTGGTGACCGAAAAAGCCAATCTTGATTTAGCTTTAGACGGGGCCTATTGGTCCGCCTTTGGCACTGCTGGGCAACGGTGTACGTCGTTGGGGGTGTTGATCCTCCACGATCAAATTTATGATCAATTTTTAGAACGGTTACTGGCTCGTGTGGATCAAATGGTCATCGGCGACCCGACCCAAAAAGTCGCCTATGGTCCGTTAATCTCCGAACGTTTTTTGCATAATTTAATCACGGCCCAAAAAGAATTGATCCAACCCCATCATCAGGTTTTGACCCGTACAATAGGCCAGATCACACGTGCTAATCCGTGGCCTAACTTTGTAGGCGATCCTGATGTAGGTTACTTTGCCCATCCGGTGATCGTTGCGGGGGTAAATAAAACCGATGCACTCTATCAACAAGAGACTTTTGGGCCCATGATCACCGTAGTCCGCTATCACGAACTCGAAGAAGGTTTAGGTTGGGCCAATGATCATGGCTATGGCTTGAGTAGTGCCATTTATACGACGGATCCGAGTCAAGCCTTTTATTTCCAAGAACATATTACGGCGGGGATGGTTAGCATTAACAACTCCACCAGTGGCGCCGAGGCCCATATGCCCTTTGGCGGAAATGGCTACTCCGGAAACGGATCACGGCAATCAGGGATTTGGGTACTGGATCAATTCACCCGTTGGCAATCGGTGAACTGGGACTACGCCGATAAATTGCAACTGGCTCAAATCGACACGGTGTACCAAGCGGGGGATACTGCTTTTCGGGTTCCAGGATGCGGGTAAAACGGATCCTCTGTTGTAGCAATGGGCATGGGGAAGACAGCATCGCAGTAACGATTCTCCAGGCCCTGTCCGAGTACCCCGTGGAATTGCTAGCCATGCCCATTGTGGGCCAAGGGGAAGCCTACCAAAAGCTAGGGATCCCGATCATTGGCCCGACCCAAACCATGCCTTCCGGCGGCTTTATCTATATGGAAGCTAAACAACACTGGCGGGATTTAAAGGAAGGCTTGGGGGGCT
>JANNOF010000192.1:0-11492 GCA_031398925.1 Gloeobacteraceae cyanobacterium SOY_34_metabat_371 | reverse complement strand
TTGAGTCCGGGGGCAATATGCTCATGGTGAGCGCCAGTGGAACTGCGGTGATCTTGGGTTGATTTTTTGACGGGGATCAGGGGGTCGTCTCAGAAAAAGGAACATAAAGTACCCTAAGACCCATTAAGCATCTCAATCTATTGACGGACTCCATTAAGTTGTAGAACACGGTCTATCTGGAGCGGACTGTAAATGCCTTGCATAACTGCAAAGATCCTGGAGATTCAGCGATTAGAGAACTTGCAGAATAATTGGGAATGCATGTTATTGCATCAGATAAAGGAGCAAAACTTGGTGAAGGTTTTGGGCGTTTGCGTATAGATGCAACTATCAGACCTATAGAGGAGGCTTTAAAATAATGAATAATAATCCTCTATATAATGACTCATCTCATTTTAATGAATGTCATCAGAGGTGGATTAAAAATAGAAATAGAAAGATGGAAGAAGAAACTTACCAAGATGAATGGCGTATACAACAATGCTTTTCGTGTAAATTCTATATACCTTTAATTGGAGTCTTCCTCGATGATTATGGAGTTTGTTCAAATTCATATTCACCACTGGATGGTACGGTTAGATTCGAGCATGATGGATGCCAGTTTTATAAATATTCACCTGAATATTTGGATTGAGATAAAGATCATTGATGATTTGGTGACCTTAGGTTTATGTAATGTCTTGAGTAGAATTTTTGAAGCTCGTTCTAGAAACGAAGCTGAAGTTTATTTTAGAATAAATTCTAAAACTAAATTAATTGAAATACTAGGAAAATCAACTACTCTCTCGGCAAAGTGATGAGGAAGCTACCAATCCTTGGAGCCGAAATTGACTGTTTCTTTAGATATGAGAAACTGTGTATCGAAGATTTAATACTTGTAATCAGGGAAATAAATAAAGCAGATTTTGAATTATATGATGGTCAAAATTTTGGGATTTGGTTTTCTGACAATATGAGTGATTTTGACAGAGAAAATTTTTATACCGATCATTTAAAAAAAATTTCAGAACTAGAGAGAAAGATTTCCCTTCTAGATAGAGAACCATATTGCTTATTTATAAAAATTTTGTACATAGATAAGGACTATAATACTGATATTATAGTATCTTTATATTTTCAAGAAGGCGTGATAAAAATATCTATAACAGACGAAATATTGATCGCTGAATACGAGAAGAAACAAATATTATCGCTGGAAAGGCTAAAATCATTCTTTGATATTTGTAAATCTATAACGAGCTTTAAGAATATATTATATGCTGCTATTGACATTGAAAGTTTAGATATTGAAGACTTTATCCAGGATGATTTTATGAAATTCAAATCTAGTAATGATGAATTTTTTTCTCCTATTTTTTTGCTAGATTTTTTTAGTTGGTTTCGACATGTTTATGTCAAGCGCTGGGAAAATAGGTCAGAATAACCAGACATTATCTGCTTGTTTTAGACTTTGATTGCGAATTTATGATCGCCGATGCCTATACCGGATCAATGGTAGCCGCCGTTAGAGCAACAACTGCTGGGATCACTGTAGCCACGGACTAGCGGAGATCATAATCTTTATCGGTACGTGGGCAATACGCCAAATACAAGCAGTGATCCAATGGGCTTATGTCAGACAACTAGTATATCTGGAACTTATACAATTCCTAATAATCCTTTGAGGCCACCTACATTAGCTGCATATAAGCCAATTACTTACATCTGCGATAATCCTAGTGATTCTGATAGTGCTTCTTTATTTTCCGATGATGGTTTTTCTGGTGGTCCTGGTCGTCTCAACGGAGGTGGAGGACTTAATGGAGGATCTAGAAATAATGTAAATGGCAGTGTAGATCCTAGTATTCTTATCGCAGGCGGCAGCTACGGTTATAAAAATTCTGGGCGTTGTGGGTTTACTGCTTTTAGGTGCGATGATAGTGGGAAGCCCTACAGAGGGTAATATTATAATGCCATTGAACAATCAGGAGAGGGATTTGCTAAAGAGATTAACATCTTAAGATCAGCTTCCAAAGGAAAAGGAAACTTTGGCCTTGGATCTGCCAGTAGTTCAGATGCTATACGACTTGGAAAATCTTGGGTGGGCGATGGATATACAGTAGCTAGTGATGGCAAGACTCTGTTGCGTACCAATGGCCTGCGTCAGTTTCATCCACCTTCCTTTAAGCCAAAATTGAACAAGACTCAGGAAAATTTTGAATCTTGTTGGCAAACTTCTGGAAAATGGCAGCAAAATGGTCATTTGGACATTACACTATGAAGAAAATACGCGCTTCTTTGAAAAGGCTTCACAGCCCTGATATTTACAACTTAGATTCCTTTATCCCTGAGTCTACAAATTGTTTTGGCTTTTTACTCCAAGCCATGTTTGGGATAGAAAATAGTGATGGAGAAGAATCTTTTGATATGATTGTTTGTACTCCAGAATGGCTCACAATAGAGCTGAATAGCCGTCCTGTTGTGATGGGATATCATTATATATTCGTTAAAAGCTATGACATTGAATACCTGAAAATCTTTTTAGGTGATTTCGCTCAAAGGTGCGAAGGAGATTCATGGGAAGAAGTGGCATTGAAACTGGGACGGATAGGCAGATGGGAGTTTGAGGACTACATCACTTAAAGGTAGTGATCTCAACTGCTCTAGATCAACGCCAACTGTCCAAATTTATCGTTTGATGCTTAGTCTATAGTTGCATTAGCATAATATAGTTTGAATGCCTGCCTGTAGATCCCAAGTTATCGAGAAGGAATCGGGTGGAGTCACCAAACGCTAGGGGGTAAGATAGGTGGATAAACATAAAATTAAGAATATTGAACCAATCCAATATTTTTCCGACTATCCGTTAAATGAAAGTCTCATAATTGATCTTGAATTTGATTTATCAAAAAAGAATCTAATAATAACTTATGATTTTGCAGCAGAAGCCGTATCCTATTATTTTAGCCAAAGAGCTAAAGGGATCAGGATCATAGAACCACTGCCAAGAGGTTTCTGAAAATTAATTTTTACCGGAGTAGAAGAAATTTACCATAGGCGGAAGAAACTCGATCGTAGGGGCAATTTTGGGGAGGATAAGAGGCAAGAGTTTAAAAAGGGTTCTCAAGTATTTGAAACAGCAAGAGTTACTAAAACAAACAAAATATTCTATGCCCAGTTCTTTATTCAAATTCTTGAATCCATTAGTTTTGAATTTAAATATCTACTATATCAACAACGTCTTGGTAGGGGGGTCTGTTCTCCTGACGAAGATACATGGCTTTATTTTGATATAAATACTGGAGAAGAATGCGATTTTTACGATCCTTTTACAAACTCTGAAATAGGCAATGAATAGCAAAAGCTTATAGGGTGTCATCTAATTCTTGAGACTAAAAAGACACCTCAAGTATTTCCCAAAGGTAAGCCAATAGGCTATAACTAATGCGGCGTAAATCCTCATGACCAATGCCGACTGCTGCTGACCTCTGTGTTCAGATCACGGAGATGACGGAAGATATTCTTTTTTATAGCGAGTCAGAAGCCCCTTATCGTTTGGCCCTCTGGGACGCTACCCTACAAGGCCCGCTTACCCTAGAGGCATTGTTACGTGAATTTGGCATTCTCAAGGCGGTTCCTTTAGAAGAATTCACAGTCGGTCTCGCCGCCGATACAACTGTTCCCTGGCTTGCCTCCGAGCGCAACAATAGCGAACGGGCCCAAGAGATTTTGGCAGCCTATGGGATTATGTGCGCCCATATCGCGCCCTATAGCCAGAATTTAGAAGCTTTTTATGTATTGCATGAAGACCCTGATTGCGATTGGCTTTATAACTTGGGTGGCCCTGATCTTGCCAATCTTTACCTAGTCACGGGTCAAACCCCCCAGGGGATTTGGTTTGGTCTATCCTGTTTTACTAGTGACCCTACGGATCTGCGTAGCCTTTCGCCGGGTGCTGGATTTTTTAGTCGTGCCTTTGATCCCGCCCTGATCGCAGATCCCCTATTGGCTAAAAATGAGGAAGTGGGTAAGCTGCTGACGGCTCTCCAGCAAGGATCGCAAGAGGCTGGGCTGCACTATGTCCATCACCATTTAGGGGAACGGGAGTATAGTCCGTGGGTATGGGCCATTGCCCAAGACCGAGAGACATTGATCCAGGACTTACTCAAAGCCAATGGCTTTATCCATACCGCTAATGATCAACCCTGTTTAGATGCCCCAGCAGACTATTTGATGCAGACCATTGAGGAGTGGGACGATCCAGAGGAGGTTGCCCAACGTCAAGCTGTCGCAAAAGTACTCGCTCATCAACTCCAATTTTTAACCCTCTGGCGCATTGGGCCGACCCGTATCGGGATCTACGTATATGGGCAGGCTGCCGATGGCAATTGGATCGTGATCAGTACGGCTGCGGTTGAAACTTGATCTTATACATTCTAAGCTTTACACTAATTAAGGACCATGGCGGGCGTGGTGAAGTGGTTAACACAGAGGTTTGTGGTTCCTCCATTCGCGGGTTCGAGTCCCGTCGTCCGCCCACTCTCTAGGAAAAAAATTCAGCCCTCAGCGTAAGATCTGGGGGTTTTGAGTTTATGGGACGTCTATATTCATGGCAAAGGAAAACTTTGGAGTTAACGAAATAAACAGGTTTTACTGCTGTTGTAATTTTTGTACTTCTTCCAATGTCATCCCTGTTGCCTGAGCGACCAGCTCCGGGGCTACACCTAGATCTAGGAAGTTTCGCGCGGTACGCTCTACCCCAAGCTGTTCTCCCTCTTCCTTAGCCTCTTGATAGACCCGCGTTTTACGGATCTCTTTTAATCCAAAGGTCATTTCCAATTCCCTCCGGTCGCGGTGCGGAAACTTGTACACCAACAGCGTACTCACCAAATCTAACATTTGTTCCTGTTCTAGAGCTTGATCCACTTCAGCTTGGACTTGAGCCACAACCTGTTGCACCCGCCGTTTCATCTGTGGTTTGGGCACCACCAGCAATTGCAGTATATTGAGCCGCAGAGAACCGGGTCGCTCTTGGATCTCGCGCCAGAAATGTCTTAGCCCAAGCGAGGAGCCAAGGCGGACAGTTTTATGATCAAGTGCTAGAACTGGTAGAGAAAATCTTTGCCAATGAACTCAAACCCAAAGCTTATCCAGTCGATCCACCTGACACCGCTCCAAAAAAGTGTTGCAGATGTAGCCTGACAAAGTACAAAAAAGAGGTGTTCATGAAATTCTGGCAGGTCCTAGTCTTAGTCCTAGCATTCAGCCCTATCCCATGTCTTAGCCAAGAGTTAGTAGCTGGAGTCGGGACAGAGGTGCTTTGGGGTGAATCTCCACAGTTAACCATCACAGGGCTAAAGCCGAAGGAGATTGTGACGCTCCATGCCTATCGTGAAGCGAAATTCTACAAGCCGGGTGCTAATGAAAGTACGCGCGTTCTTGCCCACGCTTACGCCGAGTTCCAAGCGGATGCTAAGGGTCGGATTGAAGTGGATCGTACTGCGCCGCGCAAGGGAACATATTCTGGTGCAGATCCACTCGGACTGCTGTGGTCGGGGGAAAGATTGGATTGGACTGATATGGGCCTGAAATCGAACCAAAGCGTGTTGATACGCTTGGAGCGGAGCGGACGCCCCGCGGTGGACCTTACCCTGCAACTCACCGATGGAGCAGAGCGTGTTGATACACAAGTAGTGTCAGAGCCAAACCTCAATGGAGTCTTCGCACGACCTAAGAACAACAATAAGCGCCTACCTGCCATTATCCTGCTCCACGGCAGCAACGGCGGTAGCATCGAGGGTGCCCGCGCCGAGGCTATTCGCTTCGCACAGTTGGGCTATGCGGCCTTCGGGTTAAACTACTATGCATGGGCGGGTCTGGACAGACTTCCTAGAGCACTGGTGAATATCCCAGTCGAGAATCTTACTACTGCTCGCGCTTGGCTCTCACGCCAAGAGAATGTTGCAACAGAACACATGGCCGTGTGGGGTGTATCGAAGGGAGCTGAGTACGCCTTAGTCGCTGCCGCAAACCTAAAATGGATTGACCGTGTCGTGGCTTGCGTGCCCAGCAGCGTCGTGTGGTCTGGCTTCGGTCGTGAGCCAATACCTAACGAAGTACTTTCTTCATGGAGCATCAACGGCAGTGCTCTCCCGTACATTGCGTATGACAATTACTCTGACGTTTTCACAGGTCGCGCCTCCGCAGGGGCAGTACACCGTCGCAGTCTAGAGAAAGCTGCTCAGAAGGAACGCGATGCAGCACGCATACCCATCGAACAGAGCACGGCGCGAATCCTTCTCCTAGGTGCTACGCGGGATCACGTCTGGCCCTCCGCTGACATGACTCGCGAGCTAGAATCTACGCTGCGCTCAGCGAAAAGATCTGACTACGTTACGGCCTTAGTCTTCGAAGGAGCCTCGCATTTCATCTGTGGAACCGGAAACGAGATGCAGCGCATTACGCCGATCCTGAACCCAGAAGGGAATAACCCATCCCCGGCAGCTACCGCGCACGCCGCGGCTCAAGCATGGGCGGCCACAAAAGTTTTCCTCGCCCATTAGGTTACTGATTCCCTCGGACCTCAGCATTTATTTAATTTAGTCCTGAAAATTACATCCCAGCGAGGAGCTGTTTATGCCTGCCACTGCTGAATAATCATATCGAATTCGTGTGTATAACCAAGTTATGGCAAACTGCACAAAGCTCCAACCCCACCTCTCGTGATAGAGTCCTTACCTAGTCTCAACCTGCTAAGATGCACCTCAGGTAGCCCTGGGAGTCCCGTCTATGAAGTGGCAATTTGGTCGAAAAAGTAATAACGTTGAAGACCAGCGGGGTCAATCCCTATCAGGTATGACCGTTGGCGGTGGAATTGGCACCCTAGTTTTAGCCGTTGTCATCTTTCTATTAGGAGGCGATCCGACTGTATTATTAACAACCCCAACGAATACTAACCCAGTAACAACGCCCGCTGAAGATCAAACGGGACAATTTGTTTCGGTAGTTCTAGCCGATACCGAAGATACGTGGACTGAAATTTTTCAGCAATCTGGTCAAACCTATCAGCCCCCTAAGTTAGTACTCTTTTCTAATGCCGTTGCTTCAGCGTGCGGCAATGCTAATTCTGCCGTAGGGCCGTTTTATTGTCCCAGTGACCGCAAGATTTATTTGGATACCCAATTCTTCCAGGACTTGCGAACAAAACACCAAGCCCCAGGCGACTTTGCTGAAGCCTATGTCATTGCTCACGAAGTCGGTCATCATGTGCAAACCTTACTTGGTATCTCCAGTAAAGTTAGACAAATGCAACAACAAATGAGTCAAGTTCAAGCCAATAAACTCTCCGTTAGTTTGGAATTACAGGCTGATTGTTTTGCTGGAATCTGGGCTAATGGCGCAAACAAAGCCCGTCAAATTTTAGAACCAGGGGATCTAGAAGAAGCACTACAAGCAGCTAGTCAAATTGGGGATGATCGTCTTCAATCGCGGACCCAGGGCTATGTTGTACCTGATTCTTTTACGCACGGCAGTTCAGCACAACGGGTGCAATGGTTTAAGCGGGGATTTCAGTCTGGTAATCTACAACAATGTGACACGTTTTCGGGCAAGTAAAGTAATTTATTTTAGCCTCGTCCCATCGCTTTACTACCCATGGAATTTTGAAGTTGTATCGGTTCCGGTCTTCAAAGGGATCTTTCAACGAGGCGTAGATGCAACTAGATGTTTACTACAGAAAGCTCTTTCTGAACGGCCTAATTACAAAGCTAAAGCAGCTCGATTGGTACTAAAACCGTACTTTAGGTAGAGGGAAAGGAAGTTTTTGGTTCCTAGGATGAGAACATCACTTCGGGAGTTTGACATGATGTTTCAACGATCCTTGCTGCTCGTTACCCTTACGGCCCTTGTGCTACAGGTTCCTGCCTTTGCCGGTCCTGACGGTGCAAGTTACGAAAGAATGACCCCATCCGGTTTAGAACGACTTAATTTGTCAGCGGAACAACAAAGTAAGATCGAAACCATTGTCAAGGACAGTATGGAGCGCAACAGCCCGTTGATGGAAGAATTTAAAGCGGCCCATGAAGCTACTGAAGTTCAGATCCTCGCTGTTTTGACCGATACGCAACGCCAACAGTACGAAAAAATGCGTACCGAAAAAAAGGCCATGTATCAGATGCACAAGGACAAAATGTCTAAGGACAAAATGTCTACAGATAAGATGATGCCGACTAAGATGCCGATGGACACGCCTTAAAATTCAATGAATAACGTCGGCCCAGACCGGGCCGTAGCTGGGAGGGGGAACTCTAGATTCCCACCTCCCCCTAAGGGCTGTTACTCTAGCTCTGCGTTCAGATTAAAGGGCGGCGCACTGGTCTTCTTTGACACCCTGAACGATATTTTCACCACCAACAGGGGCCGGGACATTTTCTTTGCACTGTAAATTACCATCGATGCTGTTAGCGGTGATCGCTACGCCGCCGCTATTTTGAAATGCCTGGAGGTTACCGCCGATGGTGTTTCCAGAGGCCACGAGGCTCTTGGTATTTTCATCAAACAAAAGATCACCATTGATCTGTGAACGGTCGATCCGCGCAGCTTGACCTTGAACGATCTGGATACTACCGCCCACAAAAGAACGGGAGAGGACGTTAACCCGTGCCGCATTTTCGGCTTGGACGTTCCCGGTGACCTGTACTTTGTTGGCCTTGAGGGTCGCACCATTTTCTACATAAATGGTCCCTTTTACAATGGTGCGGTTTAAGGTGCAGGTAGCATTTTGGGGCACAACTAAGTTATCTACGGTGATCGCCCCTAGGGTAGAGGTACAAACCGTTTCTTCAGCGTGGGCCGCAGGAATGACAGCCAGGTTAGCGGTCAAAAGGGCAACCAGACCGACGATTTGCAATTGCTTGATTCGATTCTGCATGGATTTATTTCCTAAAGGAGTGGCCACTTCTATATGGGCTAGTCAGGGGGATAAAGTAACCTATTATGATCAATTACTTTTTAAATTATTTTTTGATGTAAAGACACTTTTTAGCGGCCGCCAGTCACCGGAGACAATAAATGCAGACCAAAAATAAGGATGACGAGCGGCACGACTTTTGAGCAAGGCGAGTTGCGCTTTACGTAGTCCTTCGCTGCGTCCAGCCCCCAAGCGTAATTGGGCATAGTACTGGACCATTAGGTCGCGGGTGGCATCGTCCGCTACTTGCCAAAGACTAACGACCTGTGCCTCGCTACCCGCTAAGGTGAGGGCACGGCGCAACCCATAGACCCCTTCGCGCTCGGCAATTTCGCCTAGCCCGGTTTCACAAGCCGAAAGGACGACCAAGCGAGTACCGCGCAGATCCAGACTGGATAACTCTAGGGCGGTGAGGGCACCGTCTTCCCGCCCACTGGCGCGGCGGTTAAAACCCGCGAGGGCCAGCCCTGATCGCAATAGCGGATTTTGGGCGCTAGCATCGGTACTTGCTAAAAAAAAGCCGTGGGTGGCAATGTGCAAAATACTAGGACTGATGGTTTGCTTGATCGCTTCCTCCGTGGCATCTCGCCCGGTAAGCAGGCGACTCGCGGGCAATAATTGGGCAATCACCCGTGCTTCTTCGGCAGTACCCGGTAGCGGATCAAATCTTAGTCCCGCCAGATCCACCGCTTGGCTCTCGCCCCGTCCTCGGATTGCGTTATTGCTGGACAGGTCCGGGAGGCGGACCCCGCCCTCAAAAAAAGGCGAGGCGACAATGAGCGGAGCGCTACTGGCGAAAGCGGGGCGCTCAAGCTGGAGTAAGTCGCGCCCTGAGCTGAGATAACTCATGGCGTACCGCTCGATCAAAAACCGGTTCTGCTGGTCTACTAGCGCGGCAAAAGGAAGTAGATTCAGGGGGCCATCAGGGGCAATCAGCAACTGACGAACGGTTCCTAAGCGGGCTCGCAGTGGCGCAACTAACCGTGCCTCCACCCGCCGCGCCAGGGATTTGAGCTTTGCTATGGGCTGTTCTTCATCCCGTAACAGGCGGCGTAGGGCACTGAGATCCCCCTCGATCCCGGTGGCTAAACCTAGATCCACAGACTGTACCTTGCCCTGAGGATCTAACAGGTAAGCCGCGTAACGGACTGGACCGGGCTGTTCTAGGCGGAGACCGGGGGGCTGATACCGCATGAATTCAACCAGTATGCTCCCTGGGGGCAGTTGGCGGCGCACCGTATCAAATGTCACGACCGTCGTTTCACGGGCAAATTCACGACTGGTCCGGCTGAGGCTAATTTCTAATTGTTCAGTGGTTGTCTCCAAAGCGCTAAGACGGGCACGATAGCGCTCGGTAGTTTCTTCCCCTGGACCACGAAAGACGAGGGCGGCAAGCTGCGCCCGCTCGGCTTGGAGGGTATCGAGCAGGATCTGCTCTTCGGGGGTAAGCCGCCTACGTAAATTGTTGAGATTATTACTCAAGGCATCCAGTAACCGTCCTTTACGCCGGAGTACGGTGGTGAGGGCTAAGCGCTGTACTTCAGGGTCTTTAGGGGCCACCTGTTGCTGTAACCAAAGGGCAATATCGGTGGTTCCAGAGATCGTTTCTAGATAGTCCCGTTTCTGACGCTCTGAACCACTGCTGAGGGCAATCCGCAGATTGCGCTCCTGAATATCCAAGCTGCGGGTCAATAAAGGTAAGGCTTCTTTAACGTTCCCGCTACGGGCTAGCACCAACACTAAGCCATCTAGCGTCTGACTGACTAGGGGGTGTTCCTTGCCTAGGCTCTGCTCACGGATGCTCAGGGCGCGCCGAAATAGGGGTTCAGCTTTGGCATCAGTTTTCTGGGCACTGTAGAGTCGCCCTAGGCTTTTGAGGGTTTCGGCAATATCGGGATGATCTGTACCCAGGACTTTCTCACGGGTAAGCAGGGCGCGGGTCAAAAAAATTTCAGCATCTTCAAAGCGGCCCAGAGCGAGACTGAGGGCACCAAGATCCTCCAGGGTCTGGGCGGTGCGCGGGTGTTCGCTACCGAGACTTTGTTCGCGGATCTGTAGCGCACGGCGATAAAGGGGTTCAGCCTGGGGGTAGCGCTGCCAATCTCGATAGAGATCAGCTAGGCCATTGAGACTGACCGCCACGGTCGGATGGTCGGCACCGAGTTTGGTCTCAAAAATAGCGAGTGCCCGCTGAAAGAGCGGTTCTGCTTGGGGATATCTGCCCAAAATGCGATAAAGATCAGCGAGGTTATTCAGTCCAAAACCCACATTGGGATGATCTGGGCCAAAGTTGCGCTCTAGAACGGTCAAACTGCGCCGCAGCAAGGGTTCTGCTTCGATGTACCGTCCTTGATCGTTGTAGAGCGTAGCTAAATTACTGAGGGTCCGGGCCACATCCGGGTGCTCAGGCCCTAGGGCCTGCTCGCGGATCTTTAGACTACGTAACAATAATGGTTCGGCCTTGAGATATTGTCCTTGATTGGTCCACAGGGCCGCTAGGTTATTGAGGGTCCGGGCCACATCCGGGTGCTCAGGCCCTAGGGCC
>JANNOF010000141.1:0-12866 GCA_031398925.1 Gloeobacteraceae cyanobacterium SOY_34_metabat_371 | reverse complement strand
TAGTCCAAGCCATTGCTGCACTCCAAGCGGGGGATCTGGGGGTCTGCACCCTCCAGGAGTATCACCAGCTTCTTTAATTCCTGAATGAGGGACTTAAACGAGCTTTAAACGATTTACTACAGCTTGCTGGGCCTGGGGGCTAAAGGCCAAGATCCGCTCTATCTGCGGGGGCAATGCGCTCAAAAGATAGGGGTTGCCTAAACTGATCAGGATCAAACGGGTTCTTTGCTGTAACCGCAAAAGCCATGCGATTAACGGATCGTCTAGCTGCGTAAAACTTTGATAGGGCCCGGTGGTAAGTAACAGATGCACCAGCACCAAAGGCGCTACCTGATCTAAATCAGGGGGTTGGTGTGGATCAATAACCTGCGTACCGGGATGCATCTTTGTGACCGGGCCTGTGTGGGCACCAATCACAAAATTTTGCCAGTGATTATAATTACTCAAGTCGGGCCAGGGGTCTTGAATTTTGATGATCAAGCTCCGTTGATAGAGATCCTGAGCCATCACGTCATGATCAAAAGGCGCATTAGCAGGTTTGCTCTGATTGAAACCCGCTTTCACCCGCAAGATGCGCTCAACTGATTGGGCAATGCGGTCTGCACTAAGTCGACCCTGAGCCACCGCAGTACGGATCCCGTGATAGACAGCGGCTAGATCCGGGGGCATCAGGAGAATATCGGCCCCGGCTTCTAGGGCTAGAAGGGCCGCTTCTACGGGACCATAGTCATGGGTGATGGCGTGCATCGTCAGGGCATCGGTCACGATTAAACCCTCAAATCCCCACTCCTGGCGGAGGATCTGCGTAATCACTGGGGAAAGACTCGCAGGCAAGTAGGGGTCTAAATCGGGGATCAAAAGATGCGCGATCATGATGCTTTCGATCCCGGCTTGGCATAATTCCCGAAAGGGTTGCCAATGATCCCGTTCTAGATCCTGGCGGGTCAAGGCTACCAAAGGCAAGGCCAAGTGGGAATCACTATCCACATCGCCGTGTCCCGGAAAATGCTTGGCACAACGAACCACCCCCACCGATCCTAGCCCTTGGGCGCAGGCTAAAGCCTGGGTTGTGACCTGTTGCGCCGTAGTGCCAAAAGCCCGGACATTGATCACGGGGTTGAGCGGATTGGCATTGACATCGGCTACGGGAGCCAGCACCCAATTCACCCCGATGGCAAGGGCTTCTTGGGCAGTGATCCTGCCTGCTAAAAAACTGCATCCCGTGCCCCCCTGGGCTAAGGCCAAGGCGGGCGGGAGTCGGGTAGCTCCATTAAAGTGTTGCCCTGCCCCTTCTTCGAGATCGGCACAGATCAGGAGTGGTAACTGACTTTGGGCCTGGAGTTTGCTGATCCGCTCTTGGGTTACGGTCACTTCTCCGCCAAAAACCAGCAAGCCGCCCACTTGAAATTCCTGGATAGCTTGGTCTAGGGCCGCTTGATCCAATTCTCGGTCTGGATAAAGCCGCTCCTGGTCCAATGCAAAGCCGCTGATCCGGGGGATCAAGAGTTGACCGATCTGTTGCTCAAGGGTGAGGTAGCTCATCCCGCCATTAAACTATGTTCGCGGTCTAAAGATCGGTACTGCACGGCTTCGGCAATATGGGTCGTTTGGATCCGGTCACTGGCGGCTAGATCCGCGATGGTCCGGGCCACCTTGAGAATGCGGTCATAGGAACGAGCACTCAACCCCAAGCGGGTAATGGCCAGTTGCAATAGATTGCGGCTGGGATCATCTAATGAGCAAAAGTTACGCAGGTGCCCCGATTGCATCTGGGCATTGCAGCGGACCCCTTGGTCTGCAAAACGTTGATTTTGGATCTGACGGGCTTGGACTACCCGTTCACGGATCTGGGCCGAAGACTCACTGGGGGTTACGCAGGTTAGTTCTTCCGGTTTGAGATTTTCCACCTGGACTTGCAGATCAATGCGGTCGAGCAGCGGTCCTGAGAGCCGGTTCCAATAGCGTTGCTTTTGTCCGGGGGCACAGACACACACGGGGGTAATCGATCCGGGGCGCGGCTTAGGGCCACAGGGACAAGGGTTGGCACTCAAGACCAAAGATACCCGAGCAGGATAAAGTACTTGCTGACGGGCACGGGAGATCAAGACTTCGCCATCTTCTAACGGCTGACGCAGACATTCCAAGACCTCACGGCGAAATTCTGGCACTTCGTCTAAAAACAACACCCCCCCGTGGGCTAAAGAGATCTCACCGGGGCGCGGAATACTGCCCCCACCGACCAAGGCCGCTCCCGAAGCCGAGTGATGGGGCGCTCTAAAGGGGCGCTCCACTCGTAACTGTCCCCTTTTTAAAAGACCTGCCACCGAATGGATCTTGGTAACTTCTAGGGCTTCTTCATGGCTGAGGCTCGGTAAAATACTGGGCAAGCGCCGGGCAAGCATGGTTTTACCGGTTCCGGGTGGGCCGACGAGGAGTAAGTTATGGCCCCCAGCAGCGCTGATCTCCAGGGCGCGTTTGCCCATGCTTTGGCCTTTGACTTCTGATAAATCCAAAAGCGTTGTAGGTTCGCCAGCCGCTAGATCTAAGGCCGATTGGGGCTGAAACCCTTGGGGTTGCGTGCAAAATTTAACCACCTGTGCCAAGGAATTGAGGCCATAAACCTCTAATCCCCGGATCATCGCGGCTTCGAGGGCATTGGCTTGCGGGACGACCATCCTTTTAAATCCTTGTCTACGCGCACCATCCGCTAGGGCCAAAGCACCCCGGATCGGCTTGAGCGTGCCTTCTAAAGAAAGTTCTCCGACCCAAAGTACCTCTTTACACCAAGCCGGGTCTACTTGTCCCGTGGCCGCTAAGATCCCCAGGGCAATGGGTAGGTCAAAGTGTGGACCTTCCTTGCGTAGATCCGCTGGCGCCAAACTGATGATCACTTTATGTTGGGGATAATAAAATCCGCTATTTCGTAGGGCTGCTCGGACCCGTTCACGGCTTTCTTGGATCGCCGTATCCGGCAAACCAACCACCACCGTTGACGGGATCCCAGAGGCGAGATCAACTTCTACCTGCACTTGTACTGCGTCAATACCCACAAGGGCAGCACTATACACCTGCGCTAACATACAGGCTCCTATAAAAACATCCCTGCATATGTACCCCACTTGGGGGGAAATAAGGCTGTGGCAAACAGCTCATTGTGAGGTGTTGCCCTATTTCACTCAAGCGCATGGCTAACATAACGGCGCTATCATCACAGAAACGGGATTAAGTCACTGATATGCTGATTAAAACTTGAGTATATCTATGGAATGGTTTTCACGCGCAGGGGCCGCTATTTTACTGATCGGACAAGTAGTTACGCATCTTTTTACCCGCAAATTGCATTGGCGCAATACCCTAGAACAATTGGCTGTGGTCGGTACGGAGTCCGTAGGTATTGCGGTGATCACTTCGATCTTTGTGAGTATGGTTTTTGCGGTTCAAGTCACCCGTGAATTTATTTCTTTTGGCGCTTCCTCGGCCATTGGCGGTGTTTTAGCCTTGGCCTTAGTGCGCGAGCTTTCCCCCGTGTTAACGGCTGTGATCCTCGCGGGGCGGGTTGGCTCTGCCTTTGCTGCGGAACTGGGTACCATGCGCGTGACCGAACAGATCGACGCCCTGATGGTATTGCGGACTGATCCGGTGGATTATCTGGTTGTACCCAGGGTTGTAGCCTGCATCATCATGCTCCCGGTGCTGACAATCTTGGCGGAAGCGACGGGTATTTTTGCAGGACTTTTTATTACTTCTCAGGTCTACGGGATCACCCCAGGCACCTATATCCAATCCGCTCAAAATTTTTTAGATAACTGGGATATTGTCAGTAGCCTGATCAAGGCGGCAATTTTTGGCTTGCTGATCGCGGTCATTGGCGCGAGTTGGGGGTTAACTACCGAAGGCGGTGCGAAGGGGGTCGGCAAGTCAGCAACCACTGCCGTCGTCACATCGTTAATGGCAATTTTTACGATGAATTTTATTTTATCGTTAGTCATGTTTCAGGGCCAAGGGCAAGCGCTCCAGGGGGCTTTTTAGAGGGTCTGACCCAACTGAAAGCCTAAAAAGGCGTGAATAAATAATAGGACTAAAGCAAAGCTACCTAAATAAGCGTGAACCGATCTCAAGGAACCTTGACCCTTACCAAATTTAGTCGCCGCGATTAGACCATTGACGGCTAAGACGCCTACCACAAGGGAGCCGGTCCAGAAGTGGCTACTGCTAAAAATGGGTTTATCTTGCATCACCAAAGACAATACGCCACCCAAGTAACCCAGCGCAATAAACACAAAAAGCAAGGGGGCAAGTTTACTATGAAAAGCCTTGGCAGCGCGGGCCTTTTTAGGATCCGTGCTGACTCTACCCCACCAACCGATCCCAGCGGTAAAGGTGCCCATCACAAAGATCACGATTGCCATCATCAGAGGATGACCCCACTGCACAATGGGTTCAGGAATATTGAGAGCGGTAAATAGATCCGCGATGCTTTGTAAAAGTCCCCGTAAACCTTCCATTGATAACTCCCTAACGTGGAATGGAAACTTGATTTAAAAGACCCTGGATCACCTGATCCACCGAGACCCCTTCGATCTCGGCTTCAGGTTTAAGCAAAAGCCGATGACGCAACAAGGGACGAGCCACAGCTTTAACATTATCCGGGGTCACAAAACCTTGATCATTGATCCCGGCATGGGCACGGGCACAGGCTAGCCAAGCAATGGCGGCGCGCGGAGAAGCCCCTAGACTCAGATCGGTCAACTTTCGCGAAGTTTGTACCAAGGCCAAAATGTAATTGAGGATTGAATCTTCAACCCTTAGTTGCTTGAGGTCTTCACGGGCGAGTAAGACCTCTTCTACGGTCGTGACCGCCGTTAAAGGTTGACCCGTGATCCGGCGGCTATCAAAACCCTTTTGAAAATTGACGAGCATTTGTTTTTCAGCCTTAGGATCGGGGTAACCCACCTGCAATTTAAAAATAAACCGATCAAGCTGGGCTTCCGGTAACGGGTAGGTTCCCTCAAACTCCAAAGGGTTTTGGGTCGCTATGACCATAAATAAGGGGGGCAACCCATAGCTCGTGCCATCGAGGGTAACTTGCCGTTCCTCCATTGCTTCTAAAAGTGCCGACTGGGTTTTGGGCGGGGTCCGGTTGATCTCATCCGCCAAAAGCAAACTGGTAAAAATGGGCCCTTGGCGTAGATTAAAGCGTTTGGTATCCAGATCAAAAATACTGGTGCCTAAAATGTCACTGGGCAGTACATCAGGAGTGAGCTGGACCCGAGAAAATTGTGTCCCGATGCGTTGGGCTAGGGTTTTGACTAACAGGGTTTTAGCCGTGCCTGGAAATCCTTCTAGGAGCACATGACCATCGGCTAAAAGGGCAATCATCAACCCTTCGATCACGGCGTTTTGACCAACAACAACCTCCCCTAAACTCTGGCGGAGTTTATACACAAGATCCGTTATACGACTCAAGAGTTAACCTCACGACTAAGGCGGTGTAAACGGTCTACCCGTGCTAACAATTCACTATTGGATAAAGGCGTAGCTTGTTTGGCTTCTTCTAAAAGGCCCTGGAGTTGGACAGGATCGGTACTTTGGGCGATCAACTGCTCATCCGCAGGCCGGGGAATGCCCATGCGCTGACCCAAGTTTTGCCGAAATTGATCAACCAATAACCCAAAGACCATACGCCCGGCCCCGGCCCGTTCATAGGTCGCAGCGAGGGCATCAATATATTCGGCATTGTTCGTCCGTAGGGTTTCTGGGGCCGGTTGGGGCAATCCTAATGGCTGATTTTTACCCACTAAGTACACTAAAGTCAAAAATAACCCTTGGACCGCCATGAGTATAAAAGGCGACGCAGCAAAGTAATCCCACCAACTCAATCCTTCTTGCGGTTCCTGCGTACTGGGACCATAACCGTGGATCACTTCATCTAAATAGATTGGGGCGGCATCATTAAGCCGATAGATCAAAGCCAAGTTGACCAAAAACTGATAATTACTGTCTTGATCTAAACGGCGATTGATCGCTAAATCGGGGATCGACCCATACATATAGGCCCCTTCTTCTAAAGGTTGAATCACCAATAAAGGATCACTATTGGTCCCCAATACAATTGAACTCTCAATGGCTTCTTGGGGACCTGTCGTAACCGCAATGAGGCGTTCTTTAAAAACAGCTTCACGGCGGGCTAACTTGGTCACTTCGATACTTTGAGGAATATGTATCCCCAAACTACGGGGTACTTCAACAGCCTTATCTTGGGGAGCCTCGGGGACTTTAGCTTCTAGCTCAATAAGTACATTACCGGATCTGACCCATTGGATCAGTTCATCATCCAAAGGAACTTCTTCTTTTACGCGGATCAAAACCGCCCCAGCCGGTTCCTTAGCTAGATCAGCATACTTTTTTTGCCAGCGTTGGGGTTGGACATCGAGCTTTTCTAAAAGGGCATAAAACGCCCCGTAGCCCTGGGGTCCATTGTTATAACTTGAGTAGGGGCGCTCAAAAAGAGCGCAGCCCGTTAACCCTAGGCCCAGAAAAACAAGCGCCAATCGCCTCATACCCCCACGGCTCGTTTGTAGGCTTCCTCTAAAACTTCCGAAAGCGTAGGATGGGTGTGGATCACATGGGCCAAGGTCTCAACGGTGGCGCGGCTACTGATGGCTTGGGCACATTCGGCAATGAGCAAAGAGGCTTCTGGACCGAGTATGTGGGCCCCAAGCAGCACGCCGGTGTCTTTGGCATACACCAACTTACACATGCCGTCGGTTTCATTTTGGGCAATGGCTTTAGAATTACCCCCAAAATACGTCCGTACCGTGGCTACTTGATACCCTGCTTCTTTCGCTTGGGGTTCGGTTAGGCCCACAAATCCGATCTCAGGATGGGTAAAGACGGCGGCGGGAATGGCCTGATAATCAATGCTCCGCTCATGGCCACAGATATTGTCCACGGCAACCGCTCCCATGGCTGAAGCGGTGTGGGCCAGCATCATTTTGCCCGTAGCATCGCCAATGGCCCAAAGATGGGGTACTGAGGTCGCCATATGATCATTGATGGGAATAAACCCCCGGCGACCAATATCAATGCCGAGGGTCTCTAGGCCCAACTCACGGGTCAAGGGCACCCGCCCAGTGGCGACTAAGACCCCATCAAATTCCAGTTCCGAGCCATTGTCTAAGACCACGCGCACCGGCGCACCGGGATGGACCTGTTTGGCTAAGGTCTTAATATAGGTGGTGATCCCTCTAGGCTTGATCAAAATTCGCTCCGCCATCCGCGCAATATCCGGGTCAAATCCCGGCATCAAACGGTCTAGGGCCTCGATCATCGTGACTTTGCTGCCTAGGGCCGTGAATACATCCGAGAACTCTAACCCGATATAGCCGGATCCAATGATACAGAGCCGTTCGGGCAGCCAGTCGAGGCGTACCCCTTCATCGGAGGTAAAAACCGTATGCCCATCGGTGGTGATCCCTGGGGGTACAAAGGGTACAGACCCGGTGGCAATAATAATGTCTTGAGCCGTTACTTCTTGGGAACCCGTACTGGTTTCGATCAAGACTTTTTGAGCCGTTACGAGCTTGGCTTTACCGTGGATCGTCGTGACTTTAAGCTTGTCTAAAGACTTGGTGAGGTCCGTACGAATCTTAGAAACTACGGTACTGGCGTGTTGCGCGATCTTGGCGCGATCAAAGGTTACATCGCTGACGGTGATCCCAAAAGGATCGGTGTGGGCTAAGCGCCGTAGGGTCCCCGCTGCCGCTAACAGGGCTTTGGAAGGGATACAGCCCCGATTGATACAGGTGCCGCCCATTTCTTGATACTCAACAATGGCTGTCTTTAGTCCCCGTGCCACCGCGTGTAGCGCTGCACCATGACCACCAACCCCAGCCCCAATGATCAAAACATCATAGTCAAAGGACACCCGTTTACTCCATCCACTAATCTCTCGCTAGTCTACCCTAGACGGGCCTAATGAAGGACATACCCCTAACCTACGCAGCGCTAAATCCACACAAACCTAAACTATCGGGGCCTTTTGTAAAACCCACGGACAAACCTGCGTATACAGCCTTTTTACAACCAAGCCCCCAGGAGTTGAGGGCTTGGGATCAAAGGGTCCTATTTAATGCGTTTCTCAGGGCGTAGGCTCACTAACTCTTCGGGAGAAGCCAACATATCAATCGCGACAAAGAAGATCTGGCCCTGGGGATTGAGGACAAAGCGCCAGGCAATGTTCATGCCGACATTTACCCCAAACCAAGGGGTTTGTACCTTGCCGGTAATCTTGATTTGCTTTGATCCATCTTCCAAGGCTTGTACTAGACCTTGGGTTGGCATCATATTCAGTCCTTGGGCTTCTTCATTCATGTAAGCCAAGATCGCTTCCCGACCCACAATCGGTTCTTGGAAAGGGGGTTGCAGGGCACCATTAGGCTCAAATAAAGCAATGGCCGCCTCAAACTGATCCTGATTCATGGCCTTGAAATAATTTAGAACTGCGGGTTCTGTAATCCCTTCAACAGTTAGTTGATCGACGGTTTCACTACGTACAAATTTGAACTCTACGGGTTTAGAAGGACGGCTAACCGCTTGGGCGGGATCATAACCCATATCCACAACAATACCGCGCAAAACGGTGATCTGTTGGCCCCCGTCGAGTTTTTTAATGGCTTCTAATAACGAAGAAGCCTCTTCAGACATTTGATAACCAGGTGGGATCGGAGCAATTAATCCTTCCTTCATCCATTCGCCTAGTTGATACCAAAAACCAAGCTTTGTATTGACACTAAAAAAACCGTAGGAGCGACTGATCGGTGTGTCTGCATGGTTGGCGAGATCAAACATGGCCTGGGTTTGTCCTGATGCAGACATTTCTTTAATATCATTCAACAGTCCAGCAACGAGTTCCATCTTTGCAACGCCCAGTGCCACCGGAGTAATCGATTGCCCAACTTCAGTGTACGCAAACCAAAATAGGGCTAACTGATCTTCTAGATTCAGCGCATTAAAGCGTTCAATGGTGGCAGGAATAACGCTACTTTCTTGGGTGCCCAAAAATACTTCCCGCGCTGATTCAAGGGTAAAAGCCATGGTTACTGTTCTCCGACTGATTTCTTAGACTCCTTCAAGGTAGAACATCTTTTATAATTCAAAAAATAATTTTTATTGCTCTAGGTTAACTATCTAGGTTAACTATAAATCAAGCCTTTATTGATGCCAGCGTTTTTGGATTGCTCGAATTTGTTTGTCCAAGAGAAATCCTGTTTCAGCCAAGAGATCCCGGCCTTCTATTTTAGCATCAAGGGCACTGAGCATCAGTTTATACAGGGGTAATTGTTTGATCTGCAAAATTTCTTCGGGAATGGCTTGAAGTCGATCCTGTAGGGTAATAATCCGTTGGGTTACCCGTGCGCGTTCGGCCTCTAGGTTGTCTGCAATCGGATCCTTTGGGGGTTGTGCCCACTGCTGGAGCATTTGTTGGAGTTTTACTTCATCCCCGCTGGTGTAGGCAGCATTGGCTTCCGCCATCACTTGGGTCCGCCGCGCTCGTTCCACCGGATCGGTCACCAGATCAGGGTGGATCTGTCGGGCTAAAGCCCGATAACATTCCTTTAGGCGCGCCGGGGGGGGTGTCTTGAGCAACCCTTCGGGCTGGGGGGTAGGCAATTGATCGGTAAAACGGGCTTCCCAGCGCTTGAGCAAAAGATACCGTTGTCCCACAATACGCATGTACTCTGCTTCAAAAATTTTTAGGCCGCGATCATATTCCGCTAAGATACCTTCTTGCTCGGCGACCTGAGCTTCTAAAGCGCGTAGTTCCGCATACTTACGGGCTAGCTCCTGTGCCTCAGCGGTAAGTTTTAAAACAATGTGAAGGGCCATGTTAATACCTTAGCAATACCGCTGCTCCCTTGATCCCCGCGTTTATGTCTAGGCACAAAGGGTTGCCAAACCACCCCAGCTTGATCCCTAGCGGATCGCTGTAAAGCAACGGTGTATAGTTAGAAAAGTCCCTTGGTTGGTTCGATGAAGGTTATACAGGAGCGATTGCCCTATTCTCAATTGGGCTTACAGATCGAAGTAGAGGCTGTCCGTGGGGCGCAAGCTTTTGAAGCCATTGTGCGTAAATATATCAAGGCTTCGCGGATCCCCGGTTTTCGTCCCGGTAAAGCCCCCCGGCCCATTGTGTTGCAGTACTTTGGCAAAAAAGCCCTCAAGGCTGAAGCCCTAGAAAAACTCTTGGACGAAGCCCTTAGTGAAGCCATTAAACAAGAAAATGTTGAAGCTCTAGGTAACTTTCAAGTACTTAGCAAATTTGAAGAACTCCTAGCCGAATTTGAGCCGGGGCAAGTCTTGACCTTCCGGGCGGCAGTAGATGTACAACCCGAAGTAGTATTACGTCCTGACTATAATGCTCTTCTGGTTAAACACAGCGCTGTGTCCTTTGATCCAGGTGCGGTGGATGCCCATATCCTCAAAACCCAGATCAGCAAGTCTACGTTGATCCCCGCGGCGGAACGTCCGGCAGCTTTGGGTGATGTGGCGGTGATTGATTTTGTGGGCCGAAATTTAGCAGGGGAACCCTTAGACGGGGCCAAGGGTACGGATTTTGAAGTTGAACTTCAAACTGACCGTTTTATTCCTGGGTTTATCGATGGCATAGTCGGTATGAATCTAGAAGAAACCCGCGAGGTCCCGGCGCAGTTTCCCCAAGACTACGTCAATAAAGAATTTGCGGGTCTAGAAGTTCTGTTTACCGTGACCCTCAAGGAACTTAAGGAGCGTAAACTCCCCGCCATCGATGATGCTTTGGCTATCCTCAGTGATGAAGCGGAAACGTTAGAAGAGTGGCGGGTCACCCTAGCCAAACAGTTTGAAGATCAAGCCGAGCAGCAGACTAAAGATAATCGTGATGCAGCCCTGCTCAGTACGCTCCTGGAGGGGACAACGATTGATTTACCTAAAACTTTGGTGGATCAGGAGTTTCGTTATCTGAGCGAGCGTACCCTCCAGAGCCTCTCCCAGCGCGGCGCAGACCTAGATACCATGCTCAAAGACGAATCGATCCTCAACATCTTGCGCGAACAGATCCTGCAGGATGCCGTAGCGCGCTTACGCCGGACTTTGGCCTTGGCAGAAGTGGCACGTCGGGAACAGATCACCGTTGATGAAGCCGAGATTGGACCCCGCCTAGCCGAATATGCCCGGACTCTGACCGAAGAAATTAACCGCGACACCCTAGAGAGCATGGTCCGCGATGAGCTTCTAACGGAGAAGATCCTCGACTGGTTAACAGAACGCTCTACAATTGAGATCACAGAGGCCGCCACAGCCCTCGCCGATGGGGTACAACTGACGGAGGAACTTTCTCCCGAACCCCCTTTAGCCGAAGCTGAGGAACTATCACCATCTCCCGAAATTAGTAAAGAATCGGAGGAACTCTAGACATGATCCACCAATTGCGCAGTGAATTACCCCGTGGTTACACCATTAGTGACGTTATTCCTATGGTGGTGGAGCAGTCCTCCCGTGGGGAACGAGCCTTTGATATCTTCTCGCGCCTGTTGCGGGAGCGGATTATTTTTCTGGGCACCCCCATTGATGACATGGTCTCTAACTTGACCGTGGCCCAGTTGCTTTTTCTGGAAGCCGAAGACCCTGAGAAAGATATTTCCCTATATCTCAATTCCCCTGGGGGATCGGTCACCGCAGGTATGGCGATCTATGACACGATGCAGCACATTCGGCCCCAGGTCTCAACGATCTGCGTTGGTCTAGCGGCTTCCATGGGTGCCTTTTTGCTAGCCGGGGGCGCTCCCGGTAAGCGTCTGGCTTTGCCCCATGCTCGTTTGATGATCCATCAACCCTTGGGCGGTGCCCAGGGGCAAGCTACGGACATCGAGATCATGGCCCGCGAGATCTTGTACCACAAGCGGAAGCTCAATGAGATCTTGGCCCACCACACAACCCAGCCCCTTGAGCGCATTGAACGGGATACGGACCGGGATTTCTTTATGTCCGCTGAAGAAGGTAGAGAGTACGGCTTGATTGATCAAGTAATTACCAAACGCGCCCTTCCCACCGAAGGGTTGTCGATGGTGCGCTAACCCCTTCTATAGGAACTCCTCCATGCCCAGTAAATCCTACGATACCCATCTCAAATGTTCTTTTTGTGGTAAATCCCAAGAACAAGTACGCAAGCTAATTGCTGGTCCTGGGGTTTACATTTGCGATGAGTGCGTGGATCTGTGCAACGAGATCCTAGATGAGGAGTTATTTGAGACCCCTGCCCAGCCCGTAGCGGGGAAGCGGGGGTCTCATCGGGCAACCCGTAAGGATGCAGGGCCTGCCAAAAAACTCCCTAAGCCCTACGAACTCAAAGCCCACCTCGATTCCCATGTGATCGGGCAAGACAATGCCAAAAAGATCCTCTCGGTGGCGGTCTATAACCACTACAAGCGTCTTTCTTCTCAGTTGGAGAAGGGGGATGTAGACCTGCAAAAAACCAATATTTTACTGATCGGCCCAACGGGGTGTGGTAAAACGCTTTTAGCCCAAACCTTAGCCCAGATCCTAGATGTCCCCTTTGCCATCGCCGATGCCACGACCCTCACCGAAGCGGGTTATGTGGGGGAGGACGTGGAAAATATTTTGCTGCGGCTCTTGCAAGTAGCCGATGGGGACATTGAAAAAGCCCAGCGCGGGATCATCTACATAGACGAGATTGATAAGATCGCCCGTAAATCAGAAAATCCTTCGATCACCCGCGATGTCTCTGGCGAAGGGGTTCAGCAAGCCCTCCTCAAGATGCTTGAGGGCACGGTTGCCAATGTCCCACCTCAGGGTGGACGCAAGCATCC
>JANNOF010000133.1:0-6304 GCA_031398925.1 Gloeobacteraceae cyanobacterium SOY_34_metabat_371 | reverse complement strand
AATCTAAGATTGCTTTTGCTGCTCGCGCACTCGATAAGTAGAGGTACCCGATGGCAGATACTTCCTTTATTCCGAAGCCCCCGGCAGCGCCCTCGGTCCTGACCATTGCCTTTTTGGCCTCTGTGGTCCTCCATGCGGGATTGCTCCTTTTCTTTCGCTTCCCTGAAGGCCCTAAGGTCGTGGTGGAAGCGCCAAAAGACTATGAGATCATCGATCTCGAAGATGTACCCCCGCCGCCGCCCCCCAAGGTCAAGCCCCCTGATCCGCCTAAGATCCAGCCTAAAGAGAAGCCCATCAATAGGGCGGCTCCTCCTAAAAAAGGATCAGCCCCCCGTCGGATCTTTCAGTCCAAGTCCGGGGATAGCAGTATCGCTTCGGTTAAAGATGTAGCCTCAGGCCAAGATGGGGATCAGGCGTCTGGAATCGGTACTGGAGCCGGAAGTGGGTTGGGTACCGGTACGGATCAAGACCCCGAAAACGGGGTGAACGGTGCGCCCCCTGCGCCCCCTGAACCGCCGCCCCCACCCCCGCCGCCCCCTGCGCCCCTAATCAAAGCGAAGCAGACCAGTGCCCCTAATCCTGTTTATCCAGAGTCAGCAAGGATTTCTGGTAATGAAGGTAAGGTGATCGTCAAAGCCTTTATTGACGAGACGGGCAAAGTCTACAAGGCCACGATCAACCGCTCCAGTGGTTTTCCTGAGCTGGATGCCGCAGCGGTTCAAGCAGTGCTGCAAATGCGTTTTGAGCCAGCGCGTCGCGGTGATACCCCTGAGAAGTCTAGTATTGGGGTACCTATCACGTTTAAGCTCACCTAAGTTTTCCTAGGTGGCGAGGGGGATGGTTCACCATCCCCTTTTTTTTGTTTAAATAAGGGCATCTATTTTGGCCGCCAGTTCAAAATCCTTGGTACTGATCCCCCCGGCATCATGGGTCGTAAGGTCTATCACAACCCGGTTATAAACATTGAACCACTCTGGGTGATGCCCCATGGATTCTGCGATCAAGGCAACACTGGTCATGAATCCAAAGGCCGTAACGAAGCTATCAAAAAGAAAGATCTTGTGGAGCTTATGGTCTTTGAGGCTCCACTGGTCAAGCTTTTGAATCTCGGTTTGAATAGCGTCTGCGGTCAATTTGGTTACAGGCATGGCAATACTCCAGTAGTTCTTTTCACTGTAGACCCAGTACTTGTGGACAAGATCTTTTGTCGCAATAATCTATATCTAAAGGATCAGTGGTAGAGTTGTTGATCGTGGTGAATTTAGGTATTAGCGATGGCCCGTAAGGTCGTAGCCAAGGTGAAGCTAGCGTTAAATGCGGGTAAGGCAAACCCCGCTCCCCCCGTCGGTCCTGCCTTGGGCCAACACGGGGTCAATATCATGGGGTTCTGTAAAGAGTACAACGCCAAGACCGCCGATAAGGTGGGCATGGTGATCCCCGTGGAAGTAACCATCTTTGATGACCGCAGTTTCACCATCGTCCTCAAGACGCCCCCTGCCTCGGTTTTGCTCTGCAAAGCGGCTGGTGTGGAACGGGGTTCTGATAAGCCCTTGACTAAAAAAGTCGGTAAACTGACCAATGCCCAACTGCGGGAAGTCGCCGAAGTGAAAATGCCTGACCTCAACGCCAATGACGTTGAAGCCGCCATGCGGATCTTGGCGGGCACAGCTCGGAATATGGGCATCACCATCGTCGATTAGGGCCTTTTTAGCGCACACAGCCTCTCTGGATGGCAGAGGGGTATTTCGCGTTCTATATTTTTTGCGCCAAGATAAATCGTTGATTGCCCTCTAGATCTGGTTTCGTGATGGGTGAGGTATATCCCCCGTGTTGGCGGAGCAGGGCACACACTGCCTCAAATTGCCCCCGCATGGCTTCGATGGCCCATAGCCCCCCAGGAGTTAGAATAGTGGCCCCCTGACTGATCAAGACCCGTATGGCCGATAGTCCATCATCTCCGCCATCTAGGGCCAAATGGGGTTCATGATCGCGGACTTGGGGATCAAGGGCCGCCACCATAGCCGTGGGAATATAGGGTGGGTTACTGATCACAGCATCCACTGGGCCAACTATCGGCTCTAACCAAGACCCCTGGATAAAGTGCATACGCTCATGCACCCCCTGCCGTTGGGCATTAATTTGGGCAAGTTTTAAACAATGGGGGCTAAGATCAACGGCCCAGACCTCAGCCTGGGGCAAGGCCAAGGCTAGAGCGATCCCTAGGCATCCACTGCCTGTTCCGGCGTCCACTAAGCGGCTGGCGTCGGGGGATAAATACTCTAGTACCCATTCGATCAAGAGTTCCGTTTCCGGGCGCGGGATCAGGATGCCCGGTGCCACTACGAGATCTAATCCGCGCCACGTTATTGCTCCGAGCAAGTATTGTAGGGGAATTTGGGTGGTGATCCGTTTTTGCCAAAGCTGCTGGAGTTGTGCCAATTGGGCGGCGCTGGCGGTTTGGCCCCGCAGCAGATCAAGGCGGGTTAGCCCTGTCACCCCGCGCACCAGATAATCTACTTCCTCGGGGGTTAGCCCATAGTCTGGGGCCTCTTGACGGGCTAACTGCCACCAGGCACTAAGGGTTAGCAGGATCCTTGGTCTCCGGCTGGACTTTGGGCGCTGCTGGTTTATCCGTTGCTTTGGGGGTAGATTTGCTCGAAAACTCAGGCGGTAAATTTTTGCGGATATCATCCACAAACTTCAGCGATTGCTCATCCGCCACAAAGGTGATCGACTGGGAGGATTTATCATTTTTGGTGTCAAGCATAAACTCGATCACCTGATAAATACTCATTACTTGGACGGAGGCTTGATTCGCCACATCGGGCTTCAATTTTTTAATTTCTTCCCACTGTTTGAGCAAGTCCACTTCACTCAAGAAAAAGGGCAGGAGCTGTTCAGATCCCCGTGAAAAGACTACGGGTTCACCATCTTTACCCAAAAAGAATAACGGAATCCCTGGAAACTCTTTAAGCGTAGTTTCAATTTGTTGGGCTAAGGTCAAGGCTCGTTTTAACGCATCAGGCCCGGCTTGAAAGTAGTAACGGACTTTAGAATCTTTTTTTTCACCCTCTAACCGGGCGGATTCAAATGCCTCTCCCAGAGGAATAGGGATCAATTGGTAGCGCGTGGCAATATTAGCCGGGGCATTTTTTTTGAACTCGGCATAGTTCTGTTCTGCAACTTTGGCGTCCGTAAAGACAGGAATGACATTGACCGTTTCTTTTTCATTTTTGATCGGTACGATCAGGGGTTGACCGTCCTTAGTAACAATGGCAAAGGCAGGAATACTGTTGAGCTTTTCAGCCACTTGACGATTGGTTAGGGCTGTAGCTGGGGCACTCAGGGTTGCTCCTAGAAACAAGGCTAGGGCTGTGTGCCAAAAAACTCTCATGATTGCTCCTTGAACCGGGCGAACGGGATACACAAGCTAAATTTTATCGGCTATGGGGGGCAATTGCCACCCGTAGGTTAGGCTATGAAGACCTGAATCTTAAAGTTATGTTCCGCCGTCGCCGTCAACGTGCTCCAGGTCGTCCCCGTGGCCGCCGCCTTGTAATCGGTATTTTTGTATTGCTATTGATCGGGGGATTAATTCTATTTGTTGTCCAGCGTCGGGCCAGGGCACAACAACCCCAACCGATTGTCTTGAATATTTTAATGAGCGCCCCGGAAGTCCCCCAGTGGCGTGCCCTAGCCGATCAATTTGAACAAAACAATCCAGGGATCCGGCTTAATCTGGTCGAAGGCCCCAATGCCAGTAACTTAATTGAAGACCTCTATACCTCTGCTTTTTTATTGGGGAAATCACCCTACGATTTGGTCTACATGGATGTGGTCTGGGTGCCCAAATTTGCCGCCGCAGGTTGGCTAACGGATCTAGCACCCCGCTTGGCCCCCCAGGAGGCGGCCCAGTTTTCGGCTCCGGATCTGGGTGCCGGGCGCTATCAGGGGGGACTGTATCGTCTACCCGTCCGTCAAGACATTGGTATGCTTTATTATCGCCAGGATCTTTTAGACCAGCAGGGGATCAAGCCCCCAGAGACCTTTGATGAATTAATTACCATTTCCCAACGGCTCCAAGATCCTAAAAGTACCCCGTGGGGCTATGTATGGCAGGGCAAACAGTATGAGGGTCTGTCGGCAATGTTCGTCGAAGTCCTTCAGGGACATGGGGGATATTGGATCGATCCGGCGACAGGGGGCGTGGGTTTAGATCAACCCCAGGCGATCCAGGCGGTGCATTTTCTCAAAACAACCCTTAAACAAATTTCGCCTCCAGGGGTAACCAGTTACCAAGAAGATGATGCGCGCTTGGTTTTTCAGAGTGGGCAAGCGGTTTTTTTACGGAGTTGGCCCTATGTCTGGCCTCTGGCCAATAGTCCTGAGTCCCCCATTCGCGGCAAACTGGCCATTGTCCCCATGGTGCATGTACCTGGATCCTCCAGTGGGGCTTGTTTAGGGGGGGCAGGTTTTGGGATCGCCAAGTCTACCCCCCACCCCGAAGCTGCTTGGAAGGCAGTGCAGTTTCTGACTAGTGAAGCAACCATGCGGCAGTTGGTCTTGAATACAGGTTATTTACCTAGCCGCATGGCGCTTTTTCAGGACCCCGCGATCCAGTCTAAGTATCCCTATTTTCCACAAATGGCCCAGATTGCCCAAAGGGCTACGCCCCGTCCTGCGGTTGCCCAGTACGCCCCGGCATCGGATATTTTGCAGCGTTACTTGAGTGCCGCTTTGACGAACCGCCTCACCCCTGAAGTTGCCATGACCAAGGCCGCCTTAGAAACCCGCCAACTACTGGGGGATAAGTAGGTTATTGCAAATCATAATCATTATGAGTTATGATTTGTCCAGAGACAGGAACGGCTATGGCTCACATTCAAGAGATCCCGATCCAGCAGATCCATCGGCCCCTGAAGCGGGCTAACGATCCGGCCAGAGTTGAAGCCCTCATGACTTCGATCCAAGCCATCGGTCTGCAAGAACCCATTGATATTCTAGAAGTGGCTGGACAATACTACGGTTTTTCGGGCTGTCATCGCTTTGAAGCCTGTCAACGTCTAGGACTCCCTACAATCCGTTGTCGGGTCCGTCGCGCTACAGCAGCCGTTCTTAAACAACACTTTGCCTAAGGAGCTACCATGCAAATCGACATTGGCATTACTACGGCTAACCGCTCGCAGATCGCTGCTGGGCTATCGCGTCTTTTGGCGGATACCTATACTTTATATTTACAAACCCATAACTTCCACTGGAATGTAACGGGACCAATGTTTCAAACCTTACATTTGATGTTTGAAACCCAGTACACCGAACTGGCCCTAGCGGTAGATCTTATTGCCGAACGGATCCGGGCTTTGGGTTTTCCGGCGCCTGGAACGTACGCTGAGTTTTCCCAACTCAGTGCGATCCAAGAGACGACGGGGGTGCCCAAGGCAGAAGAAATGATCCGCCTTTTGGTGGTGGGTCAAGAAACCGTAACCCGCACCGCCCGCTCGATCTTTGCGGTTGTGGATGAGGCCCATGATGAACCAACGGCGGATCTATTGACCCAGAGAATGCAGGTGCATGAGAAAAATGCCTGGATGCTCAGGAGCCTTTTGGAAGGCTAAGGGCTAATTGTTAGGAGCGCATCGCCATGTTTGAAACCTTAGTGCCCTGGTTAGGTGGTTTTCCTTTAATTTGGGTGGGGTTAGGTGCAAGCTTTCTGGCTGGGGCAGCTACGGGTTTAGGGGCGTTACCTTTAGTGTTTATCCGGCAGATTTCCCAAAAGACCCAGGATACGTTCCTGGGCTTTGGGGCCGGGGTAATGCTGGCGGCAAGTTCCTTTTCCTTGATCATCCCTGGTATTGAGGCCGCCCAAGTGGGACAAAGTAACCCTTGGATCCCCGCTTTGATTGTCGGGACTGGGATCTTGCTTGGGGGCTTGTTTTTGCGCCTTAGCCATGAATTTTCGCCCCATGAGCACTTTATTAAAGGTCCCGAGGGCGCAGATCCTCAAAATCTGGCTCGGGTCTGGCTATTTGTCATTGCCATTGCCCTACACAACTTACCGGAGGGGCTAGCGGTTGGTGTGGGCTTTGGAAGTGGTGATCTGACCAATGGAATTTCCTTAGCCCTAGGGATCGGGTTACAAAATATTCCTGAGGGCTTAGTGGTTGCGGCGGCCTTATTAACTGAAAAATACACGCGCGCTAAAGCCTTTTGGATCGCCCTAGGGACGGGACTTTTAGAGCCTATTGGTGCCCTTTTAGGAGTAGCCGCTCTGAGTTTTGCCGCCACGCTTTTGCCCTGGGGTTTG
>JANNOF010000119.1:0-9748 GCA_031398925.1 Gloeobacteraceae cyanobacterium SOY_34_metabat_371 | reverse complement strand
ATCAAGGGCGGTATCGCCCTTGCCGCGGGGGATGACGTTCGGTCCGTAGGTCTCAAGGCGCTGCGCAGCGTCCGCGTTGCTGAGGCCTTCAGGTCGGGTCTCGGCCGCTTTTAAGCTGATCCGTTCGGCTTTATAGCGAATACCTTTGCCCTTGTAGGGTTCAGGGGGGCGTAAAGCGCGAATTTCGGCGGCTACATCGCCCACCAATTGCTTATCGATCCCCTTGATAAAAAAGGTAAAGCCCTGTTGGTTCCGGGAGTTGGGAATCGGTGCTGGCTTGGGTTCAACTTCAACCGTGATCCCAGGAGGTAGTTCTACTTCCACCGGGTGCGAAAATCCAGCGGTAACTTGGAGCTTGTTGCCATTGACCTGAAGACGATAGCCGACACCGGCGATCTGCATCGGCTTGGTAAAACCATCGGTTACCCCAGTCACCATGTTGGCAACTAAAGTCCGGCTGAGACCATGTAATTGACGGGCCTGACGGGAGTCATTACGTGGCTCCACATGGAGTACCTGGGGCTCTTGCACAATGTGAATGAGTTCATGAAGGGTATGCTCTAGGGAACCTTTAGGCCCTTTGACCATAACCCGCTGACCCTCTATTGCCACAGTGACTTTAGCAGGGACAGGAATAGGACGGCGACCAATACGTGACATGAGGGTTCTCCTAGAAAACGTAACAGATAACCTCGCCCCCGACCCCTTGGCGGCGGGCATCCCGGTCGGTCATCACCCCTGAGGAAGTGGAGATGATGGCAATGCCAATCCCCCCCAAAACCCTGGGTAATTCGCGGGTGTTGGCGTAAACCCGCAACCCTGGGCGCGAAATGCGTTTGAGGTCGCTAATGATGGGCCGACGTTGTTGGGCTTGGGCTTTGTATTTGAGAAATAACTCGACTTGGGTGCTAATGCCCTCACCCACTTCTTGAAAACCCTGAATGAAGCCTTCTTCATGCAGCACCCGCGCAATCTCACGGGTCATTTTGGTCGAGCGCACAGACACGGATTGGTGTCTAGCCATATTGGCATTACGGATCCGGGTGAGCATATCCGCAATGGTATCGGTTACGTAGCCATTCACTGCTTTTTTCATGGATGCTCCTACCAGCTAGCCTTAACGATCCCAGGCAAAAGGCCACCACTTGCCATTTCCCGAAAACAGATCCGGCACAAAGCCATATCACGGATATGGGCTTTCGGACGGCCACACCGCCAGCAGCGGTGGTGCATCCGGGTGGGTAAGCCATTGCGATGAAGTTTTTGTAACTGCTCTTGGATCACCATGGGGTCTTCGCCGGTGCGGAGGGCTTCCTTGAGTTCTAGGCGCTTGGCGTTTTGCTTTTGATTAAGCTTGGCGCGGTGCTTTTCCCGTTCGAGCATACTGGTCTTAGCCATAGATCCTCCCTAGGGTTTCTGAAAGGGCATACCCAGTTCCGTCAGCAGGGCACGGCCCTCAGCATCGGTACGGGCAGAGGTGCAAATGGTAATGTCCATGCCACGGACCTTATCGACCATTTCATAGCTAATTTCTAGAAAAAGGCTCTGCTCTTTGAGTCCGATGGTGCAGTTACCGCGTCCATCAAACGTCTTAGGATTAAGCCCCCGAAAATCGCGGATCCGGGGTAAGGCTACCGAAAACAAGCGGTCGAGGAACTCATACATCTTGTTGGCGCGGAGCGTGACGGTGATCCCCACAGGCATTCCGGCGCGGAGCTTAAAGCTTGCAATCGCTTTTTTAGACCGGGTGATCACCGGTTTTTGACCTGCGATCAAAGTGATCTCTTTGAGTGAAGTATCCAAAAGTTTAGCGTTTTGAACCGCTTCACCCACCCCCCGGTTGATCACAACTTTTGTGACCTTGGGGACTTGATGGAGATTGGTGTAGTTAAACTGGTCCTTAAGCTTCGGTACCACCGTCTCCAAATAGACACGTTTGAGGCGGGGTATGGCAATTAGGTCCGATTGAGCGGTACTCACAGTTGTTGCCCCTATTTCTTCGGTTTGACATCAAGGACTTCGTCGGTTTTTTTGAGAAACCGGACTTTACGTCCGTCCTCTAAAATCCGCATCCCCACTCTAGAAGCAGTTTTTTGCTTCTCAGAATAAATCATTACTTTACTCGAATGAATCGGGGCTTCCCGTTGATCCCGTTTGCCCGGTTGTTCTTGAGTAGCCTTAATGTGCTTGGTAATGATATTTACCCCTTCCACCAATACTTGGGAGGTCTCCGGTAGCACTTTGAGTACTTTGGCGACTTTACCTTTGTATTTCCCGGAGATCACTTGGACCATATCCCCAGATTTAACGTGGACTTTGAATTTGGTCTTGATATGGGTTGTGGCGGGCATTACAGCACCTCCGGGGCCAAGGAAATGATCTTGGTGAAGTTTTTATCCCGCAGTTCGCGCGCCACTGGTCCAAAAACCCGTGTTCCCATGGGATTGCCGTCTTTTTTGATCAGCACGGCGGCATTGTCATCAAAGCGGATCGTCATGCCGTTGGTACGACGGATTGAATCTACTGTACGAACGACCACAGCCCGGACCACTTCAGATTTTTTGACGGGCATATTGGGTTGCGCATCCTTAACTACCGCAACAATGACATCCCCGACTCCGGCGTAGCGTTTATTGCCACCGCCACCCTTGGTTAGTCCTTTAGATCCAACCGTGGCCCCTAGGACCCGGATACACATCAATTCGCGTGCGCCCGTATTGTCGGCAACCGCTAGACGGCTTTGGACTTGGATCATGACAGCACCTCCTGAGGTTCAGGGGTAGGGGGGACAACTTTTTTGACCGGCATCAAGTCGGGATAAAGCACGATTTCTTTACCCTGGGGATCATATTTAGAGAGCACTACCCAAGTTTTGGTCTTGCTCAAAGGCCGTGATTCTAAAATGCGCACCCGGTCGCCCTTGGTACACAGATTTTCTTCATCATGGGCCTTAAACTTTTGGGTCATAACGATGACCTTGCGATACTTGGGGTGGGGAGAACGGTTTTCCACCGCTACCACAATGGTTTTATCCATAGCAGCGCTGACCACCACACCCACTTTTTCTTTCTTAGCCACGATTTAGCCTCCGTTCCCCAGCCAGGGTCATCAGTTGGGCCAGCTTATGTTTGGTATGCACAATCAAGTGAACCTTTTCGAGCTGGCGGATTGCTTTTTTGACCCGAATATCAAAAAGGCTTTTTTTACATTCGGAAATTGCTTCTTGGATCTCAGCATCCGAGAGGTCCCGTATTTCACTCATCTTGGGTAGGGCCATCATCCACCTCCGTAGCTGTCGTCGTGGGCGCCGTTTCCTTGGCAGGAAAATCGGCAAGGGTCATAAAACGGGTCTTGATCGGCAATTTATGGTTCGCTAGGCGCATCGCTTCACGGGCGGTGGCTTCGGTAACCCCTTGGATCTCAAATAAGACCCGACCGGGCTTGATCACGGCGACCCAAAACTCAGGGTTTCCTTTACCCGATCCCATCCGTGTTTCCGCAGGGCGTTGGGTTACGGGTTTATCAGGAAACACCCGAATAAAGATTTTGCCGCCCCGACGCATATAGCGGATCATCGCCCGACGGGCCGATTCAATTTGGCGGGCCGTCATCCAGCAGGGTTCTTGGGCTACTAGGGCAAACTCACCAAAGTTGATCCGATTACCTTGGGTAGCTACCCCCCCCATACGTCCGCGCTGTTGTTTGCGGAATTTTGTACGCTTCGGCATTAACATTTAGCTGCCCTCCTCGGCGACGTCATAGGTCAGTTTTTTACGCCGCTTCACAGGAGCTTGGACTTGGGTCACCGCTTTGCGGTCTTCGGGCATAATTTCACCCTTAAAGATCCAAATCTTGACGCCGATCACGCCATAAATAGTCTGGGCGCGGTATTCCGCATAATCAATGTCTGCCCGAAGCGTATGCAAGGGTACGCGGCCTTCACGGGTCCACTCGGAACGGGCAATTTCTGCACCATTCAAGCGTCCACCGACCATGATCTTGATCCCTTGGACGCCAGCCCGTTGGGCGCGTTGCACCGCTTGGCGCATCACGCGGCGAAAGGCCACCCGTTTTTCGATCTGGCTGACAATGTATTCGGCGATCAGTGATGCTTCAGCATCTACTTTGGGGACTTCTTGGACGTTAATGCGGATCTGCTTGCGACCCAACAGTGTTTCCAAGTCCTTGCGGAGTTTTTCGATGCCAGCGCCACCGCGACCCACCACCACCCCAGGACGGGCCGTACGGATCGTGAGTTCTACCTGCTCGGCTTTACGTTCGATCTCGATAGAAGCAAGCCCTGCACTGGCCAGATTCTTTTTAATGTAGGCACGGATCTTAGTATCTTCTTTGAGCAATTCGCTATAGGTTGCCCCGGAGGCGTACCAACGCGATTTGTGGGGTAGGATAACCCCGGTACGGAAGCTGATTGGGTTAACTTTCTGGCCCATTAGCTGGCTTCCTCCTGAGGACGAGTACTCACCAAGACGGTGATATGGCTGGTGGGTTTACGAATTGGACGGGCGCGCCCCCGGTCTCCGGCTTTAAAGCGTTTGAGGACGGAGCCACCGTCGGCATAACAGGCGCTGACAAAGAGATCTGCTTTATCCATACTGTAGTTGTGCTCGGCATTGGCTACCGCCGATTCCAAAACTTTACGAATTGGTTCACAGGCTGCGTAGGGCATAAATTCCAACATGATCAATGCATCTTGATAGGTGCGGCCCCGAATCGCATCGAGCACGCGGCGTACTTTATAAGGGGACATGCGCACAGAGCGCGCTATCGCCTTGGCGGTGGGTAGGTCGTTAACTTGGTTTGCCATGCCTGGAACTCCTTAACTTAACGTTTGGCCTTTTTATCCTTACCCGCGTGGCCCTTAAAGCTCCGGGTTGGTGAGAATTCACCCAGTTTGTGGCCTACCATCTGCTCGGTGACATAAACCGGTACGTGGGCTTTACCGTTATAAACACCTAACGTATGCCCAACAAAAGAAGGCAAAACCGTAGAAGCCCGTGACCAAGTCTTGATCACACGCTTTTCATTTTTGGTGTTCATACGCTCCACTTTACGTAGAAGCGCCATCAACACATATGGACCTTTCTTGAGTGAACGTCCCATTCCGCTATCCTTTTGACAACCTTGTATCCTAAACCGTGACCGCAGAGGCGAACACACATATTTACCCTGGAGCTTTTTAGCTCTAGGTGTACGTTCAGTCCAATGGACCGGGGATCAAACTATTTACCCCTGGTATCGGGGTTCGCAGGACTTGCAGAGCACGGCTCGCAGTATCCAGGCCGGACGTACCAGCACAATCATCAAAGATACAGAAAATTTGCTCCCTTGTCTAGATCCCTAGGAAACTTTATTTAAGACTGCCCTTAGAATCCTTGGATCTGTGTGCGATACTAGAGATCGTCCCTAAACCCTTACTGCGTTTTCAGGAGGAATACCCTTGGTCCAGACCACGGACATCGGCTTCACCAAAGAAGATTTTGAGCGCATGCTATCCCAGTATGATTACCATTTCAGTCCTGGCGATCGCGTGCATGGTACGGTGTTCAGCCTAGAGCCCCAGGGGGCTTTGATTGATATTGGCGCCAAAACAGCCGCCTTTTTACCCCTGCAAGAGATGTCCATCAACCGGGTGACCAAGCCCGATGAAATTGTCAAAGAAGGGGATGTCCGGGAATTTTTCATCCTGACCGAAGAAAACGAAGAGGGACAGCTCACCCTATCGATCCGTCGCCTGGAATACATGCAGGCCTGGGAACGGGTTCGTTCTTTGCAATCTAAAGATGAAACCGTCCGCGCCAAGATCTTTGCCGTCAATCGCGGGGGCGCTTTGGTCCGTATTGAAGGACTACGGGGCTTTATCCCTGGTTCACACCTCAGTACCAAAGAACCTAAAGAAGAACTTATTGATCAAGAATTACCCCTCAAGTTTTTGGAAGTAGACGAAGAGCGTAATCGCTTAGTCCTTTCCCATCGGCGGGCCCTGGTGGAACGTCGCATGAACAAACTAGAGCAATACCAAGTAGTGGAAGGTCGCGTACGCGGGATCAAACCCTACGGTGCCTTTATCGATATTGGGGGCGTTTCCGGGCTGTTGCATATTTCTGAGATCTCCCACGATCACATTGAGACACCCCACAGTGTCTTTAACGTCGGCGATGAGATTAAGGTCATGGTCATCGACCTTGATGCTGAGCGGGGCCGCATTTCTCTGTCTACCAAGCAACTCGAAGGGGAACCCGGCGATATGGTCAAAGATCCTACTGCGGTCTATGCCCAAGCTGAAGTCCGGGCCGAGGAATTCCGCCGTAAGTTGGCGGAAGCGGAAACCTTGCTGGCTGAAGCGGAACTCGTCGAGGCGGTCTAGGTGGATTCTTTTTTGCTTGCAGGGCAGATTTCCTCCGTTGGTTTGGGGATCTCAGCCCTGCTTGTTGTATTTGCCTACTTCACAAAACAACCTTGGCGCTTTAAGGCCGTGGGCTACACAGGGTTTTTGGGCGTCTTGACCGCAGGGCTTTTTGCGTTGACCTTGACCCCGATCACCCGCACTAAAGTAACTGGGGCTAAGCCCTTTGAAGTTGTTTTTGATCGCTATCGGGGCCGCGTGGTCATTGCGGTTAGCCCGTCGATCACGGCCCAGGAATTGGTCCCGACCCTACAACAAGCGCGGGTGCGTTTAGTTTCCTCAGGACGCCGGGCGGGGGGCGCCGAAGGCCTTGAAATTTTGGCGCGGACTTTAGTCGAAGTAGAACCGGGTGTGACCCAAGTAATTCCCTTGGGGCGTTTACGCTTACCCCTTAATGCACCACCGGATCAACTAGGTGATGTGGAATTAGAAACCGAGGGTTTTGCCTTATTAGCTAAGATCCAAGCCGCCACTGCTCCTTAGGAGCGTCTCATCCGTCGATAGAGTCGGATTCCTAGGTGGGCCGCAGCGGAACGGGATTGGGCCGGTTGCAGGAGCGTTTGGAGTGAAAAAGTCAGATCCCAAGGGGTTGGGCGTTGTTTTTGCAGGATTTGCGCGAGGGTCTCCGGGTTGTAGCCCATGGCACCCACTGTTTTGGGGCCTAAATACGTTAAGTATTCTTGGCATACACGCCACGTCTGTGGGTCCCTAAGGTCTGATTGCCATTGATGGGCATGGACGGGATCGGGTTTATTCTTGCGATCAACGCTTTTGGTATCTCCTAAAGTCCAGGGAGTACTGGTTTGATACTCTAAGAGTGCAGGGTCATAGGCAATATTCAAAAATTGACAGATTTGGTTAAGTTTAGCTTCAGGTTCCGCCAACAACTGTTCATAACAGAGGGTTAAACATCGCTCTTGAAGTTGGGTTATCCCTGCCAACAAAAGATGGGGGGCTACCAGTAGATCTTGACGGTATGCACCGAGGGCAAACCAATCTTTTCCTACCCACGTACTCACGATTGAACACAGCACGGCTAGGGGATTACGCAGGAGAATAATAAATTTAGCCTCTGGAAAAGTCTTAGCTAATTCCGGCAATATAAAATAATAACGGGGGGTCTTATCTAGAAAAAATGCTTTACCAGCACGCATAAGCGCCTCATCATAAAGATAGCCATACATACGGCGTAGGCCCTCATCGTAGGCATCATTGGGAAGGTGTGCCAAAAACTGATCCTGGCCCTTTTTAGCCCAGACCACGTCATAGGGGGCCTCGGTAGCTGGGCATAACGGTGCTAACATCAACCACGGCTCAGCGGTGGTGTGAATCTGAGGATGTCCAGCGAGGATCTTTTGGGTCAACGTAGACCCGGCCCTAGGCTGGGAAACTAAAAATATTAATTTGCTCCCCCGATTAGACATGGTGGGACCACTGATGTTCGACGACGATCAAGCCCTGGTTATTGTCCAGAGCCACGCCACTGCCGTAAACGTCCTGGGGCTGAATATCGAGGATCACCGCTTCTTCGAGGCGGGTGATATATTCCACATTGGGCCGGGCAACGGCTAGATCTAAGCTATAGCGTCCTGCGGTCACGGGTAATTGCTTGATCCACAGGTCCACATAGCCCTGATGCCCCAAAGCGGCGAGGCTAAACCCACTGATGGGCAAGGTACTCAGGCGAAAAAGCTCTTGTCCAACGGTACTTTTGAGACTAACCGCAAAGGCCAAGCCCTCCCCCCGATAGGGATTTTGAGCTTGGTAGTGAATACGGATTACCAAGCCATCCCCCGTTTGGATCAAGGGGACCGGATCACCCTGAGGGGTCAGTAACTCGATTTTATGGAGCGACACCCCACTGTTGTAGCTACGGGCTAGAACGTCTTCTTTGACTTTGTAGGGCTGGGAAAGATCGGTTTCTGCCATCTGTAGATATTGATCCACACAGGCTTGGGCTGTACCTTCTAGGGCCAGTTGCCCACCGACCATAAATATTCCTTTGACACATAATTTACGCACTGCCGCCATATTATGGCTCACAAAAAGTACTGTCCTGCCTTCGGCGCCCACCGATTCCATTTTACCGAGACATTTTTTCTGAAACGCCATATCCCCCACAGCCAGGACTTCATCCACGATCAAGACTTCGGGTTCTAGGTGGGCGGCTACGGCAAAAGCCAAACGCACATACATCCCTGAGGAGTAACGCTTGACGGGGGTATCTAAAAATTTTTCGACTTCAGCAAAATGGACGATCTCATCAAACTTACGGGCGGTCTCGACTTTACTCATGCCCAAGATCGCCCCGTTGAGAAAAATATTCTCCCGCCCGGTCAGCTCTGGGTGAAAGCCCGTGCCCACTTCCAAAAGGCTGGCAACCCGCCCCCGGAGGGTGATCCGGCCCGTAGTTGGTTCGGTAATGCGACTCAGTAACTTGAGCAAGGTGGATTTGCCTGCGCCGTTGCGTCCGATCACCCCTACCCGGTCTCCGGGCTGGATCGTAAAGTCAACGGCACGTACGGCCCAAAATTCCTCATACTTGTTTTGAGGGGTAAACCATCCCTTTTGCCAGCGCTCAGTCAGGGTTTCGCGCAGGGTTCGGTAGCCCCCCTGCTGTTGGTTGAGGATATAGCGTTTACCTAAATTCTCAACCCGGATCACCGGTTGGGTCATGGGTGCACTTGATCCACAAAATGCTTGAGCCCAGCCTCTAGTTCGGTCCGTCGAAACAACATGGGGATTAGATGGATGCTTTTGACCTCACGGAAGAAAAATACTATCGGAAATCCAGGCCAGAAGATCCGCCAGGTGATCCAGTCAGTATAAGGAAAAAATACCACGCGCTTCCCAGAGCGCAGAACTTCTAAGGCCTGCTCTGTAAATACCAAACGAATCGTCGCCGCTTGGCTCGCTAGAAAAAGGGCGAATACGCCCATACCCAAGCCGACCCAGGGCCAGATTAAAGCTACGCCACAGGCGATCAGGAACAAACCGCCCGGAACTTTGTAATCAGGATTGAGGGTAAAAGGGGACTGGATCACCTAACTTCCTCAAATTCCACTCCTATTTTGGCATCCTCTGCCCCCAGCAGGGCGAGGTTTATGAGATCACTCGAAAAGAGGAAGAGTACGGGGGCCGGAACCTAGGTTTCCACCCCCGCACCCCCACCCTCCGCATGGGCCGCCATCGCCCGGGTCTGCGACAGCCAGCGCTTCATCGGCGGCCCCGAGGTCGAGGGCTTCGAGCGCGAGATGGCCGAGTACCTCGGCGTCGGGCACGCCGTCGGCCTGTCGTCCGGCACCGATGCGCTGCTCGTCGCGC
>JANNOF010000109.1:0-1570 GCA_031398925.1 Gloeobacteraceae cyanobacterium SOY_34_metabat_371 | reverse complement strand
CTAATTCTCTCGCATGACGGGCGGCTTCTGCGGCTTTGAAAGCTTGGATGGCTTTATCTAGAACGGAATCAGCAACAGCAGGGCGAAATTCCAAATACTCGGTGAGAACTTCTCCCACTAAAGAATCGACAATTCCCCGCACTTCCGTGTTGCCGAGTTTGGTTTTGGTTTGCCCTTCAAACTCTGGATCTGGAACTTTCACAGAAATAACGCCTGTTAAACCTTCGCGGACGTGTTCGCCACTGAGGTTGGGTTCATTCTCTTTGATTTTGTTGCGCTTGCGGGCGATCGCATTCAAAGTGCGAGTCAGAACTGCCTTTAAACCTTCTAAGTGCGTGCCACCATCGACTGTGCGAATATTATTGGCAAAGCCAAGGACATTGTCTGTATAAGCATCTGTACACCACTGCAAGGCAACTTCTACTTGAACGTTGTTGCGTTCTCCATGCACGAAGATCACTTCTTCATGCAATGGCTGCTTATCGCTGTTCATGTAGGTAATATATTCTTTAATCCCACCTTTGTATTCGTAGGTTTCTACCTTGGGTGTATCACTTTTGAGTAATTCTAGACGGTTATCAGTAAAAGTAATTCTGACGCCAGCATTCAGATATGCTAACTCGCGTAGACGACTTGCTAAAGTCGTGTAATCAAATTCAGTTACGGTCGTGAAGATTTGGGAGTCTGGTTTGAAGGTGACAGCAGTTCCGGTACGGTCTTCTTTATCAGGCTTTGCTGTCAGTTCTGTAACGGGAATACCCCTTTCGTAGCGCTGGAGATAAACCTTTTTATCTCGCCAAACTGTGACCTCAATCCACTCGGATAAGGCGTTAACAACCGAAACACCAACCCCGTGCAACCCTCCAGAAACTTTGTAGCCACCACTACCAAACTTTCCTCCTGCGTGCAGTACGGTTAACACAGTTTCTAACGCTGATTTTCCCGTTTGGGGGTGAATATCCGTAGGAATGCCCCGACCATCATCGACAACGGTAACAGAACCATCAGCGTTGAGATCCACCTCCACATGGGTGCAGTAACCCGCTAAAGCTTCATCTATCGAGTTGTCCACCACCTCGTAAACTAAATGATGGAGTCCTCGCGGACCTGTAGTACCTATGTACATTCCCGGTCTTTTGCGGACGGGTTCCAGACCTTCCAGAACTTGAATCTGAGCGGCACTGTAACTGCTCGTCATGAAAATTCTCCTCTTACGTGGGGGTGAAGTCGCCTAAAGGCGGAAAATACAAAAACACTCCAAAATTCTAACACAAAAGCCTTGCTGTCGACTTTAGGGCAATCTGAAGAGAAATTTATGCTGGGGATATACCCTTTCAATATTTGCAGTAGGAGTCGGGGGATTAGAGGAAGAATAATCAATGACTAAATTAATTGTGATTTGTGGAGCAACAGCAACAGGGAAATCGAGTTTGGCGTTGGATTTGGCGATGCGACTAGGTTGTGTCATTCTAAGTGCAGATTCTCGTCAAGTGTATCAGGAGTTTGATATTGGTACAGCTAAACCGACAAAGGCTGAACAAAAGTTAGTACCGCACTATTTAATAGATAT
>JANNOF010000104.1:0-8204 GCA_031398925.1 Gloeobacteraceae cyanobacterium SOY_34_metabat_371 | reverse complement strand
AGGCAGCATTGGGTAAACCGATTACATTATTATTCGCAGCGGCGGTACGCCGCCGGGGGGCCTCTTCGGTCTTGGTTGCCGGGGTAGGGGCGGGCTGACCACCGGGCTGCTGGAGTCGGTCTAAGCGTGAACGACGGTCTTCATTACGCGGATTGGTATTGTTTTCTTCTTGATATAGGGTGGAATAATCCGCCTCTTCGTATTGTTCTAGGGGTTCTTCACCCAAGCCCACAAACTCTTTAAAACGATTCCAAAAACTGACCATCAGTAGTACTCCTAGTGGGTGTGCGTGAACCAAAAAGAACTTGACCCAAACGGATCATCGTTGCGCCAGCTTCGATAGCTAGAGGATAATCCCCCGACATACCCATCGAAAGCTCAGTCAATTGCCCGTAACCTTGACGTTGCCAAGATTGGGCACGACCCGCCAAGTTGCGAAATAGCTCCAGGGTCGCCTCCGATCCCAGGCCCAGGGGGGCAATGGTCATTAACCCCCGTAGATCCAAGTGGGGAAGGGCGACGAGGGCAGCTAAGCGCATTTGTAGATCCTCAGGAGACCAACCCGTTTTGTTCGCATCAGGCACAAGTTTGACCTGAAGAAGAATTTTGGGGCGCAGTCCCTCCTGAGCGGCCAGGTGATTTAAGCGTTCAGCCAAATCCCAGCAGTCCACCGAATGAATCCAGCTACAGAGTTGGATCACGCGGCGGGCCTTGTTGTTTTGGATCTGACCAATAAAATGCCACTGCACCTCACTCCATCCCTCAACACTCACTTTTAATTGCAATTCCTGGACTCGGCTTTCGGCAAAATCCCGGACCCCTGATTGGTAGGCCAGTTTCATGTTGGCTACGGACACCTGTTTGGTAACGGCAATGAGCCGGACCCCAGGAGGTAGTTGGGCACGAATCTGCTCAAGGTTATGGCGGATCGGTGGATCGGACTCCACATTTTGCGTGGATTCTAACATGAAACCTATATGTAGTGTGCAGAGGGTTCAAAATTACCTCAAATTTAGCAAAGTTTGCCCGTCAAAAGCCAAGTTTTTTAAAGTCCCTAATCTCTATCGGAATAAGGGAGATAGACATGAGGGACTGCTATAATGTCAGGATTGTTACCAAAATAACGACGGTTATTCCGAAGGAGCGCATATGTCTCTGCGTCTTGGCGACCTCGCCCCAGATTTTACCCAGGACTCTACCGATGGACCGATTCATTTTTATGAATGGATGGGAGATCAGTGGGCCGTACTTTTTTCTCACCCCAAAGATTTCACCCCGGTGTGCACTACAGAACTCGGTGAAGTGGCCCGGTTAAAAACAGAATTTGACAAACGCAAAGTCAAGGCTATTGCTTTGAGTGTAGATGATCTAACCTCCCACGCAGGTTGGACCGGTGATATTGAAGAAACCCAAGGCGTAGGGCTAAATTACCCCATTTTGGCAGATGCTGACCGCAAGGTTTCTGATCTTTACGACATGATCCATCCCAATGCCAATGATACTTTGACGGTCCGCTCGGTGTTTATCATCGATCCCAACAAAAAGATCCGTTTGATCTTGACCTATCCGGCCAGTACGGGGCGTAACTTTCTGGAGATCCTCCGGGTTATCGATTCCTTGCAGTTAACCGACAACTACAGTGTGGCAACCCCTGTGAATTGGCAAGATGGGGGCGACTGTGTGATCGTGCCCTCGTTAAAAGACCCCGAAGTCCTCAAAGCTAAATTCCCTAAAGGCTATACCGAAGTCAAGCCCTATTTGCGCATGACCCCCCAGCCCAATCGATAAAACGGAAGATTTGTAAGCGGTTCCTGGGCTAGAGCGCGGGAACCGTTAAATCGTATTAAGGTTTTGTGCATACTAGGCTTAGACGTATAATCGAGCTGAGTGTCGCCAAAGGACGCTAAATGCGCTATCTGGGAATTGTGCAGAAAAAAGGCATGATGGGCAATCAGGCAGAACTATATGTTTTTGCCCAAGAAGAACGCGAATACCAGTGGCGGGATTGTAAAAAACAATTTACTGACCGAGGACTGATCGAAAAAATCAGTCGTTATGCCCAAGGGGAAATGCTACTGCTCGAGATCAATGATCTGGGCCAAGCCCAACGGATCGAGCCTGCGGAAAAACAGCTTTTGCCCTTGCTACAAGGATTTGGCCGGCAATTAGAAAGTTTTAGAAATCAGGCCCAAGAAATCGAAACCTGGCGAGAATCCTTGCAATATCAAGCGGAGGCCCTCAATACCCGTGAGCAAGAATGGCAAAATCGGGAACATGAATTGCTAACTGAGATCTCAGAACTCCGCGAAAATGGCCCCGGCACCCAAGCCTTCCAAGACCTCCAGCAGCACTGGGTGGAACTTGAAGCCGAACGTCAACAGTTGCTCTATGAACGCCAGCAACTCGAAGAAAATTTGCTCAATCCCAGTTGTGAGGGACAAGACCCCCTATTGATCGCTCAGATCCAAACAGAACTCGCCCAAGTCCACGCCCAACTTGAGGCCCGTGAAGGTTCCTACCAAAATATTTTAAAAGTTTTAGCCCAGTCCATTGATCAAGACCTCAGCCCCTTGACCGAGCAGCTTGAACAACTGGGCATTCAACTGGCGCAGTACAACCAAGAGCAAGAGACCCTAGAGCACAAAGACCAAGAACTCCATCAACGGGCCCTAGCCTTGAGCGCCCAGCAACAAAGCCTTTGGATCAAACAGGGTGCTTTGGATCAAAAACAGCATTTACTACACATGGAGCGCGAAGCCTACCAACAGATTCGCTCCCCCATAGTTGGTCAACAGGAACAATTACAAGCCTTGATCGACCGCTGTGGTGGCCCCGTGGCAATCCCCCAACTATCTCCAGAGCAGCTAGACCAGCGCCGTAGGCAGTGGAGTGAACAACAGCGGGAATATCTCCAACGGGCGAACCTCGTACGCCAACAGGATGAAGAACTCAAACTACAAGAACAGCAACTAGCCGAGTTACAACAACGGCTAGAGGACGCCAGTGCTGACGAGATCGATGAAATCGAAGAAGAGATCGAGTTTTTACGGCAAAGCGGCACCGAGCTACGTGAATCCGTGTCTCGTCAAAAAGTTAACCTAGCGCAGCAAGAGCTTCTTCTCAATCGGGAGCGCGATTTTTTAGCCCAATTGGTTGCTAGTTTTGAAGATAAGGCTCCCCCTAACCCCAATCAAGCGTTAATCCCTGAGCTTAATCAGATTCTCAGCACCAGTACGGGCTTAATTCAACAAACCCAGGGCCGTTTGACCGCCCTTGAAGAGGAAATGCACATCCTCCAACAAGAGCAGCAACTGCTTACCCAACAAAAGCAGGCCAGACAAATCCAACAGGAGCAATTGCAAACTGAACAAGCCCAATATGCCCAAGAACGCAACATCCTAGAGCTACAGCGTTCAGCCCTAGAGATCCGTTGTAATGATCTCTATGAAAGAAAGCAGATCCTAGAAGGGTTACAGGCCACCCTCAACGGATTACAGGGCAGTAATGGCCATGGCGGCTATCATCCCGTGGCTATCTTAGCCCAGCTTTCTTCCCAGTTGGCGGCCCTCAGTTAAGGTGCCGTGGGCTTTTTACTCGGATCAGGGTTGGAGAGTAGTTCGTAAACCATCCAATCACCCTCCGCACTCCGTAGATAAACTTCACGGGGGATGGGGTCCGTAGTCGCCGTAAAGATCTGATTGCGGAAGGAAACCTGACCCGTAGTGACGATCTTAAACGCATCGGCCGTGACCAAGCGGTTTGTACGCCCATAGCCGTAGCTTTTGAGGACCACGGTTTCAGGCAGGATATTAAACTTCCGTTGTTCGTTGAGGGCCGCTTGGTCCTGAAGAATATTTTTGAGGCTAGTAGCCCATTCTGCCCCTAAAGCTTGGGCTGAAGTGTTATGGCGTTTAGTATCTTGGGCGGTAATGGTGACGATCTGTTGATCATTGATCAACAAAACCCAGCCTGCGGCTAATTGGCGGGTAGTAACGATCAGATCGCCAGGATAATCGGCTAAAACACGGTTCAACCGGGCTTGCACCAAGGCCGTACGGGCGGCAAGGGTTTCTGGATCAGAAGCACCCAAGCTAAAGATCCCCCGACTATCCAAAACGATCTGGCCCTGAATCGGTACGGGTTCCGAATCTAAACGCTGCGCAGTTACGGGGCCTAAGGTCATCCATAGGATCAAAGGCAGGGCTAAGCGTACCAATTTCATTGACCAGATCCAAGCAGGACTAGACCCTGATCATACCCCCAGCCGTTCCCCCGACGATCAGGTGTGTTATCATCCTTTAGCAATCCGGGTTATGCGGAGAACCCTTTGATCCCCATTCTTGATCTCAGCCACCAAACGGCCCAACTCCGGCCCGCTATTGAAGCCGCCTTTGCGCAGATCCTGACCAATGGGCGCTTTATTCTGGGTGCTGAAGGAAGTAGTCTTGAGTCCGAGATCGCCCAATACACCCAAACCCGCTATGGCATTGGGGTCGCCTCAGGAACGGATGCCCTGCATTTAGTGCTGCGTGCCTGTGGAATTGGCCCAGGGGATGAAGTGATCACTTCGTCTTTTAGCTTTATTGCCACCGCTGAAGCCATTTCCTACTGTGGCGCAACGCCTGTTTTTGCCGAAATTGACCCCCGGACCTTTAATCTTGACGTGGCTTCCGTAGCCGAGTGCCTAACCAAACGCACCAAGGCCATCCTGCCGGTTCATATTTTTGGTCAAGCGACGGACCTCGACCCTTTATTGTCCTTGGGGCAGCAGCACCACGTTGCCCTGATTGAAGACTGTGCCCAAGCCATCGGCACCCTCTATAAAGGCAAGCCCGTCGGCAGCCAGGGGCTAGCAGGATGTTTAAGCTTTTACCCCACCAAAAATTTAGGGGCGTTTGGAGATGGGGGGATGATTGTGACTTCTTCCTTGGGAATCCAGAAAAAAGTCCAACGGTTACGCACCCACGGTTCTTCCCAGCGCTATTTGCATAATGAAGTGGGCTATACTTCCCGGCTGGATGAGATCCAAGCCGCCGTTCTACGGATTAAATTACCCCATTTAGCCCAATGGAATCAACGCCGGGCCGAGATTGCCCAATTTTACAACGAGTCTTTTGCCGGTCTCCCCGTACTGACGCCTTACTGTGCGCCCTACTCTAACCACACCTATCATCAATACACCCTGCGCAGCCCCCAACGGGATCACATTCTTGTCAGCCTTAAAGAACAGGGCATTGGCTCGATCATTTATTACCCAGTGCCTATTCATTTGCAACGGGCTTATCGCCACTTAGGCTATGGAGTCGGGTCCTTGCCCCACACCGAACAGGTGGCAAAAGAGGTCTTTTCGTTACCGATTTTTCCCGAAATGACCGATGGGCAAGTCGAGCAGGTCGTCCAAACCCTGCGCAAGATCCTATGGCATCTCCCGGTGGAGGCCAGTTTTGCCGTCTGAGCCGGAGGGGTGTCCTCTAGAACAGCAGGCTTTTTTAGACCGTTGGAATACCGTTCTGGCCCCAGATAGCTGCGGTTATCGCATTCGCTTAGTGTCCCAATTGCTTTATCGTCGGGTCCAAGAAAAGTTAGATCCCTTGGGATTAACGCCTTTTCATTGGGTGGTGCTGGGTTGTTTGTGGGAAGAAGATGGGCTGGCGACTTCTACGATTGGGGAACGACTAAATCAGGTGGGCGGTACGCTGACCGGAGTTTTAGACCGTATGGAAGCACGGGATTTGGTACAACGGGTCCGTGATCCTAAAGACCGTCGGATCTGGCGGATCTGGCTCACCGCCGAGGGTTTGCGATTACGCGATATTTTGCCACCCCTGATTTTAGAAGTACGGCACCAATATGCCCAAGGGTTTTCCGAGGGTGATTACACTTTTTTCGCTAATTTTTTAGATCAAATGATCCTCAATATCAGTGGTTCTTTAGATCCTTGGGGACCTAAATGAGGTTGGGGCACTAATCTTAAACGCCACGTTCCCCAAGGGTCTGGCCTACTTCTTCATAGCTATGGAGATCTCGCACCAGCACCGTAGGCAGCACTGGCTCCGCTGGGATCAAATCGGCAACTACTTGGACCCGACCCAACTCTTGAAAGAGGCGCTGAGCTTGATGGCTGTAGAGGGCGACGGGCAATACTATCGGTAGCTCGGTCATTAAAGTACGCGCCTGGGCAACTGTACAGCCGCTATACCGCACCAATACATTGGCTCCTTCAAAAACCGCATCCCGCGTCAGGGTCCGATTTAACCGGATCTGCCACGGACGGGGTGCCATGTCCCCTTTTTCGATGCGGCGCAGACTGTCGAGATTGGCTAAGATCACGACCCGGTCACCTTCAAGCATACGGGTTTCCTCCGCTGGCAACAATTCGACCGTCTCTTGACCCTGTTTTTGATAGAGCACGGGCACGACGCCATAACCCTGCGCTAACTCAGCTAATAACAAGCCCCATAGAGAGGTACCCTCTTGTTCAACAAAATATTCTGTGACCAGGATCGTCTGATTATCCAAGCGAAATAAACCCAAGATATTTTCGCCAAAAGCTGCCGCTGCAAAGGCTTCCGCCGCTAAACTATAGGCACAAAGTACCCGTGCATAGGGCAAAAGATGTCCCAGGTTCTTGCTAAAAGCCGGATCAAACGTACGAATTACCAAGCCACTGGCAGGGTGATCGCTATGGACTTGCAAACCGACTTCAAGATTGAGCATTTCATCATCGGTGGCAACGATCACACTTTTGGCCCGATCGAGATGGGCTTTTTCTAAGGCACGGGGAATACTCCCCACCAACAGGGGTAGCCAGGGTAAAATTTCGCTATCCAACGGGGTCTGGCTTAAGCCCACCACGGGTTGTTGAAACTCTCTCAAAAGTGCTGCAACCCGTTGTCCGACCCGCCCTAATCCGATCAGGACGACATGATCTTTTTGGGGAACAGGGGGTCGTCTACGCATAAATTGAAAGCGGGCCGTGAGCAGATTATCCGTTAACAGGGCGTAGAGCACACCTACAAAAGCGGTCCCGGCGAGGGTAAGGAGCAGGCTAAAAAATTGGAGCCACCAAGGGACTTGGACTTTTAGCTCAAATCCGCCAAAAAGATCTCCGTAACCCCCTAAAAGCAAGATCGCTGTGGCATAAAAGGCATTTAAGAAACTAATGTCAGGCGTATTTAAAGCAAAGAGTACCGCTCCGGTGATTAATAAAATCATTACCGTTAAGCCTGAAAAAAAGGCAACGCGCCGGATCTGATTGCCCTCCGCGCGCCAAAAACGATCCGCCCAAGCATACAGATCACGCCAACGGAGGGGTTGCTTAAAGAGTTGCCAGAGGTCCCAAGCAGTCTCCTGGGCTTGGGCGATAGATTGGGTAGCTTCCATGTACACGATGGTGTCTCCACCCTTGAGGACTGTCTGGGGGTCCCAACGATAAAAAAGACCCAACGTCCCGCCCACAGCCCCAAAGCCTAAAACCCGGCAGGTACGGCTATTCAGTTGATCGATCCGCAAACGGCACCAGGGATCATTAGGCCCTAAGTCCCTCCGTACAACCCGCCAAACCCGTTCTTCTAGGGTAAAAACCCCCCTGGTTTGATCTCCCAATGCCGCTACGGCAAAGGCCACTGCGGGTAGCTGGGTAGCTTCAAAGGCCACAAAATTTCCCAGTCGGTCCCCTAAAAGCTCGTTCAGATTTTGCTGGGCAGAGCGCACAACCAAGCGCACTTTAGGATTGAGTAACCGGGCCGCAAAGGCCGCTTCTATATTGACCCGTTCATCCTGGGTAACCAGCAGGATCGCCCGACAGTCGCGGATCCGGGCGGCTTCTAACATACGTGGTTGGCGACAATCCCCTAAGATCAAAGGCTCTAATAAATCCTGTAGGTCAGGGATCTCCCAATATTGGGGCTGATAGGCATCAATGGCACTGACCGTAACCCCAAATTCCTTGAGGTCCGCAACGCATTGTTGGCCCAAACTACCCAAACCACAGACTAAAAAATGGTTTAAAACTTGGGGCGTCGTAGGATCTAGTCCCATAGCTGACCGCAGGAGGTTGCTCTGATTATAGCCCTGCGGCTTGGGTCCGGGCAGTCTGGTTGGATCATGGCCGGGGAACTGCGAGCGGTGTGCCTTGACCATGCGTGGGTTCACGCGCCCGCGGCTGCTGCTGAATCGCAAGTTGGCTGCCTCACGCAGCAGCG
>JANNOF010000090.1:0-13048 GCA_031398925.1 Gloeobacteraceae cyanobacterium SOY_34_metabat_371 | reverse complement strand
AGACATTTGTGCAAGAGGGCATGGGATGAAACTAGCTAACTACCCGAACTTGATATCAAAGGCTCTTTTCCATTTCTATATGGGGAATAATAATCCCCGCACGTTCCAGTTGACCTTGACCCAAGATCCGAAAACCTTGATGGAGATAAAAGGGAACAGCATTTAAAGCCGCAGCACAGCGCATCAAACGGAATCTTTGGCTGATGCAAAGCTGTTCGACTTTTTGAATCAATTGGGAACCGACGCCTTGGCGGGCATAACGCGGATCAACGTACATTCTCCCCAGATAATCCCCTTGAATGGCCGCAAACCCCACCACGTGATCATGATGGGTTGCCACATAAAAATGCTCACGACCTACGATTAAAACCGACTGGTAATAGGTCTCAGTATGGGTACTCAACCAGGTCTCAATCTGTTCAGCGGTGTAAACTGCGGTACACAGGGTGCGTACTGACCGTTGGCAGATCTGTTGACAGGCCAAGGCATCGGCTAAACAAGCGGCGCGGGTTTCAATGCTCAAATACTCCTTCATAGCCCAACAGATCCAACTGCACTAGGGTCGGTAAATGTTGAAAACAGGCTTTTGCCAAGTTCAAACGTCCCTCACGCTCTAGGATCATGGTCAACTTCTCGTAAACCGGGATCAAGTAGCGCACGTCGTTACTGGCATAGCGTAGCTGATCGGTGGAGAGGGTTGCCACTGCCCCCCAATCGGAACTTTGAGCGGTTTTATCAAGATCAACTTTCATCAATTCCGCAACCACATCTTTTAGTCCGTGGCGGGGGCTATAGGTACGGGCTAATTTACTACCGACCTTTGTACAAAACACAGGCCAAACGGAAATTTGCAGATGATAGGCCAACATGCCCAGATCAAAACGGGCAAAATGAAAGATCTTAAGGCTGCCAGGGTCGGTCAAAACCCGTGCTAACTGGGGCGCGGGGTCGAGGGGCTGCCGCACTAATGTAATGCCCCCCTCAGGATCGCCGATTTGAATCAGGCATAAACGGTCCCGCCGGGGGATCAACCCCATCGTTTCGGTATCTAGCGCTAGGGTGGGAAATTGGATCAAGCGGTCGGCTTCCTCTGGGGAGAGGTCGTGATCATAGATCTGCATCGTTACCTCAAAAAACGTAGGGTGAAATTAAGGGGGCTGGGGGTTGGGTTCTCAAAGGCTAAGACCACCGCTAAGTTGGTTTCTAGGGTGGTGGGCAAAAAACCAATAGCCGGAGCAGCCGTATCAGGAGTAACCGTAGTGGCATTAAGTAGCGTAGCACCAGGGGTTAAGCCCTCAACACTGAGGTAAAACGGCCCCGTCAGGGTTGCCCCTAAAGTCGTAATCGTCACTGCTTGACGGTTCTGGGTGACCTTTACGGTCCCGCCCAAGGTAAATGTGGCAAGCACCTCTGTCAAGCCTTGGTCTACTAACTTCGGGGTATAGCTGATCTGTTCAGGAGTGGGGTTTTCAAGCTCCACCGTGATGGTGCGTGCCGCATCGATTTCCAACGTTTCGTCCAAGTTAAGGATCTTGATCAGGGGGATTCCGGCACTTTCGCCCCCAGCTAAGGGCGTAGTTACGGTGACTCCGGGGGTAAGATCCGCCAAGGCCACATAGAGTGGCCCCTCCAATACCGCTCCCGTAGTGTTGGTAATCGTTACCTGCTGCCGGATCCGGGTGGTATTGATCAAACCGCCCTGGGTAATCGTGACTTGATCCCCAAGGTCAGTCACGGCACTTGGTGGGCTAATGGTAAGGGTTAAGATCGCAAGATCTGAGATTTCAACACTTTGGGCCACAATGGTCACCGCAAAAGTCCCCGTCTGGGTATTGTTGGGTGCCAGGATCGTCAGTTGACTGGTGTTCTCACTCGTCTGGGCGGGGTCGAGTAGGGCTTGGCTACCGGGAGGTAAATCCAGGACTGAAAACTTCACTGAGCCACTGCTATCCACGCGGTTTAGCAATAGGTTAAAGACCCCTTGGGACCCAAGGGCGAGGGTTTGGCTAGCCGGGTCTACAACCAAACCTAAACTAGGGGCACTGATCACAGCGACAAAAGCATCCCCCGCGACGACCGTACCGGGAAAATCAACCGAACTCGTCACCCCCGTGAGGTAGGCAATGCCCGCATTATCGGCGGCAACCGCGAGGGCTTGGTCCTCCCCTGTTCCCCCCAAATAGCTGCTATAGCTAAAACTGGCCCCGTTGGGATCGATCTTAGTGATAAACCCATCCCGCAGGAGTTCGCTCCCTTGGGTAGACTGGATCGCCTCTAGAACAGGAAAATTAGTGGATGTCGTTTCCCCAACAATGTAACAACCGCCAAAAAGATCAACCGCAACGCCATAGGCAATATCTACGCCATCGCCGCCCACATAACTGCTATAAACCAGTGCCGAACCCGTGGGATCAAGCTTAGCCACAAATGCATCGTTGAAGCCGCCATTAGTGGTTTGGAGGGGGTTGGCTAAGGGAAAATCAAGGGCATCAGTCCCCCCTGTAATATAGGCATTACCGAGGCTATCAACGGCAATACTTTCGGCAAAATCAAAGCCCGTTGCCCCTAAATAAGTTGAATAGACCACCGCTGCCCCAGCAGGATCGATCTTGGTGATAAAGGCATCATTTTGGGTGCCCTTTACGGCTTGGAGGGGGGCTTGGAGCGGAAAATCCTCCGAAGAAGTGTCACCGGTGACATAGGCTCCGGTCGCATCCACAGCGATGCCATTACCAAAATCATCATTACTCCCTCCCCAATAGGTGGAATAGGCTAAGGCCGATCCATCCGGGGTGATCTTGGTGATAAACAGATCAAAATTTCCCCCTGGGTTGGCCTGGAGGGGTGTAACTAAAGGAAAATCAGTTGAGATCGTTGCCCCGGTGACATAGGCGGCCCCGTCGGGATCAATACCCAAAGCAAGACCAAGATCTACATTGCTCCCGCCCAAATAAGTCCCGTACATCAGTTCGGAGCCATCAGGGGAGAGTTTGATCACAAAGCCATCCGTATCACCGCCATAGCTTTGCAGGGAGTTAACAACTGGAAAATCTAGGGAACTGGTTTCTCCGGTGACATAGACGCTCCCGCTAGGGTCTACCCGCAATCCGTAGGCCACATCAAAATCCGTGCCCCCCACGTAGGTCGCCCAAATTACGGCACCTAAGGGATCTAATTTGGCAACAAACGCATCAACGCCGCCGCCATTGGTCGGCTGGGCAGGGGTTACTACTGGAAAATCTAGGGAACTGGTTTGCCCGGCTATATAGGTATTGCCCGCGCTATCCACCGCGATCCCCAAGCCCCGCTCACCGCCGCTACCGCCGACAGAAGTGCCTAGTTCTAAGGTCGGATCGATCACCAAAGGCATACTGCGGTCATAACGGCCCAGGTGCACCCCGACTTGGTTGCCCCGGATCCGGTAACGGGCTGGAACGAAACGCTGCTTACCCTGGCGGACTTGATAGGCGATGGGCCGTGTTTGACGTACTACTCCCCCTGGAGTCTGGATCAAAAGATCACCCTCAGGACTTAAACTTAAGCGCTCGGCGCCCTGGTAGGCCCACTGGATTTGTTTGGGATTGGCTCGTGGTTGCAGATGTAAATCAAAGGCTAAACGTTGCCCCTGGGGATAATAGACCAGATCGATCCCGGCATACACGTCGGGCTGGACAAGTTGTCCATAGTGGGCTTTTTCGTACCAGTCTTGCTTTTTGATGCCCAAGCGATAATAACTTTTGCCTGGTAGTTTTTTTTGCGCCACGGGTCCTGCACCTTTGCTATCCACAAGCTCAATACGGAGGGGGGCAGCATTTATGGCTAGCTGGATGCCTTGGGCACTCACCAAGGCCCGGTAGCCTTGGGCTTGGGCCATAAACCCCGTTGGGCGCGTCTCAAAATGAAGCGGTACCTGTAGCGGAGCTTTAGCCCAACTGGTCTTGATGGACAGTGTGATCAGTAGAAGAAGCAGGAGTTTTCTTAACATGGGGACCGTTGCGCACCACAGCATTAGTTTACAAGGCGGATCTAATCAGTGCGAACCGCTCTGTTAAGATCGATCTACACCGCACTTAGGTGCTCCGTGCTCCAAGCCATCCGCACCTTAAAAATAGATATCCAGGTTATCTTTGACAAAGACCCTGCCGCCAAAAATCTACTCGAAGTTTTGTTATGCTATCCCGGTCTGCATGCGGTGATCCTTTATCGGATAGCCCATTGGCTGTGGAACCTAGGGATCCCGGTGGTGCCGCGTTTTATTTCGGCCCTAGCCCGCTTTTTAACGGGGATTGAAATTCACCCCGCCGCCCGCATCGGTCAAGGCTTTTTTATTGATCACGGCACAGGGGTAGTCATCGGAGAAACCGCTATTATCGGAGATCAGGTCCTCATGTACCAAGGTGTCACCCTGGGGGGCACCGGGAAGCAAAAAGGCAAACGCCACCCGACTTTGGGGAGCAATGTGGTCGTTGGGGCGGGGGCGCAAGTGTTAGGCAATATTCAAATTGGCAATAACGTCCGGATCGGTGCTGGATCGGTGGTGTTGCAAAGCGTCCCCGGTGATTGCACCGTAGTGGGCATACCGGGGCGGGTCGTCTACCAAGGAGGAAAACGTTTGGACCCCTTAGCGCACGGTCAAATCCCGGATCCAGTGGCGGATCTGCTGCGTAATTTGATCCAACGGGTGGAAGACCTCGAACAGCAATTAGAGCGCCGTCCCGTGCCTCTACGCCGCGATCATGATTAAATTTTCCGTTTCCAAAACCCTCTACTATGTATTTTTGATCCTTTTGGCCCTACTGGTGATCAGCCCTCTTTTTTGGCTGGTGGGCACAGCCTTTAAAGCGCCGACTGAAAATATTTTTCAATATCCGCCCCAATGGTTCCCCCAACAGCCGACAGTTGAGAATTTTGCCAAGATCTGGAATAACTACCCTTTTGGGCGCTACTTGTTTAACAGCACTTTGGTGGCATTTGGGGGCGTAGTTGGAAATGTGATCCTTTGTGCTTTAGCCGCCTATCCCTTGGCTCGGATGGAGTTTCCTGGTCGGGGACTGATTTTTTGGGCCATTTTAGGCACGCTGATGATCCCTTTTCAGATCACTATGATCCCGCTGTATATCTTGATCGTAAAACTGCAACTAACCAATAGTTATTTGGGACTGGTTTTTCCCTATTTAGTCTCCGCTTTCGGGATCTTTCTCTTGCGCCAAGCGTTTCAAGGGGTACCCAAAGAGTTAGAAGAGGCGGCTCGGTTAGATGGCTGTGGTCCCTTGGCAACCTGGTGGTATGTGATGATCCCGGCGATCCGACCGGCCCTGAGTACCCTAGCAGTCTTTACCTTTGTGGGCCTTTGGGGAGACTTTTTGTGGCCTCTGGTGATCACCGATAATCCAGAGTTTTATACCCTCCCCCTAGGCGTCGCCACCTTAGCCAGTGCCTTTAGCGAAGACTGGCGTTTGATCAGCGCCGCCTCGGTACTCGCGATCTTACCGATCCTGGCCTTTTTTGCCCTGAGTCAACGGTTCTTTATTCCCACGGGCAGTGGGGAAGGACTCAAGGGATGACGGATCACGTTGCGATACTTGGCTTGAACCCAAGACACTCAATATTGGGAATAAAGCGATAGTGTTTGTCATTAGCCGTAAGCAGTTTCTCACTGTTTTGTACGACAGTTGCCGCTATCAGCGCATCTGCGAGCATCATTGAATGGCTCAAACTATATTCTTGAACATAAAACATGGCGCGAGATGAGATCTCCTTATCAATTTGAATTATGTCCGTATTCCATTTATTAAATTGCTTTTGAAAAATCTTGAGTTCTTCTTTATTCTTCATTCCCTGGATGAGTTCCATATAGGTAATGACAGAAATAGAAAAGGGAATATTGTCTTCGACGATATGCTTAGCCTGAATATCTCCTCTGAGATACCAAATTAGGACGTCAGTATCAAAAATCAAAACTGACGCCCCTTCCTGATTTCCCGAACAGTCTGCTCAACCGAACTTCCATCGCAATGATCGCTCCACATCCCAAAAATCGTTGTTTCTTTGTCTTCCTGAATTGTCGTCTTCTGATCGATGGGAACGATGCGCGCTAAAGCTTTGCCTCTAAAGGTGACAATAACTTCTTGCCCATTAACTACTTGTTCAATAATCTTGCCAGGTTGAATCCTTAATTCTTTCGTCGTGATCTCCATAGGGCCTCTAGTGCATACTTTAGAGTATACACTGTGCTAGAGCTGAATTCAATTGAGCCGTAGTGAATCTATGCTCCAGATCAAAAAAGCCGAGCTTAGTGAAGGAGTCGTATGCATGCCCTCCCCCGTGCGCTTTGCGTAACAGGCTATTTAACGCTGATAATTGACGATCCGCGCAAAGCTAGCGGCTTCAAGACTTGCCCCCCCGACTAAGACCCCATCGATCTCTGGCTGGGCCATGATCTCATCAATGAGGGCAGGCTTCACCGACCCACCGTACTGGATCGGCACTAAAGGCGTAGCTAACTTGCTACGGATTAAGCCAATGATCCGCGCCGCCTCACTGGTTTCACAGGTATCTCCCGTGCCGATGGCCCAAATAGGCTCGTAGGCGATGACCAACTTCGTCTGATCAACCCCCATCAGCCCTTGGGCTAATTGATCAAAGATCACGTGCTCCGCCAGGCCTTGATCCCGTTGCTGTTTGGTTTCACCCACACAAAGAATAGGGGTCAGTCCAAATTTTTGGGCCGCTTTGAGGCGTAAATTGACCGTCTCATCGGTTTCCCCAAAGTACTGCCTACGCTCACTGTGTCCAACGATCACATACCGTACGCCCCAATCTACGAGCATCGAACCAGAGATCTCTCCGGTATAGGCGCCAGCATCAGCCCAGTGGATATTTTGGGCACCAAGATGAATGGGGGCATCCGTCAAGCAGCCTAAACAGGTGTAGGGCACACACAGGATCGTTTCATTCAAACGATCAGGAAGCACTAAGGGTAAAAATTCTTTAAGAAAGCTGCGGGCTTCCTGCTGGGTTTTGCACATTTTCCAGTTGCCCGCCAATACTACCGGACGCAAGGCCATACCTGATCACAGTCGTGTTCTAGCGTATCGCCTTTGGGTACCCAGCGTTGCAGTTAGGCTAAACTTCCCAGCGTTCTTCTTTGAGTCCCCGCCCCATCAAGGCGGTCACCGAGGCTAACGGGGTCGTTTCTCCCCTTAAAAGTTGCGCTACTTGGTGGGCAATGGGTAATTCGATCTGTTTTTCTAGGGCTAAATCTTTGAGTACGCGGGCGGTATTGATCCCTTCGGCGGTCCCTTGGATCTGCGTCAAGATCTGTTCCAAAGGTAAATTTTGAGCCAGCCCCAGTCCCACTTGATAGTTACGGCTCAGGGGGCTATGGCAGGTAGTGAGTAAATCACCTAAACCCGCCAAGCCTTGAAAAGTCCGGGGATCTGCGCCGAGCAAGTGTCCTAAACGGGTGATCTCCGCCAAGCCTCTGGTGATCAAAGCGGCTTTGGCGTTGGTACCCAAACCCAGGCCATCGCTGACCCCACTACTAATGGCGATGACATTTTTCAGTACCCCCCCTAGCTCAACCCCCCGGAGGTCTTGATTGACGTAGACCCGAAACCGTTCACAGGCCAAAAGTCCCTGGACTCGATAGGCAATTGCCAGGGGATCACTAGCGATCACGGTTGCCGTGGGTAAGCCGTGGAGAATTTCAGTCGCTAAGTTCGGCCCTGAAAGCTCGGCTAAGGGTTGTTGCGGAAAATACTCCCGCCAGATCTGAGCGGGGGTGCGTAGGGTACCCCCCTCTAACCCCTTGGTTGTACTCACTAAGATGGTTTCAGCACCCAGTTCTTGCTGTTTTAACAGTTCAGCAACCGGGCGCACTCCAGACAAAGGCAACGCCGAAAGGAGCAGATCAACATGATCGATACAGGGGGTAAGGTCTTGATTTCTAGACCATATAAAAACCCGATGACCCCGTTCTTGAGCAATTTGGGCCAGGGCTTTACCCCAAGTTCCCTGACCAAGGATACAGATCCTAGCGATAGCTTCCTCGTCGTGAGCTAAGGCTTATGATACCTAATCATGATGTCTGGTGGCGCAAACCCCCAACAGAAGGGCCACAGACGCTAGGCTATCTGTTAGACTCAGCGTGAGAACTCTGGGCCTTTATGGACCTTGAAGAGGCTTTGCAAAAGGTCACCGATGACCAACGCTACCAAGCTAAGTCGCCCCTAGAGGCGATTAAAGCGCTCAACGAGGAAGTAACAGAAGTTTTAATTGCTTGGTTACGGGGTAATCAAACCCGTTCCCGTGAAGAACTCACCGAAGCCTTACCCCGCCTTTTAGTTGCCATGAAACTTTTGGGCCTTGATCCTGTGGAAATTCTTAAGCAAAAAGCCCAACAAGTTACCCAACGGCAACGGGTAATGTGTATTGTTGGCAATAGAGTAGAAGTCCGCGTGGGCGATGAATTGCGGGGTAGTTGGACCATTTGGTCTGAAGAAGATCTAAAAGAAGTCCATCGCCTCGCCGAAGAATTTAACTGTCAGTTGGTACATCTTAGTGAAGGGGAGGGAGACCCGTATCATGGCAACGGCTATTCGTCTCCAAAAATACCTCGCTAATCGGGGGCTGTGTTCCCGCCGTCAGGCGGAAGGATTAATCCTCCAGGGTCAGGTCGCTGTCAATGGACAGGTGATCACCCAACTCGGAACCTGTGTAGACCCGGATCAAGACCTGGTTTTAGTGGCAGGCAAACCCCTTGCCCAACCCCAACGGCGTTATATCTTGCTCCACAAACCCTTGGGGGTTGTTTCCACCTGTTTTGATCCCCAGGGTCGCCCTACCGTTTTGAGCTTGCTGCCGGAATCCCTGCGGGCGGGGCTATATCCGGTGGGACGTTTAGACCAAGACAGTCAAGGGGCCTTATTGCTAACCAACGATGGGGATCTGACCTTTAAGCTCACGCATCCGGCCCATGAATTTTGGAAAGTCTATCGCGTTTGGGTTTTAGGTAGCCCATGCCCACAGATTTTAAAACAATGGCAAGCAGGAGTAATGCTTGAAGGACAACGGACACTCCCGGCTAAAGTTCGTAAAATTCGCCAAACTTATGATCAAACGCTTTTAGAAATTCACATTCGTGAAGGACGAAATCGACAGATCCGTAAAATCGCAGCAAGTCTCGGGTATCCTGTACAATCATTGCTACGCATTGCCCTCGGTCCTGTTCGTTTGGGTGATTTGCCCCTAGGCCATTACCGCACTCTTGCCTACCAAGAACTCCAAACACTCTTGACCAGCCTGTAACCTATTCACAGTGGTGCCTATGCCCTCCCCTGAGACCGAACAACTTACCGCTTTGGGGCTTCTATGCCACAAAACTCGCGTTGAACAGAATTTAGCCCTTGAGCTTTTAAGTGAACAGTTGCGTATCCCTGAATACTATCTGGTTGCGATTGAACAAGGAAAACGTGAGCACTTGCCAGAACTGGTGTATCTACGTGGTTTTGTCCGCAAGTACACCCAGATTTTAGGCTTGGAAGAAGATCCTTTGGTCAAGAGCTTTTTTGCCCAATCCTCTGTTGCGCCCCTAAGTCCTGAAGCCCCCATTTTAGAACCCAAGCCTAGGGAGTCTCCTTCGCCCCTTGGCCCTTGGCTGGTCTATGGTTTAGTGGCTACGGTTGCGGTAGTAGGCTTGAGTGCGTTGTGGCGGACGTATTGGCCTGGGCTGGTGGTCAGTGATCCCCCTGCGGAGTCCATTGTTATTCCTGAGGACCCAGCCCCCGTGCCGCCCCCAAAACCGGTCGAAATAAAGCCCACGCCCCCCAGTACGACCGTTGCTGCGCCGCAGCCGACCACTGATCCTGTTCCCCCTCCCTCCCCCGTAGTTCCTGCGGTGCCTACGGCGATCCCAGCGGTAAATTTACAAATGCGGGCTACGGAGGATTCATGGATGCGCGTCGTGATTGACGGTAAAACTCAATTTGAAGGGGTTCTGGCTAAGGGGGATACCCGTGCTTGGCAAGGTAAAGCCAGTGTCAAACTGCGCTTAGGCAATGCAGGGGGGGTTATGTTGACCTACAACAACCAAGACCTAGGTCCTGCAGGTCAGACGGGGCAGGTGATCGAAAAAATTTTTAAACCCATTCCTTAACATTCCTTTCCCCTCAGATCTTGACCGGGCTGTGATAGGATGCCTGGAACATAAGGGGGTCTCATCATGGGATTCTGGAACCGTTTTGCAAAAGATGTGGGCATCGATCTAGGAACAGCAAACACGCTGGTATACGTAGCTGGGCGGGGGATCATTCTCTCGGAGCCTTCGGTAGTAGCCATTGACGAAATCACCAAAAAACCCATGGCTGTTGGTGAGCAGGCAAAAAAAATGCTCGGGCGCACCCCCGGTAATATTCGGGCCTTACGTCCCCTCCGCGATGGAGTTATTGCCGATTTTGAAACCGCCGAGATCATGCTTAAGCATTTTATTCGTCAAGTAAATGAGGGCGGTGGGTTGCTCAAGCCCCGCATCGTCATTGGGATCCCTTCGGGGGTAACGAATGTCGAACGCCGTGCGGTTATGGAAGCTGCGTACCAAGCCGGTGCTAGGGAAGTGTTTTTGGTTGATGAACCCGTAGCCGCGGCCATTGGAGCTGGGCTTCCGGTTTCCGAACCCACCGGAACGATGATCGTTGACATTGGCGGGGGTACTACGGAAGTCGCCATTCTTTCGCTCAAAGGCATTGTGCTTTCGGAGTCCGTCCGGGTCGCAGGCGATGAGCTGAATGAAGCAATTGAGCAGTACCTCAAAAAAGTCCATAACCTGATCATTGGGGAACGGACCGCAGAGGACATCAAGATCCAAATTGGTTCGGCTTATCCCAATAAGGGTCAAGAAGTCAAAATGCAGGTGCGCGGGCTACACCTCCTGTCGGGCCTACCCCGTCCCGTGTCAATTTGTGACTCTGAGATCCGCGAGAGCATGACCGAGCCGCTATCTGTGATCGTCGAAGCGGTCAAGCGCACCCTCGAACGCACCCCCCCGGAATTGGCGGCGGACATTGTGGATCGGGGGATCATGCTGGCGGGCGGCGGGGCTTTGCTCAAAGGTTTAGATTCCTTGATTTCCCACGAAACCGGTATTATGGTTCACGTAGCCGAAGACCCCCTGAGTTGTGTGGTCTTAGGCACCGGAAAGATCGTAGAAAACTTCAAAAGTTTAGAGCGGGTGCTGAGTGGGAGCTTCAAGGGCAACAAAGACTAAGGCCGCCAAGCGATGAACGTACTGCAACGGTGGTGGATCCGTAACCAGGGGGTTTTGCTAGGCATTACCCTAGTGCTACTCGCAGCCTTGTGGTTGCGCTATACCCAAGCAGGAGTCTTAGCCGAAGCTTGGTACTGGGTGAATTGGCCTGTTTTAGGGCTACAGACAGTCCCTCCCGATCTATCTAATAACCGGATCGTGGAGTTAGAGGGACAGATTTCTAGCCTAGAAATTGAAAACCGGAGGCTCAAAGCCCTTTTAGCACTGCCTGAGAACACTTTGGCGGATCCCTTAGCAGCCCAGGTAATTGGACGGGATGGGGGGCACTGGTGGCGCTATTTGCTCCTCAGTCGGGGTAGTCAAGATGGAGTGCAAAAGGGCAATCCGGTCACGGCTCCTGGGGGACTGGTGGGTGAAGTTATTGCGGTGACTCCCCATACTTCCCGCGTACTTTTGGTGACGGATCCAACCAGTCGGATCGGTGTGGTGATCACCCGGACTGGAGCTATGGGCGTATTATCAGGGCAATTTAAAAACGAAGGCTTGCTGGAGCTGTTTGATAACCAAACCCCACTTAAAGTTGGAGATACGGTCGTTACTTCTGGGCTAAGCTCCAGATTTCCAGCTAATTTTATGGTGGGTAAAGTCGCTAAACTCCCTGAAAACTCTACAGCTACCCCCCAGGCGACCGTGCGGTTTAGTACCCCTTTAGATGGGGTTCAGTGGGTACTGATTTATCCGACGTTAACGGGAAAAGGACTCAATGCTCAGCCCCTCCCGTAGAGGGTCAGCAGTTAATTTCGTCGGTACGGGGATTTCAGCCCTAGGGTGTATTTGGGCTCAGTGGTTGACCCTACCTGGGATCAGTCTGGTGGGCGTCACCGTGGATTGGTCGTTGATCTGGGTAGTGTGTTGGAGTTTTGAGCGTTCTTTCTTGTCCTCTGTGGCGGCTGGGCTGATCATGGGCTTGGTCTTAGATGGATTTACTTCAGGGTTCCCTAGTCATATCCCTGGTTTGATCCTGGCGGGTGTGATCACCTCGGGACTCAAGGGCTATCGCCTCCTCCAATCCGATACCTTAGCCATTGCGCTACTAACTTTTGGTATGGCTGTCCTCCAAGAAACTTCTTTAGCCCTGCAAAATATTCTCTGGAGTGCCTTTGATCCAAAGCTGATCTGGGCCTACCATCAGCGGGTAAGCCTTGCCTCAGGTCTGGTAAGCTGCCTCTGGGCACCCCTTGTATGGTGGATCTTACAAAGTTGGTGGGGGCAAAATAAGATCAGTTCATGATCTGGGTAGGTGCGGTCGGATCAAACCCGGCGCGCGGTCGCTAAGGCGCTTAACAAAGATCTATTAATTATTCCAATCCCTCAATGTCACGGCTAAAGTAGCATGTGATATCAAATTCTGTACCATGCCGATCTTGAAGTATTCGAGGAAAATTTTAATGTAGGTATGATCATTGGGCAAGCTACCGGGCTCGCCTCACCTCAAACGTTAGGCTATATAGGAGACTGCATTGTGGATATTGACATCCGCCAAGATGACCTCTCCTCTGCAGAGGTTCACTCGCTCATCGCTGAACATCTCTCTGGCATGCACAGCAACTCCCCGTCTTGCCACGTGAATGCGCTTACGATCCAGAACCTTAAAGCGCCGGACATTACCTTCTGGACGGCGTGGATGGACGGAATTCTGTGCGGGTGCGGAGCACTAAAGGAACTGGACCCGCTGACCGGCGAGGTCAAATCAATGCGCACGCGCTCGGCCTTTTTGCGTCGCGG
>JANNOF010000077.1:0-3902 GCA_031398925.1 Gloeobacteraceae cyanobacterium SOY_34_metabat_371 | reverse complement strand
AGGACCGGATTCATATGAATCTATCCCATCATCAGGCCCAGTTGATCCGCTTGAAGTCTCCCGAATTTTTTGAAATGCTGCGCGAAAAATTAGGCTGGGGCTTGCCCCATGTGGCAAAACCCGAATCCGTTGAATTGCCCTAAAATATTTAGGTACCATATAAGGCTAACAATTCAGCACTTAGGTGGGAACGGTCATTCAACAGTTCAAGTAAGGGGCCATGATCACTAAATTTGATCACACTGACTGAGGCCGTCAAGATATTAATCCGGTCCCGGTAGCGCCCCAGATCAATACCCAATAAAGAACAAAGAATGAGCCGAATCGTAGCTTTATGGGAAACCAACAAGACATTACCCCGCTGGTGTTGTTCCTGAATTTCGATCAGTACTGCCATAGCACGGCTGGCAACGTGTATCGCAGTTTCTCCACCCGTAGGCGCATTCCAAGCGGGTTCCGCCAACCAACGTTCATAGTCCTCGGCATAGGCTACTTTGACGTCTGGATTGGTTTTACCTTCCCAAACCCCATAACCGATCTCCCGTAGCCCAGCGCGCAGTTGCATCGGTAGGCCAAGGGTTTCACAAAGAGGGCTAGCCGTCTGGAGTGCTCGCTGCATGGGGCTTACATAGACTGCTTCCCAGGTTTTGTGGCGGTAGGCGGCACTAAAGGCATGGGCCATCTGCACCCCTTCGGTTGTAAGATCCGGGTCTAGATCGCCACAGTAGCCACCCGTGCGGCTATAGACCGTCTCCCCGTGGCGGAGTAAATGGACGAATAAAGCCATACCAGCCCTCTTACTGTTCTTAGTTTAGTCGGCGGTGTTGCTGATCTTTTGATTCTGTAAGCCTTTGGGAATCAGCCAACGATCCAAAAGTTCAAATCCAAATTGGATCGCTAATGCCAATAGGGCCGCCGGAATCGCCCCGGCCAAAAGCATGGCATTGTCATTGAGGGCCAGCCCCGCAGCGATCCGTTCGCCATAGCCCCCGGCCCCAATAAAGGCGGCAATTGTCGCTGTTCCGACGTTGATCACCGCAGAAGTTTTAATTCCCGCCAAGATTGAGGGGGCGACGAGGGGTAACTCAATTAGGCGCAGGCGCGCAAAATTGGGTAAGCCCAAGGCTAGGGCAGACTCTTGAAGTTGGGGAGGGATCTCAGTCAGCCCGGTATAGGTATTACGCACGATAGGCAGTAGGGCATATAGAAACAAGGCCACCAAAGCCGGGAGCGTCCCGATCTGTTGCAATAAGGGGATCAAAAACGCTAACAGCGCCAAAGAGGGAATGGTTTGCACAACACCGACTACTGCCAAAATCCCCTGGGCAACGGTTGGGACCCGCGCCGCCCAAATACCCAAAGGAATTCCTACCAAAATACTAAAGACCAAAGATCCAAAGACCAAAACTAAATGCTCTTGGGTTAAACGCCCAAAATCTTCGCCCCACAGCTGGTCCCAAAAGGAATTAGTCTGGGGCGGATCCTGGGTTGTTCCTAGATTTAAAAAAGTGCGGGCGATCTGGGCAAAACTGATCCCTTCCAATTCAGCTTGGGCATTCAACCCAGACATTTGCTCAGCGGTGATCATCCCGGTCAATTGTTGTAGTGCAGCCCAGGATTGGGGCAAGCGTTGGGGTAGATCCAGACGGTACAGCAGCACCGCATCGTAAACCGGGAAAAACCCACGGTCATCCTCCAAAATCTGTAGCTGATAGCGGGGGATCTTGGCATCGGTGGTGTAGACATCGATCACATCCACTTGCTTGGCAGCCATGGCCTCATAGGCCAACCCATGATCCAGGCCCTTAGGCGTATTAAAGGGTAGGGCATAGCGGCGCTTAACCCCCGGCCAGCCATCCTGACGGCCCAAAAATTCTTGAGATAAGCCCAGCCTGAGATCAGGATGTTGGGCCAGATCGGAGATCCTACGCAAATTAAGCCGTTTTGCATCGTCGGCCCGTACCGCTAAGGCATAGGTATTGTTAAAACCCAAGGGCACCGCCACCCCCAAACCCAGGGGCAGGAGCTGCGCGTTTAGTTGGCTAAGGGTATGGGGTTGCGGATTTTTCAGTAATTCTTGATCAATCGTCCCGGTATATTCTGGGTAGAGATCAATACTGCCGCTTTTGAGGGCACTAAATAAAATCCCCGTATTACCCAGCCCCTGGCGATGGACCCCTTGGGCTTCAGGAACCGTGGCAGCCTGTTGTTTAATAATCTCGCCCAAAATATAGGATTCCGTAAAGCGTTTAGAACCAATAGTCAGGGTTTCTTGAGCTTGGACCCAAGGGGCAAAAAGTAGCCAGACAGAGATGATCCACACCCATTTCATAGGGGCGGTAAGGGAGAGCGTTGGGCACGAATAAAATCCCTTACGTAGGGTTGGGCTGGGCGTTCGAGCAAATCTTCTAGGGAACCCGTTTGCAGGACTTCACCAGCCCGCATCAACAGGATCTCTGCCCCAAAGTAAGCAGCCTCACCCATATCGTGGGTCACAAGAATAACGGTTTTCAACAACTGGGCAAAGATTGCTTTAAGTTGGGCTTGGAGTTGCGACCGAGTGATCGGATCTAAGGCGCCTAGGGGTTCATCTAACAGCAGTACGGGCGGATCTAGCATGAGGGCCCGCATCAAGCCCACCCGTTGGCGTTGGCCCCCCGAAAGTTGACTGGGATAGCGGTCTAGATCGCCCTGGCTCAGTTGTACCAGATGGGCCAGTTCAGCCAAACGATCCGCCAAGGCCGCGCGCTTCAAAAACGTTGCCAATAGCAAAATATTTTCACGGGCGGTAAGGTGTGGAAACAGCCCCCCATCTTGAATGACGTAGCCCATCCGGTGGCGTAGGGTTTGGGCATTATGCGCAGTTAACACCTGATCATCGATCAAAATACTCCCCGTATCCGGGGTGATCAGGCCCATTAATAAGCGCAATAGGGTGGATTTACCGCACCCTGAGGGACCAATCAGTACCGTAGTAGCCCCCGGCTTAAACCCATGGGTGAGGGCTTGGAGAACCACCCGTTGACCATAGGATTTCGCGACTCCGGTTACTGTGATCATTTAGATCCTAGGGGTCTGTGGTTAAAGTTAAGGGGTGGCTATGGGTTTGGGTTCTGAGATAGATCAATAGCCCATGAATATCCGCCGGGGACACCCCACCGATCCGTGAGGCTTGACCAATATTTTGCGGACGGATCTGGGCTAGCTTTTCGCGGGCTTCTTTGGAGAGAAAGGCTAACTGGGCGTAGACTAAATCTTCGGGCAAGTGTTGATCACCCTGTTTACTAATGCGGGTGACTTGCTCGGTTTGCCGCTCAATGTATCCGGCGTACTTAATCTGGATCTCAGCTCCTTCCCAAACGGGACGGGGTAAATCCTCACCCAAGCCCAGTTCGATCAGTTGCGGATAGTGAAACCCAGGACGCCGTAAGAGATCCGCCAAACTCACAGCGGAGCGGATCTTTTCTCCGGTTTGGGCCGTGACCTGTTGCCCTTTGACCGACTGTTCGCCGATCCGCGTGGCTTCTAGACGCTGGACTTCCTGGGCCAACTGCTGATATTTAGTTTCAAAAAGTCCCCAACGACGGTCATCGATCAAACCGACTTCGCGGCCTAGGGGGGTCAAGCGCAGATCAGCATTGTCAGAGCGCAGTAATAATCGGTATTCAGAACGGGAGGTCAGCACCCGGTAGGGTTCCCGGATCTCCTTGGTGACCAGATCATCGATCAATGTTCCGATGTAGCTTTCTTCGCGCCTCAGGGAGATCAAAGGCTGTTGTTGACACAGCCGGGCGGCATTGATCCCAGCCAGAATTCCTTGGGCCGCAGCTTCTTCGTAGCCCGTGGTGCCATTGACCTGACCGGCACAAAATAATCCTGCGACTTTTTTAGTCATGAGGGTG
>JANNOF010000068.1:0-5509 GCA_031398925.1 Gloeobacteraceae cyanobacterium SOY_34_metabat_371 | reverse complement strand
CAAGATATCAACAGTTTTGGTGGATTTCGGCCTGGAAGAAACTCAGTCGAGGGGAAATATTTTGCAGCCAGTCTAACCAACGCAGCGGAGTGGGGGCGCAAATTTTTTAAACGTAACCAACAGCCGTTTTATATTGTTCATTTTGATATTCCCAGCAAGTTGCAAAAAGCTCTTTTTCAGTTCTCAAATCTTGATGACATTGGCATCGCTTGGTTTGCAGATGAAATAGCCCTTACCCAGATCAATCAGCAGTGCAGTGCTATCTTGGATTTACCAGCACTCCCAAGATAGCAGCAGGTTTTTATGTCATTTCAACGTCTTGCTACTTCAAGACTACGTTGGATTCCTCCAGAGCAAGGAGGAAGAAAATCAGTGCCAACTGGCTCTATTTATGCGGCTACGGCCCGGTTTTCTGAAAACGGAGAGAAATTTTTTAGCGTAGTATTACGGCGGCTGCCGGAAAAATTTGGCTCATTGACGGTGATTATTGATGTTGACGGGGGCTTAGCCTATGATCTAGACTTTTTTGCTCCAGAGCTAGTAATAGATCAGCTCATACCAGGAAAGAAGATTTGGATCACCGAAGGGCCACGCAATGTAGCAGAAGGAACGATTACCGCCATTGAAGCAACAGAGATCCAAAAAATTCGACAGCAGCACACCAGCCCAGTTTAATCAGGTCAAAAGGGCTGTTACTCTTGAGCCACGTAAAGGGTACAACGACCTAACTATCCGAACTTGATATGACGTGGAGACCTAGGGGGATCGGGCAATACGAGCGGTTTTGATCCACACTAAGCGCTTGGGGAAAAGGGCCATGCGCCCTAGGGTATAGAGCATCACAGGCAACCAATGTAAAAAATAGACCGTACCCAAGATCACACCGCCGATAGCCTGGAACCAGGCTGTGCCCCTAAATTGAACCTGTCCGGCACCCAAGCCCCAGGCCGCTGTTAGGGTTGTGGCATTAAGTAACAGTCCGGCAATGGGGATCTGTCCTTGGGTCACACTAAAGTACGCATCAATGATCAAACCCCAGGGTAATAAATACTGACTGACGAAAAATACCCCTTGATCTACAGACTTTTTTGTACCTAACCCATTACGTAACAGTAGGGATCCATAGTCTAGATAGCGCTGAAAGCCTCCTTCCGCCCAGCGGCAACGCTGTTTCCATAGGGCGCGTACGGTAGTTACGGCTTCTTCATAAATGGGCGTGTGGGCGCTAAAGGCAATGTGCCAGCCCAAAAGATGTAAGCGCACCGTGAGATCAAGGTCATCGGTGATCGTTTCTTCATTCCAGCCATCACTGCTAACTAGGGCTTCCCGGCGTAGGATCTGACCACTGCCCCTGAGTTCAGCGGTCCCTCCACTCCAGAAACGTTGCTGTTGCTGATAGGCATCAAGGAGCATTTCTAAACTTTGGCCCTTGGTTAAAAAATTGGTGTCGCTATTGATCACCTGTCTCCGTACTTGCAAAGCCCCGACGTGGGGAGCTTGAAAATAGGGCACGGTTTGGATCAAAAAGTCTGGGTCCATTTGGGCATCGGCATCAAATACAGCGATCAATTCACTGGTGGTTTGGGCAAAAAGATCATTAAGTACGGCGGATTTACCATTTTTGGCCCCTTCATAACGCCGCAGGATCTGGATCTGAGGATAGTCTTTTTGGAGTTCGAGGAGCTTTTCTCCGGTGCCATCGGTACTGCGGTCATCACAGATCCATAGTTCCAAATGCGGGTAATTAAGCTGCGTCAAGGTCTGCACTAAAGCTTCAACCACCAAGACTTCATTGCGACAGGGTACGATTACCGCGACTGAGGGAAAGACCGTGGGCGGCAGGGGCGGCGGCGGAGCGGATTGACTAAAAATCCTAAAAATATACAGGCTCATTAACCCGGTGACTCCCGCTGCGGCCCAGTAGCCATCGGGCCAGAGGTGGAGGATCCACACCAGGCTCCAGGTCGCCAATAGTACGCCTAGGGCACGACGGCGACGGTCCCCCGTGGGCCAAGTGGCAAAATCAATTCCCGCCATAATGCACCCTCAACGCCCCTTTATTATCAGGGGGTAGTGATCCGCTTGGGCGTCGGGATCAAAAAAGCGGTCAAAGCACCTGCTAAAAATCCGCCACTATTTTGGATCAGGGGCCAAATTTCTGGAGTTCGTACTAAAACTACGCCCAAACCAAAGATCAAATAGAAGATGGCCCATAGGGGCATCGAAAACATCAGTCCTTGCCAATGCCACACTTCCCCTTTACGGCGTGGATGGATGGCAAAACCCGCCACTAAGCCCCCCACAATGCTCGATACAAACGTCAATATCCAATGCTCACGGGAAAGCCCTGGTACGGTTTCCCGGCCTCCTACGCGCAAAGAACGATCAATGGCCTCTACGCTAGCCAGTAGGGCTTGTCCCCGGCCTTCTTTATTGATATAAAACTGGTTGCCATAGCGAGATTGTAGTTCGGCCCAAAAGACTCTAGGCAGTAGCTTACGCACCTGATCGCCTACATTAAACAGTAGGGGATTGCGTTCCTTGAGGTCTAAGACAATCAAGACCGAACGCTCATCTAAGGCCCAGTAGGTCTTGATCTGGCGACCCGGAATTTCATTTTTTTGGATCAAAATTCGGACTTTCCACTCTTGATCACGCTCTAAGGCACCAATCTGTTCCGTAAGTTGGCGGACTACTGCTGGCTCTAGGATCCCCACTAGGTCTAGCACTGGCGTTATGGGCTGGGGGAGATCGGTCTTGGCTGATCCCGGAATCCACCATAGCGTCAACAAGAGTAGGCCCAGCCAAAGAGGATTCTTCATGTTTCGCAATGTTATTTATTTATATAGTAGCCCTCTGATCTGAGTAACGAAGCGGAAAGATCCGGTCAGATCCGCCGATCATCCCTAGGCATGGGTAACAATTGAATTATTCTCCAGTCTGCCCATGAGCCGCGATTATCGAGTCACCGGGATCAATCTCAAGCGCCAACCCTTGGGTGAGGCGGATCTTTTAGTGACCCTTTTTACCCGTGAGCAGGGGGTCTTGCGGGCCATTGCCAAGGGGGCCAAAGGGGCTAAATCTTCTTGGGGTGCCCGTTTAGATCTTTTTGTGGTCCATGATGTGCAAGTTGCTCCCGCCCGGTCCTTAGACCGTATGGTCCAAAGTCAAGTGCTCTATAGTTTTCACTCGTTGAGTCGGGATTTATCTCGCCTGAGTACGGCCCAATACTGGGCCGAGAGCATCTTAGGGGAAGCCGTCAGTGGACAGGCCCATCCCGAGCTATTTGATACTTTTTTAGAACATTTGGGCCGTTTAGAACACTGCCCCCATGAGGCCGTAGCTGCCCATTTAGTCCACGGGATCTATCAGCTATTGTTGATCAATGGAACCGCCCCTCAGGTCACAAGCTGTACGGTCACCGGACGCGAGATCAGAGCAGAGGCGGCAGGATTTAGCCCAACCCTAGGGGGGGTGGTTTGCCAAGAAGCCCTAGGCACTATGGGTCCGACCTACACGCTTACTACCGCCGAAGTCAATGCCTTCCAGTGGTTAGCGCAACCAGAATTACCGGAAGATCTACTGGACCTGCCCGTATGGATCAATCTCGAACCGCTACTACGTAAGCATTTAGAGCTACATTTAGAACGTCCGATCCGGTCTGCTAGTCTGCTTGACATGTGTTTTACCCCGCCCTGAGCTACGCCATGCCCATCGTTTCTTCACACCAACCGGATGCCCCAAAACCGCCCAAAGTCAAAGCCCCAGAGCTTTTGGCGGCAAAGACCAATGATCTTCAAGAAGATAGCCTCCGCCCCGCCACCCTAGAAGCCTATATTGGGCAAAAAGAACTCAAAGAAGTACTCGCCGTCGCCACCCAAGCGGCCCGTTCACGGGGAGAAGCTTTAGATCATTTACTCTTTTATGGCCCGCCGGGATTGGGCAAAACCACCATCAGTCAATTGCTCGCCAAAGAAATGGGCGTAGGCTTTAGAATGACCAGCGCGCCCGCCCTCGAAAGCCCCAAGGATATTGCTGGGATCTTAGTAAATCTCAAACCGGGCGAAATATTATTTATTGATGAGATCCATCGATTGGCCCGTGTGACCGAAGAATTACTCTATACCGCCATGGAGGATTTTCGCCTTGATATCATCTATGGCAAAGGCCAAACCGCCCGGATCACCAGTGTTAATCTCCCTAAGTTCACCTTAGTCGGGGCCACTACCCGTTTTGGGGCCTTATCTTCGCCGCTCCGTGATCGTTTTGGGCTAGTACATCGGTTGCGCTTTTATACCCAAGATGAATTAACTGAGATCGTCCTCAGAACCAGTCAGATTAGCCACGTGATCATTACCGCCGATGGTGCCGCTGAGATCGCCCGTCGTGCCCGTGGCACCCCCCGTATTGCCAATCGTCTACTACGCCGGGTCCGTGACTTTGCCCAAGTCCGGGCCGATGGGCAGATCAATCAAGAGATTGCCATTCAGGCCCTAGAGTTATTTGAAGTAGATCCCATGGGCCTAGATTGGATCGATCTGAAGATGCTACGCCTGATGATCGAACATTATCAGGGAGGGCCGGTCGGACTCGATACCCTAGCGGCGGCGGTGCGGGAGGACCGACAGACCATTGAAGAAGTATATGAACCCTATTTAATGCAAATTGACTTTATCCAACGTACCGCTAGGGGCCGGATGGCAACGCCCCGTGCCTATGCCCATCTGGGTTACGCCGATCATCGCCCCCCACATCAACAACAGCTACCCCTATGATCAAGGGGCTTTGCACGGTGATTTTTTGTAAAGAAGCGTAAATTCCTTCTATACTATAAATTCAGACCCATGCGGAAGGGATATGGCGATTGCAGAAGCTTTAGACTACCAGAACGCCGTCTACAAAGATGCCTACAGCCGAATCAATGCCCTAGTGATCGAAGGGGAAGCGCAGGCAGTCCACAATTATAAGCGTCTGGCAGAGCTGATCCCCCAAGAGGCTGAGACTTTAGAAGGTTTAGCATTGATGGAGCATCGCCACATGAAAGGCTTCACCGCCTGTGGTAAAAACCTCCAAGTAGTTGCTGATATGCCCTTTGCCAAGCGATTTTTTCAGACCCTCGAAGATAATTTCCGCATAGCGGCGGATCAAGGGGATCTCGCTACCTGCTTGGTGATCCAATCGCTGATCATTGAGTGCTTTGCCATTGCTGCCTACAATATTTATATTCCCGTTGCTGATGATTTTGCGCGTCGGATCACCGAAAACGTGGTCAAAGACGAATATATGCATTTAAATTTTGGACAACAATTTTTAGCCCAACATTTTGCTGAACTCAAAGATCAAATAGCCGTAGCCAATGCTCAAAACCTCTCGGTGGTTTGGCGGATGCTCAATGCCGTCACCGACGATGCCCGCAATCTAGGCATGGAGCGTGAAGCTATTGTCGAAGATTTCCTGATTGGTTATGGCGGTGCCCTAGGGGAGATCGGTTTTACCACGCGGGAAATAA
>JANNOF010000064.1:0-19265 GCA_031398925.1 Gloeobacteraceae cyanobacterium SOY_34_metabat_371 | reverse complement strand
ACCGGGTGCGGGTGGGCATTGCCAACGCAGAAAGAGAACATCCTTACATACGCCTATCGCTACGGTCCCTTTACGGGCCTTGCCGGGTAGGGGTTCCACAGCCTTTTTAGTAGCCATTTCCTCTACCAAACTTCTACCAATATCTTACCAAAATGCCCCATTTTCTACCAAAATAGGCCACTTCATAAGGGATTAAAGCCATTGATTCAGATCCCCAGATACTAAAAAACCCGCTCCTAGAGCGGATCTTAATGGCTTCGGGACGACAGGATTTGAACCTGCGACCCCCACTACCCCAAAGTGGTGCGCTACCAAGCTGCGCTACGTCCCGTTTTTAGCCTTGTCGAATCATAACAGATCTCAGTTAGTAGATTCTCGGATAATATTTTTAATTTTTTCAAGCCCTCTGGAAAGAGAAACCCTAGAATAGGAACATAGCTTCTAACCGCCCAGCAACGGGGGTTGTGTACGCGACCGTGAGGATGCTCTATGCTTTTTACTCTGATCTACTTTACGGCCTTCTTCGGTATTGCCTATTTGGCTTTCAAATTCATGCATGGCAATATGCAGAGTATTCAGCGGGCCAGCCAACGCCCTACACCCTTGAACGTCCCGCATCCAGAGCTGCTTGATCGAGACGGTAAACCGATTACTGATCCCCTTTTGGTGATCAATGTGGTGGAATCCTCCGATGAGGTGCGCCGCCGTCTGGAAGACCTATACAATAAATCCCAAGATGCACCAGAGCGTTAGTATTTATGCTATATTCGTCAATGCGTAATTTTTGGAAGTGATCATGGGAGTCAAATTAGTCCTCAGGCAAGATGTAGCGAGCCTTGGGCGGGCGGGTGCTTTAGTGGACGTGGCTCCGGGGTATGCCCGTAACTATCTTTTACCTAGGGGTTTAGCCGAAAAAGCCACACCGGGCTTAGTTAAGCTCATGGATATACGCAAGCAAAAAGAACGGGAGCAACTGGTCTTAGCACGGCAAAAAGCCCTAGAAACCAGCCGAATTTTAGAGGGAGTGGGCACGTACCAGATTGCCATGACCGTTGGTGAAAAAGGTCAACTATTCGGTTCAGTAACGGCTCCAGACATCGCTGAAGCGATCCAACGGGTAGTGGGTTTTGCTGTAGACCGCCGCGAGATCACCATCCCCGAAGAGATCCGTAGTCTCGGTAGTTTTGTCGCCAAGATCAAGTTACACGCCGATGTGACCGCTACGGTTCAAATCGAGGTTCTCCCCGACTAGTTGGGCCCGACTAGCTGGAAAGGTACCATGAATAACCGGGATGTGGATATCGGCATTGATGACCGTACGCCACCTCAAAATATCGAAGCTGAAGAAGCCATCCTCGGTGGCATTCTCTTAGACCCAGAAGCCGTAGCTAGGGTCTCAGAATTTCTCAAACCAGAGATGTTTTACGTAGCTTCTCATCAAGAGATCTACCGGGGTTGTCTTCAGCTTCATGCCCAGGGTTTACCCACTGACTTAATGAGTATTTCGGCTTTTTTAGGGGATAGCAATATTCTAGACCGCGTCGGTGGAGCGCCTTATTTACGCCGCTTGCTAGAGTCTACAGTCAATGCTGTCAACGTTGATCAGTATGCCAAGATCGTCCAAGATAAATATACGCGTCGCCAAATGATCCGGGCGGGACAAGAAGTTGCGGCCTTGGGCTATGACACCACTTCTCCGGTCAGTACGCTTTTAGATCAGGGCGAACAAATTATCTTTGAAGTAACCCAAGGCCGGATTCAACGCTCCTTGGTACCTGCTTCTGAGATCCTGATGGATCTGTTTACCCAACTTGAAACCCGCTTTGAAAAAGGTGAGGAAGTTGCAGGACTCAAGTCAGACTTCTATGATCTCGATGCCTTAACCGAAGGGTTCCAGCCCTCGGATCTGATCATTGTTGCCGGAAGACCTTCGATGGGTAAGACCAGCTTTGCCCTATCCGTTGGTTATAATATTGCCTGTCTTTATAATTTGCCGGTGGTTTGTTTTAGTTTAGAAATGTCCAAGGAACAATTAGTCCAACGGCTTTTGTGTTGCGAAGCTTCCTTAGAAAGTAATCGCCTCCGTTCCGGTCGAATTAGTGAAGTGGAATGGGAACGGGTTAGTCAAGCGATGGGTAAACTCGCCAGTACTCCAATGTTTATTGATGATTCTGCGAGCATTACCCTAACGGAAATGCGCTCTAAAGCCCGCCGCCTCAAAGCGGAACAGGGGGGACGCTTAGGCATGATCTTGATTGATTATCTACAACTGATGGAAGGGGCCGGGGATAACCGGGTTCAGGAAATTGCGCGCATCACCAGGGGGCTTAAGGCCATGGCCCGCGAACTCCAAGCCCCAGTCATGGCCCTTTCTCAACTTTCACGGGGTGTGGAAGCACGGACCAATAAGCGCCCGATGCTCTCGGATCTCAGGGAAAGCGGCTCCATTGAACAAGATGCGGATTTGGTGATCATGCTCTATCGGGATGAGTACTACAACACCGATACCCAAGACCGGGGGATCGCCGAGATCATTGTGGCGAAACATCGTAATGGCCCGGTGGGAACCGCTAAGCTTTTATTTGAAAATCAATACACGCGGTTTAAAAATATGTACGACCCAAGGCAACAACGATCAGGATACGGTTAGCAATTAGCATGAACATCGTGATCCATCCTTAAAGCAAATCGAAGCCACCAAAAGATCTACGCCACGAACCGCACCCATTTTATGCCCCTAGAGCCTTTTCAGCTTGAAGTTTGGCTGGCACAGCACCAAGACCGCACCCAGTACGATTTTTCGAGTACGGGTATGGGGGCGGTGTCCTTAGAACAGTTACAAAGCTGGGGCCTAGCGCTACCCTCCTGGGAGACGACCCGATTAGGCTATGGTGATCTCGATGGAACGTTGGCCCTACGTGGACTTATTGCCGAGCGTTATATCCATCCCCGTCAGATCTTAGTAACCCAGGGGGCAATTGAGGCCAATACGCTCGTTATGACCGCCCTATTAAATCCTGGGGATCAGGTGATCACCTTTACACCGGGTTATCAGCAGCTTATTTCTTGGCCCAAGTTTTTGGGGGCAGAGGTGATCCTATGGCCCTTAAGCACCGCCGATCAATTTGATGCTCAGCCCTTAGCGCCCGATGGGAATTGGCTGGCTACCACGCCCATACCCAAGATGATCGTGCTCAATCATCCCCATAATCCCACGGGGAAATGCTTTAGTGCCGTCTGGCTCCAGCAGCTCGTGACCTGGGCCAGTCAGCATGGGGTCTGGATCCTGTGTGATGAAGTGTACCGCGATCTACACCCTGGGGGACCAAACCCTTTAGCTTCCCTTGCGGATATGGGCTATGAACGGATTGCCGTGACGGGCAGTTTTTCCAAATCCCTAGGGTTGCCGGGACTGCGCTTAGGCTGGATCAATGGTCCTGCCGATCTGGTACGGGCCTGTCGTCGGATCAAAGATTATTTGAGCATTAGCCCCGCTACCCTTTCAGATGCCTTAGGCGTTGCGGTCCTCAGCCATTGGGATCAACTTTGGCCTCTACGTTATGCCCAATACTGCGCCAGCCGTCAATGGTTTCTCAACCAAGTGACCGTACCCGCCGTCCTCCAAGGGGGTGCTATGGCGTGGCTCCCCTGTGGTGATCCTGGGGGTGTAGCCGAGCAGATTTTGCAGGCAACCGGGGGCTTGCTGGTGCCTGGGTCTTGTTTTGGTGCCTATGCCGCGCTGCGGGTGGGCTTTGGTACGGTGGATCGCCCTGAATACAGGGCGTGTTTACAAACGGCAATGGCCCTAGCGCTTCGTTAAACTAAAGCCCGATGATAACCAGGACTCCAGTTGCCATGTAAGCCAAAGGGCACATGATGGGGCAAAGCAATGCGCGTCACTGGCCCCGCAGTTATGTTTTGAGCATCAAAGATGACAATGTCCGTATGGTGATCCTGCGATTGATAGACCAAAATCACGATCCAGCCCGCATCTTCGCTGGTTGATCCGGGACGCGGAATAAATTGAGGTTCGCCGACAAAGCCGTGGGGCGCAAAACTATAGCGCTGCTGCGCTTGCGTTTGAAAATCTACTTTCCAGAGCACCTGCAAGGGGCCATTTTTTTGCGCGTCGTGGGCTGCCCCAATATAGGCATAGCGATGGGCGTAGCCGACACATTGCGGAGCAACTTGGGGAAATTCACAGATCTGGGTAGACCATTGCTGGCCTGTGACTTTTTTGGTAGCCAGGTCTAAACGCAAGCGCCACAAACGTCCCCCAGGGATCTTGGTGAAATCTACTTCACGGAAGTCCTTATCTTCTTCGGTTTTAAGGTACTCTTCGTAGCGGATCGTATCGAGAACAATGCTCCCCTGTTCTTCGTAGGCATTGACATGATGAAAAATAAAGAAAGGATCGGTTTCTAAGGTGATCTTTGGCCCACCAGCCTTGGGAAATAGAAAGATCCGCGTTGGTTGCCCTTGGGCAAAGCGCAAGCACTCTGCGGCCCCTTTTACCCCTAATACAAACCACAGGGGATCTAGGGCCATGGGGTTTTGCACCAAGATCACGTAGTTTTCAGTGATCAGACAATCATGAATAAACGCCATGCCCGTGATGATTTCGGTACGTTGACTGACCATGACCCCTTTTTGATCCAACTCATAGAGATGAATCTGGGTGGTCAAACCCACCTGAATCCCAAAATTCCAGAGATGTCCGGTGACCGGATCGATGCGGGGGTGGGCCGAAAAGGGCCGACCGGCTAACGCGCCCAAATCCTCAGAACCCCAGGTTGCCAGGGTGACGGGATCGAGATGATATGGCGGGGCTGCTTCCCAAAGGGCCAGTAATTTATCGCCCCAATGGATCACGCCGGTATTGGCGACATTTTTAAAGCCAAAGTCAAACCAGTTCGCCCAGAAACCTTCGGGGCGTAGGGTCCCAAAGACATTTTTATACAGAATCCGCCCTGCCCGTTGTTCCGCTTGATATTCAGCGGTAGCAACATAGCGATTTTGAACATAAACGCGATCGCCCTTAAACGTAACCGCTAAAATCATGCCATCGCCATCAAAAGGATGGGTATAGGGCACACCGCCCCGGTCAAAGCGACCCGGCCCATTGCGCCAGAGTGTCCCGCTTAGTCCCTCTGGAATAGTCCCGGAGCTAGGAGTAATCCAATAGGCTTGTTCTTCGGTGAGCGTGGTGTATCCCCGCGCCCAGGCCCTAGTGTCATAGCTCTTTGCTTCGGTTTGTTGCATGGTACTTAATAATTCGCCATATAAATTATAGATGCCCTGCTTCTCCGATGGGGGCAAAGTCGGTTTTCTTCGATTTTTTCTAAATACCTAGGGATTGATCCTTATAAGTACGGATATTTTTTTGAAAAACAAGATTGTTTGTAGACACAGCTCAGTAAATCTACCAAGATCTGCGGGTTTATGTATAGAATCTATCGATCTAAAGCGGGTATATCTAGTAAAGAACTTTTGCTTAGGGCCTTAGTAGAACTGGAATTGCAGCACCTATAGATAGTATTCATCCCTAAAAACTCAAAAACCCCGACGCCTAAGCGGGGGGCCATGAGTGGGGGTTCAAATAATCAGGTGCAGGGGGGAATCAATTCGCCGTTAGATATAGCATCCCCTATTTTTTGGTTTTCTATATAAAGGGTGTATTGATCTTAAATGAAGAAACGATGAACCCTGAATAATCCGGGTAGGGGCAGCCTGATTAGACCTTGGGTTTAAGCTGAATCGAAGGCTGAGCGATCCATAGCCCTAGCCCTAGGCCCCCCATCATGCACAGGGCCCCCAGGATCTGGATCAGGAGGGCGACAATCGGAGTAACGGGCAACAGGGCCCATTCATTGAGTAAATAATTCCAATCGTGGATCACATGAGCCCCCCCCAAGAGGGGTAGGGCCATAGCTTGGGCATCGGCGGCATAAACGGAGACATTAAGTAGACTTTCGCCCAACCAAAAAAAGACTAAAGCTCCCGAGAAAAACTGATGTTGAATCAAAAAATAACCGACAAAAATCGCGGGTATGATCACTTGAAATAAGCTGCCCCCGGCGATCATGCCCACTTCTCCAAAGGGTCGAAAGAGCACATGACCCGCCTCATGAATTAATAAATTGACCCCATCCAAAAAATGCCAGCGCGGGTTGAGGGCATAATCACCAAAATGGAGGGCCATGATGAGGATCAAGATGCATTTGGCTGTATTCCAGGGGTTAACCTCTAGGCGGAAGGTTTGGGCTTTGTTCACAGGGGTTGATCGAGACCAAACATAGATTTGAAGATTGTATCTTTGATCCCGACAGGAAAAGTTCTAAAAAGACCCAACAGTACCCCATCTTTGTAGGCTATGTAGCGGTCTTGGGGAGGGGCTTGGGTTAAGGCCAAAAGGATCATCCGGGTGATCTCAGCCACCGGAACCCCCTCTTTTTCAAACTTATCGAGTTGCGCGAGAAACTTAGGCAAAATAGGTGCATAGGGCGAAGAGGCTAGGTTAAAGTCGCTTGCTTTTTCTTGGGCGCGTTTAAAAAAATTCGTCGCCACCGGGCCCGGTTCGATGGCGCTGACGTAGATGCCAAACGGGGCTAACTCCATACGCAGCGCATCGGTAATGGATTCCACAGCGTGCTTACTGGCATGGTAGATCCCACCAAAGGGGAGGGTTACCAGTCCAGCAATGGAACTGATATTAATGATCCGGCCCCGGCGTTGGGTACGCATCGTCGGGATCAGGTGCTGGGTCAAGAGTACGAGGCCAATCACATTGAGATCAAATTGGGAGCGGATCTGGTCTTCGGTCAACTCAGAAATGGGACCATACTGCCCATATCCGGCATTGTTGATCAGGGCATCTACCGTCCCGTAATGGGCCAAGGTCCGTTGCGCCAAAGCCTTGATTTGGGCGGAGTCTTTCATATCCGTGGGTACAACGAGCGCCTCACTCCCCCGCTGGCGGACCTGGTGGGCTAACGCTTCTAAAGGGCCTTCGGAACGGGCCGCTAAGACGAGACGGCAGCCCTGGGGCGCGAGGGTGAGGGCCAAATCCTCTCCGATCCCGGCGGAGGCCCCCGTAATTACGATTACTGATCCTTTAAGGTCCGTCATGAGGTCTCCCTACGCAGCTTTGTTTTTAATCACAGATTGGGCCAATACCTGGGCCGCGGCAACAAATTGATTGTCTTTAGGGGTCGCCACCGTGAGGGCAGTCAGATCCTGGCTTAATTGGACCTCAAGATCCGGCTGGATCCCGATTTTATGAATATCCCGCCCCTTGGGGGTCTGGTACTTGGCAATGGAGACGGCTAGCCCCGATCCATCCGAAAGGGTATAGATCTGTTGGATCAGGCCCTTACCAAAGGTCTTAGTGCCCACCAGTTTGGCCCGGCCATTATCCTGTAAGGCCCCAGACAAGACTTCACTAGAACTCGCACTGCCCCCATCTACCAGTAGTACCAACGGCTTATTGGTCAAGGGTGCTGTTTTGCTGGTACGGGTAGCATCCCGCAAGCCCCGGCGGGTAATGGTCGAGACAATGGTTTTGCCCTCCGGTAGCCAAAGTCGGGCAACATCAACCCCTGAGGCAAAAAGTCCCCCCGGATTAAGCCGGAGATCGAGGATATAACCCTGTACCCCCTGGCGCTCCAGATCCAGAATGGCTTTTTTGACCTGATCCGGGCTAAAGCTGGTAAAAGAAGGCAAACGGATATAACCGATCTTAATCCCGCTCAGTTGCTTAAGGCTGTGGCGCACCGGGTTGACTTCGATTTTAGTGCGCTTAAGCTGCACAGAAAACGCCTTTGCACCCCGTTGGATACCAAGTTCTACGGTAGTGCCATTGGCCCCCCGTAACTTAGTGCCCACGGCTTCCGGCTCCAGGTCTCCAATGGCTTCACCATTAATAGTACGGATCACATCGTTGGGCTTTAGCCCCGCTTTATAGGCTGGGGACCCCTCATAGGGGGCAACAATCGTGAACTGCCGGGATTTTGGATCAAGGGCGATTTCTAAGCCCACTCCTGAAAATTCACCGCTCACTTCGGTTTGGAGGCTGCTAAATTTACGGGGCGGCAAAAAACGCGTGTAGGGATCACCCAAAGAGGTGACCATCGCCGTGATCGTAGCGTAGGTCTGCCCTTGATTGGCGTGGGGTTGCGCTAAAAATTGTTTGCGGGCTTGCCACCAATCTTGATGATTAAAGGTGCCATCCACAAAGTCATTATTGATGATCTGCCACGTCTCCAGGATCAATTTATCGGATTGTTCAAATTTCGGGTTGCTCGCGCATCCATAGAGGGAGAGTACAAGTAGCCCTAACAGCACACGACGCAGCATAAACCCCAATAAGCCCTAAGCACCAGTCTAACTGGGGGTACGCCTGGTCAAGACCCCACGGGCAAATAACTCTTGCTGGTAGGCCAAGGATTGCCTTAGGGCACTTAGGGCTGGGGCCAAAATAGCGCTCAACTCCGCTGTAGTTGCGGGGGCGGCTTGAAGTTGGGGTTCAGTGGTCAAAAGCTCCCGAAAAAGCTCAGACTGAAGGATCACAGTTAGATCAATAAATTGAGGCTGCGGCAAAGATTTAGGGGCGACCCCAGGTTTGAAAATCAGGGCCTGCCCGGCATCTAAAACCCGTTGTGTGCCCCGCACCCGTAAGGGGCCACGGGGATCGCGTCCTAGGGCAATAACTTGAACAGTGCTGTCTTCACGGATCAGGCCGACCGTATTTAACCCAAAGCCCTCCAGAAGGATCATGCCGACCTGTAGGGGAGTAACTTCTGCACTAGGGGGACAAAAGACCCAACACGACCCTTTTTGTAGTACAAAGCGGCCTAGGGTAAAGTAAAACTGTGTATTTGGCCCCAAATGTATTAGGGTTCCATTTTCAAAAATTAAGTTTAGGCGTTCGTCCTCTTTGGTCGTTACTACCGATCCCGCCGATACCTTAGTCCCCAAAGGCAAAATTTGGGCCTCTGTGCCCACCGCTTTACTGGGCCAAGCCAGCATAAAGACGCTAAAAAGTAGTGCCTGTCGGCGGTTCACAATGAAAATGACCAAATTCAGCCTATAATACCATGACATGGTGTAACGATGCTGTGCGGGCCGTCGTAGGTAAAATCATAGGGGCAACGGTATGGTATTGAGCAGTATCCTACCTGTAACCCAAGGACATCCTGGGCAAGTAAGGTGACGCTTGGATTCCACAGGAGTACACATGGGGCAACAACCCAGAGATGTAAAAACAGTTTGGCGCGTGATTCAGGTGACGGATGTTCACCTGTATGCTAAGCGCTGGCAAACCCTATTAGGCCTTAATACCTATCAAACTTTTCAAGCCGTGCTTCAGGAGTTACAAATCCACCACTGGCCGGCTGATGCGGTGCTAGCAACGGGGGATCTAACGCAAGATGGTTCGATTTCTGCCTATCAGCTCCTCCGTGAAGCCCTGACTCCCCTCCAGACCCCGGTATATTTTATTCCTGGCAATCATGATCAGCCCCAAGTCATGGATCAAATTCTGCCAGGAGGTCTGATCTCTAAACAGCGGCAGGTTCTTTTGGGGCCGTGGCAGATCATTTTGCTGGATTCGACGGTTCCTGATCAAGTAGGAGGCTACCTCGACCGGACCCAACTAGATTATTTAACAAGCTGCCTCGCACAATACCCCGATTACTATGCTTTGGTGTGCCTACATCATCATCCGGTAAATATTGACTGTGACTGGATGGCGGATATTGGCCTAGCCAATGGAACTGAGTTTATGGACTTAATTAGCCAATATCCCCAAGTTCGGGGCGTCCTTTGGGGTCATATTCACCAAGAATTTCAGCAGTATTATCAGGGTATGCTTCTGATGGCATCGCCCTCAACCTGTGTACAGTTCAAACCCCAAACCAATCAATTTTCCTTAGATACTGAACTTCCGGGCTACCGTTGGCTGGATCTAACGGCGGACGGTACGATCCAAACCGGGATCCGTAGATTGACCAGTTTAGGTCAAGGATTAACCATCAATATGGCCGCTAAGGGCTACTAGGCGTTAGGCGTTGCGGTAGACTGCCTTCAGGTGAATCAGTGCGTTTGTAAATCATGGCCTTGTCTTACCCGTCGGATGGACGCTTACCCTCTGCCTGTGGTCTGGATTACCGCGATCTAGAGCAACTTTTGAGCACGGGTGCCTTCCAAGCTGCGGATCAACTAACCCTCAAAAAAATGTGCGTGTTAGCTGGTCCTTTGGCACTCAAGCGGGGCTGGATTTATTTCACTGAGGTCAATCGCTTTCCTACAGTAGATCTGAGAACTATAGATGAATTGTGGGTCCGCTACTCCCAAGAAAAATTTGGTTTTTCGGTCCAGCGCCAAGTGTGGCTCAGCACGGGCAAAAACTGGGATCTACTCTGGGATAAGATCGGTTGGAAAAAAGAAGATGAATGGACCCGTTATCCCCAGGGCTTTACCTGGGATCTGAGCGCCCCTAAAGGCCATCTGCCCCTGTCTAATCAACTGCGTGGGGTACGGGTAATCAGTACGCTCTTGGCACACCCTGCTTGGTCCGATCCGTCCTAACATTGCCATAAATAAAGATAATTTAAGAAATATTGTGCCTGCTCGGGGTGACCCGGATAAAATACGAAGATATGTAACAAAACTGAGGGTCTATGCCTTTAGAAGACCGGGATCAAGAGATTGCCAAAATTGTCCACAATGCCATGATCCGGGCAGGGTTGACCGTTGCCGATGCCCCTTTTTTGCCCACTAAACCTGAAGCTAACGTAGAATCTTTAGACCCCGTCGAGGGTACACAGCCTACCCCAGAACCCCTTGTACCCGTATTGGCAGTGGAGACTAGCCCGCCTCGTACCCTAGACCTAAGCAGCTATTTGCCTGTTGTAGGGGTGGTTTTGCTGTCTATCGCCCTCGTTGTCGGGATCACGGTGCTAGAACCGCCCCGTTTGATCGATGCCTACGATATTTTTTCTACCCCACTCCATGTGATCCCAGAGTGGTTTATGCTCCCAGCCTTTGGGATTGTGTTGGCGGCTCCGGCTAAGATTTTGGGTCTAGGGGCCATGTCGGGCGTACTGTTAATTTTATTCATGTTACCTGTGTTGCCTAAATTTGAAAAACTTGTTCCCCAGAGCTACTGGGTATTTCGGGGACTTTTTGTTCTGTTACATGTGGGGGTCGCCGCACTGGGCTTTGCTTCAATGTAGGGGTCTATAATAAGCGCAACCCTTTCTTGATGGGTCAATGCGTCCGATTGTTCTGGCTTTAGTTGCTTTACTCCAACTCCCCCTAGGAGCGGTTCCTTTGCCTACGGCAGCCGAAAAGCTAGCCCAAGGGGCAGATTTTTATAGTCAAGCCCAATTTTTAAGGGCGCTACAGACTTGGCAAGAACTGCTAACAGAACCCTTAGATCCCCAGGCAAGGCTAACCCTGTATACCTACCTCGCCGATGGATTCTTGGCGACGGATCGTTATGATCAAGCACAGGTGTACGCTCAACAAGCCTTAGTACTGGCCCAGCAGCAAGACAACCCAGAGCAAATAAGTAGGGCGTTGATCCAATTGGGGCTAATCCAAGCCAAACAGGGCCACTATCAGCGGGCGATTCAATTCTATGATCAAGGGCTTCAGCATAGTACCCAGGTCCAGGATACGGCAGGTGTGGTGGCTGCCTATGTCAACCTAGGGAATGCCTACCGTAGCCAAGGGGAGCTTGAACAGGCAATTCATGCCTATACCCAGGGGCTACACCGGGTGCAAAACCTAGTAGCCCAGGAAGCGCGGATCTATGGCAACTTAGGGGTTTGTTATTATAGTCAGCGTGACTATGTCAAAGCCCAGGCATTTACCACCCAAGGGCTAGATCTTTTCTTAAGCTTAGAAGACCGTCAAGGGGAGGGGTTGGCCTACGGCACCCTGGGCCTTATTCACGCGGCCCTAGGGCAGTATCCCGCCGCAATGGATTATTTTCAGCGCCAGTTAGCCATCGCCCAACAATCAGGGGAACAACGGATTGAAGCCCAGGTCTGGGGCAATCTCGGTAATATCTACCGTCACCAAGGAGATTTTACCCAAGCCGCTCAGTATTACCAGCGCAGCATTGCTTTAGCCGTGACGTTAGGAGACCGTAGGGCCGAGGCTGATGTGCGTTATAACCTGGGTTTGATCTTGATCCACCGCGATCAAACCAGCGAAGCTAGCCAAGAACTAGAAAAAGCCCTAGCGCTCTATGAAGGCATGGGCCTTGAAAAAAATGCCCAAGCGTCTCGGCAAAAACTACGGCGCCTCAAGATCCATAGCTTGGGTTGACAGGGGCGTACGCCTTTGCTAAATTTACATCGTCGATGAACGATAAATCGTGATCCCAGACCCCTGTTGCGCCCCTGCCGAGGCACCCCTTAAGTGCGAATCGGACCAAGCCCTAGCGGGTTTGTGTAAAGCCCTAGCCCATCCGGTGCGCGTTCGGATCCTTAAGTTGCTCATCGAACGGCGCTCCTGCGTCTGCGGCGAGATCGTTGAGGTCTTGCCCTTGGCTCAATCCACGGTTTCTGAACATCTCCGCATCCTCAAACAATCCGGTTTGATCCAAGGAGAAGTGGAGGGTCCACGGGTCTGCTACTGCGTCAATGGATTGGTTTTAGACCAATTTAGACAATTGATCCAAGACCTATAATTTTTTTACACCACTCATCGTTCATCGTCGAAATACTTAAGGAACCTGGGAATGTTCAAGGATTGGGGGCGCGCGCAACTGTTAGCCGAGGGGACCGGGACCTTTTGTCTCGTCTTTGCGGGTACCGGAGCAGTGGTGGTTAATGCCAGCACCGGCGGCGCGATCACCCATTTGGGCGTAAGTTGGGTTTTTGGGGCGGTGGTAACGGCCTTGATCTATGCCCTCGGCCCCATCAGTGGCGCGCATTTTAACCCAGCGGTAACCTTGGGCCTTTGGCTCTTGGGTCACTGTAGTTCTAGTCGGGTGATCCCTTACATCGGGGTCCAGCTTTTAGGCGCCATTGGGGCCAGTTACATGGTCCGGCTTTGCTTTGGTTCGGGGGCAAATCTGGGGGCTACCCTCCCCCGCCATGGCGATTGGATCCAGTCGTTGGGGGTGGAATTGATCCTGACGTTTATCTTGATGTTGGTGATCTGTGGCTCGGCTTTACATCCCCAAGCCAGCCCTGGGATGGCGGGGGTCGCTATTGGTTCGACGGTAGGGCTAGAAGCAGCCTTTGGCGGGCCCATTAGTGGGGCCAGTATGAACCCGGCCCGTTCCTTAGGACCAGCGGTGGTGAGTGGCATCTGGGATGCCCACTGGATCTATTGGGTCGCTCCTATTTTAGGCGTGGTCTTGGCGGTGGGGGTATGGCGTGGAATGTATAACCAAGGAGGCTAACGAGTGAACCGTGTCATGTTTGTCTGCAAGCGCAATTCCTGTCGTTCACAGATGGCGGAGGGCTTTGCCCGTACCTTGGGTCAAGGGGTGATCCAGGTAACGAGTTCTGGTTTAGAGGCGAGCCGGGTTCATCCCACCGCCATTCAGGTCATGGCAGAGGTGGGCATTGACATCACCACCCAAACTTCTGATCCCTTAAGTGCTTTTCAGCCTGAAGATTTTGATACGGTGATCTCCCTGTGTGGCTGTGGGGTCAATTTACCTCCGGGCTGGGTAACCCGAGAAGTTTTTGCCGATTGGGAGCTAGATGATCCTGATGGGCAGCCTCTTGGGGTCTTTCATCGGGTGCGTGATGAGATCAAAGAACGGGTTTCGCATTTAATCACTACCCTCCACTAAGAGGCCTTTAGCGGATCTGTTTGCCCGGTGCCAAGGGCAACCCGACTTTCGATAGGGGATGAGGGGCAGCTAAGCATATTAAGGCGAGGGGTAGAGGTTCAGAAGCACTAAGGCATCTAAGCCCCTGTCTCCTGTGAACGTCCTAATCGTTCTTCTAGATCCCTCATCATGCGTTCACCTTCACCCGGTAGGTAGCTGATTTTATTAGGAGCATTTTCTAAACGTTGCATTAGGGCTTGGAATGCCTGTTCATCCCCTCGATGTTCCAAGAGGTAAGCGCGTATTTCTGCCGTGGTTAGCAAAGAAAAGTCAGGCATGGTTCCTCCTAATCAGGATCGGGGACTAACAGGGCTTGTCCAGTGGGGGAAATAAGATACTGAATTGAATCCCCCGCCAGGACATAAATCATGTTGCGGGTTGCGTCAAAACGGACAAGCTGAATGGGAATATACAACGTGGTCAATCGTTGACATAGAGCATAACATTCCCATCCTTGTACCAGGGTAGGCTTATCTATCATCGGCCTCTGTTCACACCCAAATATTCAATTAATCGATCAGGTCTAAAATTCAACAGGACTTCTCCGAGCTCTGCAAGCGCCGGGATCGATAAAAAATTCAATTTATCATAAGATAGCCAGTTCAACGGCCCCAGGGCAACGATTTGTGCGCCCTCTCCCATTCCGTTAGCGGATCTGTTTGCCCGGTGCCAAGAGCAGGCCGACCTTTTGGAGTTGTTCGCTAGTACCCATACAAATAAGCAGATCCCCTGGTTCGATATCCACATTAGGGCTAGGTGAACCCAACAGAACCCCTGAGGCCCTACGGATTGCCAGGATCAAGCCTCCGGTTTTAGAGCGGATATCAAGCTCCTTAAGGGTTTTGCCAATGGCCGGAGAGTCAGCGCGTTGATCGAGTAAAAGTTCTTCAATAAAATAACTCGTGCCCTCGCCGCTAAAGGCTGTTTCGATAAAGTCAACCACCTGGGGGCGCAGGGCCAAAGCTGCCATGCGTCGCGCCCCAGTAAGGTAAGGGGAAACCACCCGGTCAGCGCCGACTCGGGTGAGTTTGGCGATCCCTTCTTCGGTATTGGCGCGGGCAATGGTCAAGATCTGGGGATTAAGGGTTTTGGCGGATAAGACTAAGTATAGATTTTCGGCATCGGAAGGGAGGGCACAAATCAGGCATCGGGCCCGGCTAATCCCGGCTTCTTGTAAGAGCTGATCGGAACTGGCATCGCCTTGCAGAACTAAAACCTGGTCTTGCTCAGCGGTCTCATAGGTATCGGTATCTTGCTCGATCACTACAAAGGGTAGCTGATTGGTTATAAAATCACGACAAATCTGGCGACCAATGCGCCCATAGCCGCACACGATATAGTGATTATTCAGTTTCTCTAGTTGTTTCATCCGGCGGCGCAATTGAATTGTGGTTTCAAAATAACCTTCAGCTAGGGCCAAAGCAACTTGATTGATCAAATTCGCTAAAGTAAAAACCCCACCAATGATCAAAAAGATCGTAAAGACCCGACCATTAAAACTTAAGGGGCGGGTTTCCCCATAGCCTACCCCCGCAAGGGTAATGATGGTCATGTACAAGCCATCAAAAAGATCCCACCCTTCGACGAGCACATAGCCCCCAGCGCCACTGGCCACCAGCCCAAAGATCAAGACAATACTCAGTTGGAGCCTACGCTGGATAGACCGGAGTTGGGCGAGTTCTAGATTGAGCATAGGGGATTACTTATAATCCTTGAATTGATCAAGAACTAGCCTCCTTATTTTGTGCCGCAAGATGTTCTGCCTTGAGTAGGGCTACCAACTCTTCACGGCGGTCATAGAGGCGACGTAGGGGGCGGGGGGCAACTTTAGAAAGAATATAAGCCGTCAAGAGCGGTAGGGCAATGGTGGAATCAACGTAACAAACCACCGTATCCGGGAGTTTATCGGGGTCTACCTTACCCCAGGAAACCGCCTCACTGGGGGTTGCCCCCGAAAGCCCCCCCGTATCAGGACGCGCATCGGTGATCTGTAAAAAATAATCATGCCCTTTTTCACTGATCCCCAAAACTTCTTGGAGTTGGGGTTCGGTTTGTAGGGCAAAGTTCTTAGGTGAGCCGCCGCCCAAGATCCAGATCCCACTCTTGCCGACGTTGCGTTTGGCCTCCAGCACGAGGGCAGCGGTTTCATTGACGTCTAAAGCAACATCAATAATGGGCCCTTGACCGACTAACCGCAGGGCAGCCACATTCATACCAATGGAAGAATCACCGGGACTGGAGGTGTAAACCGGAACCCCGGCCCGATAACAGGCCGCCAGTAGAGATTTATCTTGAATGCCTAAAAGATTTTCGCGCTCGGCAATGTATTTACCGCACAAATAATGAAATTCAGCGGTGCCCATGGTGGTTTGAAATTCTGGGCTTTGCAGGAGCTGATAGAAAAATTGATCCGTCGATAGTAGAACGTCATAGTCAAAAAATATATCAAAGATCCGCACTACTCCTTCTTCGTGCAAGATCACATCGGAGATCCCCGTACTGCCTTGGTGGAGGGCCATACCCAAACCATGGTGGGTATCGTGATAGAGATTGGCCCCGGTTGAAATGATCCAATCCACATAGCCCCCTTGCACCAAAGGGATCAGGGCGGCGATTCCTAGACCAGCGGGGGTCAAGGCCCCGGAGAGCGTCAGCCCTACGACACAGTCGGTGTGGAGCATTTTTTGCGTTAGGAGCTTCGCGGCCTCCTGGAGCCGGGCGGCATTGTAGGCCAAAAAAGTTTGGTCAATCAAATCAGCTACGCTGATCCCACTGGTAATCGGCACTGGATTGATCCGACGGCCCTTAAGAAAATTACTTTTAGGCATTGGCCCCCCGCAGTTTCCTCCCTATGGTGCCATGAGCTTGTACATATCGGTTCCACAGCTCGGGTGAGAAAGCTATGATTAAAAAATATAACGGATGGGCAAAATCGGCATGGGTGTAATCCTTGGCATCGCAGTTCTAGGATTTTTGATCCTGGTCCATGAATTAGGGCATTTTTTGGCCGCGCGTCTCCAGGGGATCCATGCTAATCGGTTCTCTATTGGTTTTGGTCCAGCACTTTTTACCTACAAGTCTGCCACTACAGAATATGCCCTGCGGGCGCTGCCCTTAGGTGGTTACGTGGGTTTTCCTGATGAAGACCCGGATTGTCCTTATCCCGCCGATGACCCCAATTTACTTAAAAATCGACCTATTCTAGACCGGGCCATTGTTATGGTTGCCGGGGTAGTAGCCAATTTGATCTTTACCTATGTACCGCTCTTACTTTTGATCCTGCTCAGTGGGGTTCCCGAACCCTTGCCTGGAGCTAAGATCACCAGTATTTCCGAAAAATCTCCAGCCGCCACCGCGGGGATTGAAGCCGGAGATGTGGTCCGTAAGGTCAATGCCGAAGTTTTGGGTCTACCTCCCGCCGGGGCCGAACGTTTTCAACAAATGATCAAAGCCGCACCGGGCCAACCCCTAGCCTTAGAAATTGAGCGGGCTGGACAAACCAGTACCGTAACCGTAACCCCATCGGCTGAAGGCCGTATTGGGGTGAGCTTAACCCCCAATAGCTACCAACGTGCCCCTAAGGATCTGCTGGAGCCGTTGACCATTGCTGGGCAGCGTTTTTGGTTTATTGCCAGCGAAACAGTGGCTAACTTTGGACAACTTTTTACCGGGAAAGTGGGCCTAGATCAGTTTTCTAGTCCCGTCGGCATCGTCAATTACACCGCAAAAGTTGCCGATGCAGATATTCTCAATGTCTTTACGGTCATGGCTTTGATCTCTTTTAGTTTGGCTTTCATCAATATTTTGCCGATCCCCGGTTTGGACGGTTCGCACTTAGCCTTTTTGGCCCTTGAGGGCCTGCGGGGTAAACCCATTTCCCAAGTCATTCAAATGCGGGTTTTGCAAACGGGGCTGGTATTTTTGATGGGGCTCTCGGTAGTTCTGATCCTCAAGGACTCGATCACCCTGATCATGCCGTGACAGCGGAAGACTGGATCCAACATCTAGCCCTACAACCGCACCCAGAAGGGGGCTATTTTCGGGAAACCTATCGCTCAGCGGCGGCTACAGCGATTTACTACCTGCTCGTAGCTGGGCAATATTCGCGCTGGCATCGGGTAGACCGGGATGAATTGTGGCACTTTTATGATGGCGATCCTTTGGGTCTACAGGTGATCAGCCCTGAAGGAATACTTACGCTGCATACCTTAGGGATCGCAGCTACACCTCAAGTACTTGTCCCCAAAGATCACTGGCAAAGGGCCTGGCCATTAGGATCATTCACCTTGGTGGGGTGTACTGTACATCCGGCCTTTGTGTGGGAGGGATTTACCCTAGCCACTGAAGCCGAGATCCAGACTTTATTTCCGCAGTTAGCGATCCCTAGCCCCTACGTACTGCCTGCCTGAGATCAAATTTTGACGGGCCAAAACAGGAGCATTCAATGGAATTAAGAACCCCAGAAAGATCCTAAAGTTTACTTTTTCCAGCCATTGTTAGCCCAACGATGGAAGCAATCGGCGCCGGAGCGGAGCGGAGGAAACCAAGAAGCGCAGCTTTCTAGCGTCCGGTTGACTGACTTGTTATGTGGCTGTCGCATTTCGAAGCTCCTTGTACACAAGTCCTTTTTTGGAGTCGGCTTCAGCAAACTTAATTGCATCTTGAAGTGATGTTCTTGCTTGAAACCATTCGATGGCGGCCAAAACCACTGCCGATGGCTCTTCAACAGGAAGGCGCACGCGAACATGACACCTGTTTTCAGTTGGTGATTTTTCGTTTCCAAAAGCATGAAAATATGCGCCTAGGTTTAGGTAGTAAACGCCACCACCCCACTGCGACTTTTGGACGTTGAATACCGCAATACTCTCACCTTGGTCTTTTCGCCACGTCGCGTTGGACTTTTTGAATCCATGCTGTTTCAGCAACGAACTGGCTTCTTTTATAAAAGTTTCAGCGTCCATGTTTTGCCACATAACGTCCGTGGTCAGCGATGCAGCTTTGCTGCATTCGCTGGACTACGACTACATGGTTCGGCTTCATTTCCTTTAAAATATGCGACAAAGTAAAGGTGGTCTTTCGGATCTTTAATCAATCCCGAAGCGAGAGCTTCTCGTATATGTTTCCAGTCTTTTGCTTGCTCGTCAAAGTCAGTCTCCTTAACGATTATTTCAAAGGTTGTCTTTACCTGTGTATTTGCCCGAAGAACAAACATGTCCCAGTCCTCTTCATGTATCTGAGGTGTCGAATCGGCGTTTAACCAATACATTTCTGCAGTGCCAATAGGACCGCGAAACTGAAACTGTCCGCCAATGCATGCCAGACTGTTTGAGGTGGCGAGATCAAGAACTCCTGGGAAGTCAGCGATAGACCATGCCTCTTCGTTTGAAGTTTGATCTGCCGATTTAAG
>JANNOF010000057.1:0-1944 GCA_031398925.1 Gloeobacteraceae cyanobacterium SOY_34_metabat_371 | reverse complement strand
GTGCGACCGCTTCAGTGATTGATAGCATCAAAAAAAGTCTCGATAAACAAGTCATAGAAGGCCGCCTCGACCCCGAAGAAGCAAAGCAATTTTTAGATGACATGATGATTCGCATCCGGGAGGAACAAGGCAACTTAGAAGATCAGTTTCGTAAACAGGTCAAAGTAGCCCTTAAGGAACTCGAAGTACCCACCCAGTCTGAGATCGATATTCTTCGAGCCCGGATCGAACAATTAGAATTTCAGATCCGCCAACTCCAAGACCGCCGTTATTGAGCGCTAGCCACTGGAGTCTGATCGGTACGTACATAGCGCCGCAAAAGCTCTAGCGATTCTTGAGCAATATAATTTTCAGCACAATGTAACCGTAAGGGGCGATTCCGTTCCCGGCGGGCCCGTTGCACGAGGGGCTCAATGCGACTATGACTGGCCTCATCGGCAATAATCAGATCCGCTGCTTTCAAGGCAGCATTAAGGGCATAGTCATCTTCAATTTGAGCGGTCAAAAGCAAAAGATGCTGTCCTCGGATGCTTTGGATAATAATTTCAGCAACACGTAAAACCCCAGCGCTGATACTTACCAAGCCTAACGTCGCCCCCGCAGGTAACTGTTCGACCAGTTGGATCTCCCGTTGATAGGTATGGACATCAATGGGGATCACTTCACCCTGAAAATAACCCTGGAGAAAGTGCTTGGTGGCTGCTAGGTCATAGCGCTGGGTCACTACCACACTGGCATGGGTATGGGTGATCTTTTGGGCCAATTCCTGTAGCAAAACCCCCTGGACGATTACACCAAGGGCCTCTTGAAGCTCTTGGGCCATCATGGCTAACGTCCCGCCATCCGCACTGGTGACGAGGATCTGAACTTTTTCGTAGCGGCGGCGTAGGACTTCAACCTCAAGGATCTGATGGATCTGCTCCAGGTTATAGCCCTGGGAAAGGGCCGTATCAATGGTCCGGCGGATCATATTTTGCATGGTCGAAACTTCGGAAAGATGCTCATTATCCAAAACGTACACCCCCGATCCGGCGCGGGCTTGGACTAGCTGTGCATCCACCAATTGGTTATAGACTTTGCTGATCGTATTGCGGTGTAGCCCCGTTTGCATGGAGAGTTGGCGGACACTGGGTAAACGGGCGCCCGGAGGCAATTGCCGGGAGGCAATGGCAAAGGAAAGCTGCTCGTACAGTTGGGCAGAGGGGGGGACGGGACTTTCGGTACTGACACGAAAGCGAACCATAAACATACCCATTCATGCATCGAGTATGCCCCGTGTAAGCGTAGATCCCCCATACAGCGGCAAAGCTACCCAGATCACGTACTTGGGACGGGTAGTGCCTTGGGTCAAGGCTTAAAACAAATAGAGCAGATTGGTTAGGCCATAGATCTGTATTAAGTGCCCCCTAGCCCACCTTATGGGGGTATAAGCGTTTTAGACACCCCCACAAGGTGGGGGATGGGGGGCTAAACTGGTTAGGGGCGTCGGATATGTTGAATCAGGGTATAAAAATCATGCCAATTATCGCCTTGGGCGATGGACTCCCAGACTGTTTCGATGGTAGGTCGCAAAAGATCTACAGTGGGGTTATATTTACATAGACTTTCTTGGATGTGTACCAATTGCTCTGCAGAATGCATCTGGAGGAGCTGTTGATAGATTTTACGCCAGGGATCAAGAGCTGTTTTAATTTTAATCTTAGAAAAAGTATCTTGATCTAAGATCAAATCAGCATCCGTTTGCCACTGCGGATCAAATTGGCTGCGCAGATCTTGAAAAAATTGAGGATACGATACTTGACTGGTGCTCAATAGTTCTAGTGTAGCGTCTAATAAATCATCAGCTTGCGGGAGGTTGCCCTCAAAGCCTAGGCGTTGCAATAGAAATTTACGGTAACTGTAATGATACTGATCGGCAAAATTTGTCAGTCCTGCTTCTAGATC
>JANNOF010000021.1:0-2319 GCA_031398925.1 Gloeobacteraceae cyanobacterium SOY_34_metabat_371 | reverse complement strand
GGTCTACCCCCTACGTCTGGAAGAACTCCGGGCGCACGGAGATCGTCACCATTGGCCCTGGCATCACCATCAGTTACGACCTTGAAGGGAAAGAACTGTGGCGGCTGGGTGGCATGTCGCCCATGCCGATACCGAGTCCGTTCGCGCATGACGGCCTGCTGTATATCAATGGAGGCACCAGCAAGCCCGTGGCCGCGATTAAACCGGGCGCAAGCGGCGACCTCACCACACCGGACGGCGCGAAGCTGAATGAATTTGTCGCGTGGCTGCAGCCCAAAGCCGGGACATATATGCCGACTGAACTGGCCTATGAAGGAGGAGTGTACGTGCTGACCCACAACGGCATCCTGACGCGGTTCGACGCCAAGACCGGCGCCCAGACGTTTAAGGCACGCGTCGGCGAAGGCGGAGAGTTTACGTCCTCACCATGGGCTTACAACGGCAAAGTGTTCTGCATTGACGAAGAGGGCCGCACGTTTGTCATTCGAGCCGGTGATAAATTCGAGTTGCTTCATTCGAACGAGCTTGGCGAGATGGTGCTGTCGACACCAGCGCTGATCGGCGACCGCCTGATACTAAGGACGGAAAAGCACCTCTATTCCATCCGAAACGCATCCGCGACGAGGCGGTAACTTCAGGCTGAGGCGGCCTTTCGAGCCAGTACGGCCTGCGCCTCTTCCGAGGCGGCCTTGACGAGAGCCCACATTTTTGGGTGTCGCGGTGCGAAATCCGGCGGGTAGCCATTGGCAACGAGGCAGTCCGTCATCACCGGTCCGACCGAGCCGATGGCGACGCGAGTTGCGAGGGCGTGACGTGCACTGGCTTCGAGCCCGAGGCGGCGCGCAATCTCCATCAGATGATCGAATTGGATGGATGAGGTGAACAGAACGATGTCGATCCGCCCGGCCACCAGTTCGCGCGCCGCATGCTCCAGAGGGGCTGTGTCGTCGGGCAGTTCCCATCGATACAGCGCAATGGGCGAGACCGTCGCACCGATCCGGGCGAGCGCGGCGTTCATCTCATGATTGGGACGGCCATACTCCTGTACGGCAACACGACGCTCGGAACGCGCTGCGATGGCTTCGACGATTTCACGCCACGTATTGGGCTCGGGGATGACCATGTGAATGGGCACGCCGAGCGCGCGCAGCACACCCACCGGCTTCGGTCCGCGGGAGACAATGATGACTCGCCGGAGGGCGGCTCCGATGCGCTCTTCCGGCATCGTTTTGACGAGCGTGTCTCGAAGGAAGGTGAGGCCCACACCGGTCATGCAGACCAGCAGGTCGAACCGATCGTTCTCGAGGTCCTCAATGAACCTGACGGCTGTGGCATCATCGTCGTCGAGCGCGCGCTCCTTCACGGACGGGGCAATGACGGGAATGCCGTCCTCACGTTGGATGAGCGTCGCCATGTCCTGTGCCTTGCGGCTTTCCAGGCTGAGTACTCGGAGACCTTCCAGGGACATAACGCTTAGAACGAGTATTGCGCGAACAGAAACGGGAACGTCTGTCCGGAACCCGATGAGTTTTTCCTCAGGAACTCACCGGCGAAAAGGTGTCCGATTCCGCCGCCCATTTTCAGCTTCGGCGAGAAAATGTAGTTGCCGCTGAAATCGAGCTCTGTTCCGATCTCGGTGGCTGTGTTGCCGGAGCGGGGGCGAACCGCCACGCCTCCCACCACGTTGTAGAACGCGGCCTTCGCGCTGTCGAGCCAGAGCCACCGGTAGTCGACAGCAAATTGCAGTTTCGCATGCGGTTTCACATCGACGCCCACGCGAGGCATTCGCATGTTCTGCCACCCGACGGGATCGGTGAGTCCGTAGAACAGGTGGTTTGTGGGGAGTAGCTGATCGAAGGTGCGATGCGGTCCTTTGCCCGGGTCGGGATCTCCGGAGGCGTGGCTGTACTCGGTTGTCAGGTGCAGTCTCCACGGCGCGCGCGGGATAGTGTAGCCGGCGATGGCGTAGCCCGCCCACGCGGAGTGTTCGAGGGCCCCGATGCTGCCCCACTGGCGGACCCACTCGGTCTGATAGTCGAAGCCGCGGAGGGCTGCGGCGCTGGGCAGGGACGCAACACGGGCACCGGCCGTCCAGATGCTTACGTGGCCGGTTTTCCAAAGCAGATACGGCTCAAGGACAGCATTTGGAATGACTTTGCGAAGCGAGCCATAGGCGCCGTGGATATTGACGCCCTGGCGATGATGGTCAGGGCGGCGCGTGGGATCGTTGACGACTACCGACGACGCGAACAGATCGAGCCTTGCGTCGGCGGTTCCGATCTCCAGCTTCAACGCGTCCCAGGTGCGGCTTGTGTTGGT
>JANNOF010000016.1:0-3126 GCA_031398925.1 Gloeobacteraceae cyanobacterium SOY_34_metabat_371 | reverse complement strand
ATAATTTTGAGCCAGACTCTCTAAAATCGTCCGAGATTCTTCTAAATCACCCTGGTTTTTTAAATCGATTGCTGTAGATAAAAGTTCCTTCAGATCAGGGATCACTATACTCCTCCTCAAAATCCTGTAGTGTTTTGTTTCTTTTTAACTCATTATTTGACCGTTGTTTGCTCTTCGTTTTTGAATCAATCCGCTTTTTTAATTTTTCGTCTCTAACTTCTTTCTGTGCTTTTTCTTTACCTTCAGCTATTTTGATCCGCGGTTTGATCTGCCTTCTCCTCTTTGCGAGGAGCTTTAAGAAGAGATTTACCGCACTTGCTATAATTAGCCTCACCGTGTGGACAAGGTCATGAGTAACGAATCCATCCCAGCCCCTGAGGAACTTCAGCCTCCGGTTGAAGGACAGACAGCAGAAGAGAAACAAGAAACAGCCCCGGTTTGGGACTTTGACTACTCTCTGAGTTTCCCGATCATTTTAGATAAATTAGGGATCTCGCTAGCAGTAACGACCTATCAGGCCGGGAGCCTCTGTTTGATCACCGCTAAGGGCGAGGATGCCAAACTTGATACACGGGGCTTTCGTAAGGCGATGGGCTGCTATATTCATCCCCAAGGAATGCTGCTCGCTACCCAACATCAGGTGATCGCCTTTAGTAAGGCGGCGCATTTGGCCCAACGTTACTATCCTGACGAGAATTACGACGAAGTGTATATTCCACAAATGAGCTTTTATACCGGGGATATTGCCGCCCACGATGTGGCCTTGATGAATGGGCAACCCATCGCTGTGAGTAGCAATTTTTCCTGCTTGGTGGCGATGAACCCAGAGTATAGTTTTACCCCGATCTGGAAACCACACTTTGTTTCGGCCTTGGCCTGTGAGGACCGTTGCCATCTTAATGGTATGGCGATAGAAAATGGTATGCCCCGCTATGTTACGGCCCTAGGGAGTACCGATAGTGAGGGGGCATGGCGTGAAAACAAGGCCAGTGGCGGGATCGTCATGGATGTTAAGGCGAATCAGATCATCTGCCGGGGGCTATCTATGCCCCATTCCCCGCGCATTTATAACCAAGACCTGTGGATACTCAATTCGGGCACTGGGGAACTGGGCATTGTTAATAGTTTGGGCTTTCAGTCGATGATCTATTTGCCAGGATTTTTGCGGGGATTAGCTTTTTATGGTCCCTATGCTTTTATTGGCCTCTCTAAGATCCGTGAAAAGCGTACTTTTGGCGGCTTGCCCATTGAAGAAAAAGCCCAAGCCCTGCGCTGTACTATTGAAGTGGTCAATATTGAGACGGGCCTGTGGGAAGGGAATCTAGAGTTTCACAAGAGTATTGAAGAACTCTATGACGTGCAAGTGATCCCCAAGGTCCGCAACCCCAAGGTCGTGGGCTATGAGCAAAAAGGAGATATTCAACGCCTCTTTGATCTGCCGCCCCAGGGTCAGGGGACTAAAGCCCCACTCCCGCGCAAACGCTAATGGCCCTGACCCCAGTTGAACTTTTAGCGGTTTTGGCAGTTTTTGTCGCCTTTATATTCACGCTGTCCCAAGCCCCGCCCTTAGCCAAACTCTTTGACACCGTCCCCCCGGTGATCTGGGTCTATGCCCTCCCCGCAGTGGCGAGTACGTTTGGGCTATTGCCTAAAGAGTCAGCGCTATATAGTTTACTTTCCGGGACCGTACTCCCCGCAGCCTTGGTTCTTTTATTGATCGGGACCGATCTCAAAGCTGTTGCCCAATTAGGCTTTCGGGCTGTCGCCTTGACGCTAGCTGGATCAGTGGGCATTGTCTTGGGAGCAGCGGTAGCCTTGAGTTTATTTGGAGCGTTTTTACCCCCCGAAGCCTGGTCGGCCTTTGGTGCCCTATCGGGATCGTGGACAGGGGGCAATGCCAATATGATCGCGGTTAAAGAAAGCATTGGTACCCCGGATTCTGTTTTTGGGGCGGCGGTGGCAATGGATTTTTTGGTGGGTTATAGCTGGACGGTGATCCTGCTTTTTTTGAGCCGCTATCAAACCTCCATCAACCGTTGGCTAGGAGCCGATGAAGGCCCGGTGGATCAGGTTTTAGCCCAACTGGACTGCACGACCCAAGAGCGCACACCCCTTACGGTCCCTGGGATCATTGGAATGTTAGGCTTGGCCCTGGGCCTAAGTGGACTTTGTTTTGCCCTAGGTAGGTTTTTACCGGAGTTTGGCGGCATTGTAACCGCTAAAACCTGGGGCTTTATTTTAGTCACAACCGTAGCCTTAGCCCTCTCGTTGACCCCGGTACGGCGTCTCGAAGCTCAAGGGGCCTCACAGTTGGGCTATGGCTTTTTGTATTTAGTGCTGGCCGGACTCGGTGCCCAAGGGGATCTCTCGATCATTAGCCAGTATCCAGTTTTTTTATTGGCGGGGGTGGTTTGGATCGCCGTCCATGCTCTGGTCTTGATCCTGGTGGCCCGTCTTACTAAAACCCCTTGGCTCTTAGTGGCCGTTGCCTCCCAAGCCAATACGGGTGGGGTCGTTTCGACGCCTATAGTTGCGGCGGTCTACCGCGCTGGGGCTGCACCGTTGGGGCTACTCATGGCAGTCTTGGGAAATATCGTCGGTACGTATATGGGCCTTACGGCGGCTGTGATCTGTCAAGCCATTGCCCGGTCACGGGGTTGGATCTAGATTTTTAGCAGGGCGATCCCTAGGGCAGATCTTTCAAGGCAAATCTTTTAGGTACGTTGACACGTCATTGCCCCACAGCACCCCCCGCGATTGCGCTACCGCCATGCCAGTGACCGTGCGCAAAAAGGCTAAACTCACTTGCTCAAAGGAATAGGCTCCGGGTTCGAGGTAGTTCCAATCACTACGAAATCGATCCATTGCAGCAAAGGATGGCTCAAATTGTGGTAGGTCGAGATCTTGTAAATAGGTGAAGAACACTTGTGTTTCTTCAGCGGTTAACCAACCATGAATACCATCGGAGTTAGCAAACTGGTAGCCGACGACAAAGCCTCGATATCCTAGCTTCTGTAAGAATTCCAATAATGGATGTTCTGCTCCACAACCTGCCGCTAGGAGCGTATCGGCATACCAAAGTGGACTTATGGAGCGCCCAAGAAATTGCCCTGCCCCAAGGCACTG
>JANNOF010000004.1:0-6317 GCA_031398925.1 Gloeobacteraceae cyanobacterium SOY_34_metabat_371 | reverse complement strand
AACTTGAGCGGGATCGTCCTCACCAAACTGGATGGCTCCGCCAAAGGGGGCATTGCCTTGGCTATCGTCCGTGAACTGGAATTACCGATCCGTTTTATCGGCGTTGGTGAAAAAATTGATGATCTACGGCCCTTCTCTAGTTATGAGTTCATTGAGGCGCTATTGACCTTGGGGTAACACAGACTTGCATTAGCAACTGCTAATCAAGATATAGCTGTGCAACCCCTGTAATATTGGCGGCCCCATGCCCTTTGGCTAGTGCTTGGGCAAAAATACTCTGGGTGGCTTCGGCTAAAGGCATCAATACGCCCTGAGCCTGGGCCGTTCCCAGAACGTAGGCGAGATCTTTTTCAACGAGTTCGATGGGAAATAGGGGCGTAAAATTACGTGCTAAGATCCCGGCGGCGGCGGCTTTAGCGGCTGGACTACATACGGGAGTGGCCGTAAGGATATGAATCGCCTGGGCTTCATCTAGCCCACAGGGGCGCATCAGGCCGATCAATTCGCTTAGCGCGGCTACTTGAATACTCAAGAGTGCATTGACCATTAATTTGATCGCCGCGCCACTACCCGTTGCACCGCAATGGTGAATAGCGCCCCCCATGCTCTTTAGGACTGGCATGGCCTGATCTAGAGTTGCGCTATCCCCTCCCACAAAATAGATTAATTGCGCTGCCTCGGCTTGGGGGCGCGACCCTGCCACAGGTGCATCCAAAAAAGGAATACCCTGAGCCGCACATTTTTGCCCTAGATCCTGTGCCCAAGCGACGGTCAAAGTTGAGCTTTCGATGGCAATAGCGTTTTTAGGTAATCCCAATAATGCACCTCTATCAGGATCCAGCCAGATCTGCTGTGAAGCCTCATCGTCCCGCACCATGCAAATGACGAGATCACATTCTTCCACAGCGGCACGAGGGGTAGCGGCAACGGTTGCTCCAGCTACGACCAGAGGGATCGTTTTCTCAATACTTCGGTTCCATACGGTAACGGCATAGCCCGATTTGAGCAGTAATCCCGCCATGCGCGATCCCATGGCGCCCATTCCTAAAATCGTGATCCGGTTCATGACTGTTCTCCTGAGGTTAAACGGTTTCCTTCGGCTACGGCTGTTTACAGGGCAATGTCCTGAACTTTGGGAATACCCATGCCATAGACACAAACGCTAAAGAGGCGTTTCAGCATCAATCTATCCTGTGCGTTTATTCAAATAAAGATCTACTTGTGCATTAGATTGATGCATATTATTCAAGAATGGAACTTGAACATCTACGCATTGTTATAGAAGTCGCGCGGCGCGGCAGTTTTACTGCCGTAGCCCATGACCGCAATCTAGACCCCTCCTCAATTTCACGGGTTGTAGCCTTGCTAGAGCATGAATTGGGTGTACGGCTATTTCAACGCTCGACCCGCAGGCTAGGGCTAACCGAAGCCGGAGCTATTTACTTGGCGCGCGTAGAAGGGCTAGTGGATGATCTCGATCACGCCCGAGATGAAGCCCTAGCTATCTGTAGTACGCCCATTGGGACTTTGCGCCTCACGACTACCGTAGCGTTTGGTCATCAATGTGTAGTGCCCCTACTCCCCAAATTCCGAGACTTATACCCCAAACTCAGCCTAGAACTCTTGCTCACCGATGCCAATCTTGACTTAGTCGCAGACCGTGTAGATTTAGCTATCCGTCTTGGCCCTAGCATCGAGAGTACTTTGATCTATGTCAAGTTAGTTGACACCCACTATCGCGTTTGTGCCAGTCCTGCCTACTGTGCACACCATGAACCCCTGATTATCCCAGAGGATCTACGCGACCATAAGTGTGTGCTATTTTCCTTGCCAGAATTTCGCGCCCGCTGGTTCTTTCGTGATCGTAGAGGAGTGGTGCAGGAAATACCCATTCAAGGCGACGTGATCATCGCAAATCCCCTCTCGCTTCGTGAGTGTGCCTTGGCAGGAATGGGACCTGTACTCTTAGCCAACTGGCTGATCGCCAAGGATTTAGATCAGGGCTACTTGATCGATCTATTCCCTGATTATCAAGTGGCAGCGACAACGTTTGAAACCGCCGCGTGGTTGGTATATCCCAGTCGGATCTATCTACCCCACAAAGTACAGGTCATGATGGAATTTTTAAAACAATACTTGGGTTGAATTGTGTCTCTTTTTTATAGATTATGAGTATAACTTTGAAGAAAATTAGTAACCCTTTTGAGGCCCTCCGGTGCATGTTCTTAGCACAGCCGATGTTCATAGGCTCCACCTCCTACTCATCACCTTAGCTCCCCAAGGTATGCCCGTGCCCTCCGTACTACAACTCCAAGAATTGGTGGATCAATCTTTCTGGGCTAGTTTGGAGCAGGAGGAGGGTAGACCCGTCCGCTTTACCCTATCTTTTTCGATGACAGCCTATGGCCCAGTTGGTGATCCATTCATTTTTAAAGAAGTACAAGACCTAACTATTGTGAATATCATCAAGCTCTCACCGGCACTTTTATTGGGGCGTAGCGCCATCGGCGTGGTGGGTGATCCTGACACTAGCCTCAAGATTTGGGGAATTGCACCCCTACCCACCCTAGCTTTAACGGTGGAAGCTGTTGGTTCCGGTCATATCATCGTCCGATTTTTAGACCGTAATCGCATCATCTTACGTGCAGGACAAGTAATTTTTTTGTCTAATGATCAATCGGATAATCTATTATTTTTGGTGCATAACCTGTCTCAGTTTGAGCAACCGATCACTCAGAAATTACTTATTGAAGTAGAGGCGTTAAAGAAGGTGATCAACGCCATGCTCCGACAGGGACATGGCGGTACTTTATTGTGGGTTCCAGAAGATATGGATTGGCAATTAAGTGTCAAGAGTAGCCGCTATCCTTGCCACGCTTATCGAGAACTTGCTGATTTTGTAAATAAACTTGCTTGTGAGTCGCTCCCCGAATTTGACCTTGCATTAGGAGATTATCGTAATAGCCCGCTCTACCACTCGGTAGCACTCCGGCTCCAGAGGATTAAGCCCATGATCGAAGCTATGGGTCAATTGACCGCTGTGGATGGGGCAACGGTGATCTCTGAAAATTTAGAGATCTTGGCTTTTGGGGTGATGTTGCGGGCCGAAGGGGTAGATGGTACGGCGGCGGTACTAGAACTGGGTCAGGCAACCAATACGTTAGATCTCCAGTCTTTCCCCTTATCCAAATTGGGGGGAGCAAGGCACCGCTCCGCCGCCGAGTTTTGTTGTAGCCATAAACGCAGCCTTGCCTTTGTTGCCTCCCAGGATGGTACCCTTACGATTTTTGGTTGGCAGGCTCAAACTAACCGGCTCTTTGCCATTCGTCGGGCTGAGCTGGATTCCATATAAACCAATGCTGTGTACCTTGATCCATAGTACGGGAGTGTTAAAACATGAAATTATCGGTGGCCCGTGATGATTCCCTATACTTGGGTATAGGCTCATAGGTTATGCCCGAAGAAATATATCCAGAGCAAGGGATCAAACCATTTACCGGCTCAAGCATGGATTGCTCTCTAGGTGGCTCATTCAGGAACTCAAGCATCCTGCTATCCCTATGGCACTTGCGTAAGTCCTAAGAGCATAAATAGAGACATCTGCGAGGGGGTATGGGGGAACACTTGTCTTCCCCCATGCGGAGGTTGGGGGAGCGGGGGTGGAACCCTAGGTTCCAGCCCCCGAAATCTTCTTCATTTTCTCGTAGGCAAGCGGTCGGAGGGATCTTGGGTTATCACCCAAATTGATATCAGATCAAGCTCAGATCAATTTAGATGCGATCCACATCGTCAAAGCTCTCCAGGTATCCCAATGGACAGCGACCCCTACAGAACGGGATCTTTTGGCCATAGTTTTAGAATTAGAAAGGGTAATTTTACGGATATATTCATAGCGTTGAATAGGGAGACTTGAGTGCTATCACCTACCATACTTTAAGATAAGTGAGCGTACAATTACCGAAGACATATAGTTAGAAATGCCATCATTATAAAAAGTGTGGGCTTTAATTTTTCCTATAAACCACCAGCGAGTTATCTCTATGCACATTACCCCACAACGCAATCCCATCCCCCCTGCATGTATACAGATGCCCCAAGTCAAACCGATTAGCCTTTTACAATCTTTGAGTGAGCAACACGCTACTGGGAATCTACGATTCAGCAGTAATGGCGTGCGCTGGTCAATCACTTTTGATCGGGGGCAAGTCAACTATATCACCCATAATCTCGAACCCCTGACTCGCTTACTTGAGCAAGTGCAGCATCTAAGTGGAACAAGAGAAATTCCCGTTGATCAGCTCCGTACCCAGCTCAATACCGTGTTTATGCGACAGGTTAAGGCCCATGATTCTAATCACGTCAGCTATGATGCACTTCTTTGGCTCTTGGGCAATCAACATTTGACCCAAGAACAGGGACAAGAAATCTGTGAACGGTTGACCTGTGAAGCCTTAGAATCACTCTTGCTTACACCTGAGGGAGAAGCGGAATTTAGCCATAACCCCATGTTTTTGCCGCGAGCCTACACTTTTGAACTGTCTACCCTGTTGCGTTACGGACAGGAACGAATACGGGGCTGGCAAGCTTTGGGGAGTCCTGTTTGCTCCCCTTACCAACGGCTCTATCTAACCAGTCAAGACACCTCGTCAAAGCATTTACCACCGTTATCGCAGCCGTTACGGGCCTTCTTGCGGGGGTTGAGCTTCCGAAATCTCGCAGCGTTCAACCGTAAAGATGAGTTACAGCTAGCCCGACATCTGATGCCCTACATCCATGAAAAGTTGATTCTTCTAAGGGAACCTCAAGCGCCTTTTAATCAACTTCCTCGGGTGCCACTGTTGCCCACACAGCCTGTGGCACCCCCAAAAGCTACCTGTACGATTGCCTGTGTGGACGACAGTCCAACGATCACCAACGAGATCCTACGTTGTTTGGGAGATACGGATTTTGAGGTGGTCGCCGTGAATGATCCCCTCAAGGCCCTGATCCAGATCACCCGAATCAAGCCGGAAGTGATTTTGCTTGATGTTGGGATGCCTTGCTTGGATGGCTATGAACTATGCCGCCTGTTGCGCAAAAACCCGCTTTTCAAAAAAACACCCATCGTCATGGTGACGGGTAATACGGGATTTCTTGACCGTGCCCGCGCCACCATGGCCGGGGCGACGGACTATTTGACCAAGCCTTTCACCCAAGAAGGGTTACTCAAAATGGTGAATCGCCATCGGGCACTGTAAATGTTCACAATCTAGTTCATGTAAGGAATCAAGGAAGCTATGAGTACAATCCTCGTTGTTGATGACACCCCGTCCGAAATGTTGCTGCTGAGTGATTATCTACGTACGGGTGGGCACAACGTGATCTGCGCCTCCACCGCCCAAGAAGCGCTAGATAAGGCGATCCAGCAAAAACCCGACGTGATTGTAACAGATGTGGTGATGCCAGGGATGAGCGGCTTTGAGCTGTGCCGTTCGCTCAAACGCAACCCCGCCACAGAGAAGTTACCCATCGTAGTCTGTACCTCCAAAAACCAAGAAATTGATCGGCTCTGGGGGATGAAGCAGGGTGTGGATGTGTACATGACCAAGCCCATTACCCGTGAGCAACTGCTCCGGGCCGTGAAATCTGTGGTGGATTAAATGACCCAAGCTACTGCGACTCGCCCTTACTTGCTCATGCCATTAAATGCCCGTAGCATGGTGGCCTTGGCGATGAACACCATTGAGCAGGTCATTACCCTGCGGGTCAGCCGCCTAACCCCCATGCCCCGGATGCCCCTCCATGTCTTGGGACTCTTCAGCCGCAATAGCCGCGCTTGGTGGCTGGTAAACCTACCAGAACTGTTGGGACAGGAGGCTTTGGCTCGCCCAACGCAAGCCTACACCGTCGTAGCGGTGCGTAGCGAAGGGCAAGCCCTAGGACTGGCGGTGCCTGAAGTTAAAGGGCGGCGTCGATCTGCGCCGCGTCGGAGCCGGAATGCATCTCACGGTCCCGGCCGCCGAGGTGAAGAACAACCGGGCGCTGGCCTTCGAGCTCGCCGCCGAAACCGAAGAACTGCTCAACCGTTTCCTGAACGAGCACAGGAAGCGTCTGCCCGGCCATGACGGGCCCTACCTGTTTCCGGGCGAAACCGGCGGTCCGCGGTCGGACAACGCCATGCGCGCGGCGATCTGCAAGGCGCTGCGGACGCATTGCGGGCTGACGATGAGCCCGCATCTCTTCCGCCACGCCATCGCCAAGATCATCGTCGAACGCGATCCCTCGATGTACGCCGCGGTGTCGCGCCACCTCGGTCACAGCTCGATGTCGACCACGCT
>JANNOF010000388.1:0-3261 GCA_031398925.1 Gloeobacteraceae cyanobacterium SOY_34_metabat_371 | reverse complement strand
ATGTATCTGAAAACTCTGCACCTCAGACAATTTCGCAATTACCAGGATTGTATAGTTGATTTCGATGCCCCAAAGACAATTTTGGTGGGTAATAATGCTCAGGGGAAGTAAATCCAACCAATTACGGCGCCGTTCTGGTGCTCCCCGCACAAGTTCTAAATCTAGACTAGAGAACTGTACCGCATTGAGGATGCCTAAAAAGTCGAACTGGCGGCGTAAAGACTCCTGATTGAGAGCAACGGTACGCCGTCCTTGAGTGCGGAGAGTGAGAGCAAGTTCAATTGAGCCATAAGCACGTTCTAAGTTAGCGTGAATTTGACCAATAGCCTTGTCTTCTAAAACCAGATCGCGATCGCGTACTGAACGATGACTCTTGAGAGTCGAAAGTAACTCCACCGCCTCTAGTAGATTTGACTTCCCCTGAGCATTATTACCCACCAAAATTGTCTTTGGGGCATCGAAATCAACTATACAATCCTGGTAATTGCGAAATTGTCTGAGGTGCAGAGTTTTCAGATACATTTTTGGTCAACAGACGTTATCAATTGTTAGCTGTTAGTTTTTAGACTTTTGACCAACAACTAACAACCAACAACTCACAACCGACTTTAAGAACGACGAGAGTAGTAGAAGCGGAAAAATAGCTTCTCTAGCTCAACCCAGACCAGCAGTAAGCTGCTAAAGCCAAGACAGATGCCAAGTTCTTGCAAGCTTAGGGGATGAGTACCAAAGAAGCTTTGTAAGGGTGGAATATAAACCAGTGCTAGCTGCAACGCTGATGTCACAAGCACAGCCCAGAGCAAGTAGGGGTTGGTGAAGGGATTGAGTTCGATTACCAACCGATTGTTAGAACGGACGGCTAAAGCATGACCCATTTGAGCAAGGCAAAGAGTGGTAAATACCATCGTTTTCCAAGCATCTACACCTCCTGGCCCATCATACCCGGGAGCATGGGTATAGTTATAAGCCCAGACCATCAAGGCAATACTGATAATCGCAAAAACAATCCCGATCCGAACCATATAAGAACCCAGTCCTTTAGCAAAGATGCTTTCGCGAGGGCTAAAGGGAGGACGCTTCATTACATCTGGTTCCGGCGGTTCTACAGCGAGGGCAAGGGCAGGTAAACCATCGGTAACGAGGTTCATCCAGAGGATTTGTAATGGGGTAAGGGGAACACCACCAAGTCCCAGGAGAGGTGCTGCCGCAATCGTTAAGACTTCCCCAATATTGCTGCCGAGGATGTATTTGATAAAGCGACGGATGTTCATGTAAACCACCCGACCTTCTTCTGTTGCGGCAACAATCGTGGCAAAGTTGTCATCAAGAAGAACCATGTCGCTAGCTTCTTTACTGACATCGGTGCCTGTAATCCCCATCGCAATACCAATATCAGCTTGCTTGAGGGCAGGAGCATCATTAACTCCATCACCTGTCATTGCCGTGAATTTACCACGACTCTGAAGGGCTTGGACAATCCGTAGCTTGTGTTCTGGGGAAACCCGAGCATAAATACTAACGTGATCGACTTGTTGCTCTAGTTCCTCTTGGCTAAGGCGTTGTAATTCCTGACCCGTCAAAACGCGATCGCCTTCTTGGGCAATCCCTAAATCCTGTGCGATCGCTCGTGCGGTAAGCTGGTGGTCACCTGTAATCATCATCGCCCGAATGCCAGCCTCACGACATTTTGCCACGGCATCACGCACTTCTGGGCGGGGCGCATCGAGCATTCCCACTAATCCCAACCAAATTAAGTCTCGTTCTGTCGCGTCATCGGAACCTTCGGGGGGTTTTGTCTCCAACGGTTTATAGGCAAATCCCAACACCCGTAAGCCCGCACCTGCCATAAGGTTATTCTGCTCCAAAATCAAAGCACGGTCTTCGTTGCTAAGCGTTTGGGTTGCATCGCCTTGCTGATAATTGAGACAACGCTCCAAAATTAATTCAGGCGACCCTTTCGTAAACATGATGAAGGGTGAATTTTGCGCGGGTTGGGCGACGTTTTGAGTCCTGCCTTCACAAATCACACTCATCCGCTTACGTTCTGAGGAAAAGGGAAACTCTTCAACCCGTTTGAGTTGACGATTTAACGGTTCCTTTTCTAAACCGGCTTTCCCAGCTAAGGAGAGTAATGCGCCTTCAGTTGGGTCACCTAAAATTGTCCACACCTCTCTAGAGGGCTGTGTTTTGCCTTTACTATTCGCTTGCTGGGATTGTTCATGCTGCAACAGGGAATCGTTACATAGAACACAGGCAAGCAATAAGGTTTGCAGTTCTGGATGTTGCTCAGCCGTAGTTGGTTGCTCATTCAGTCTAAACTCCCCATTAGGGGCGTAACCTTCACCTGTCACACTGAATGTTTGCCTTCCTGTGGCAACTTTTTGCACCACCATCTTGTTTTGCGTCAGTGTGCCAGTTTTATCAGAGCAAATCGTCGTCACACTGCCCAAAGTTTCCACGGCTGGTAGTTTGCGGATTAGGGCATGGCGACGCACCATCCGCTGTGTACCTAAAGCAAGGGTGACTGTAATTACAGCGGGTAGACCTTCGGGAACGACGGCGACTGCCATCGACAGAGAAACTTCTACCAACTCTTGCAAGACACCCCAATCAAATCTATTCAGCTTAAGGTAAGAGGCTACCATGCCACCGACAATGACGATCGCCACTAAAATCAGTGAGCCTGTAACAAGAACATTACCCAGTTGGGTCATTCGTCGCTGTAAGGGTGTCGGTTCACTTTCTACCGATTGCAGCATTTCGGCTATCTTGCCTAATTCTGTCCGCATCCCGGTGCCTGTGACGAGTACGGTGCCGCGTCCTTGGACAACTTCGGTGCCTTGATAGACTAAGTTAACGCGATCGCCTAATGCCGTTTCTTCACTTAGGTGGATGTCCACCTGCTTGTTTACCGCTTGCGCTTCTCCGGTTAGGGCGGCTTCTCGTATCTGAAGATTCGATTCCTCAATTAGACGCCCATCGGCTGACACTTGGACACCTGCCTCTAAAAGCATGATGTCTCCTGGCACTAGTTCCTTGCCATCTACTTCAAGGGTTCTACCATCCCGAATCACTCTCACCTTCGGGGAAGAGAGGCTTTTTAGAGCCGCCAGTGCTTTTTCGGCACGGCTTTCCTGGAGATAGCCCAGGACACCGTTAAGGATAACAATCAACAAAATAGCGATCGTATCTTTAAAAGGAACCCCCTCAGTTTTGCCTTGTTGCAGTGCCAGCAGGTCTAAAACTCCTGAAATCAGGGCT
>JANNOF010000386.1:0-1895 GCA_031398925.1 Gloeobacteraceae cyanobacterium SOY_34_metabat_371 | reverse complement strand
AATCTCAGAACTACGGTTATAAGTTCGGACAAGAAGAAGAAACCTACAACATCGTTGCAGCCCACGGCTACTTCGGTCGCTTGATCTTCCAATATGCCAGCTTCAACAACAGCCGTAGCTTGCACTTCTTCTTGGGTGCATGGCCCGTCATCGGCATCTGGTTCACCGCCCTGGGTATCAGCACCATGGCGTTCAACCTGAACGGCTTCAACTTCAACCAGTCCATTATTGATTCTCAAGGTCGCGTTGTTGCAACCTGGGCAGACATCATCAACCGTGCCAACCTGGGTATGGAAGTTATGCACGAGCGCAATGCTCACAACTTCCCCCTAGATTTGGCTGGTGCTGAGGCTGCTCCTGTGGCTCTGAGCGCTCCTCAAATCAATGGTTAATCTCGGCTGAGATTGCTGTTTGAGTTGGTTTGATTGATGAAGCGCCTCCCGAAAGGGGGGCGCTTTTGCATGGGAGGTTGCATGAGAGGTTGGGTTGTAGAGATCAGGGAAGCCCAATGTTTAGTCTGGAGTATGTGCGCTTATCACGATAGCTGTGGACGATGATCTCGATTTCTCCATGGGGGCGATCGCACCTCTGAGTCTTTCAGTTCACCGTACTGCTGCTGAGCATCGCAGCCTAGTCTCTCTCGTTAACCGATAGCTATGTCTGCGATGGTATCGTAGCGCGGCAGGATAACGTTGCCTATCACCCGCCGCAGATAACCTCATCATCATAACTGACCAACTTTCAGCGGTGGTGTGCATGAGCGTTGTTATGCCGTAACTTGACTACCAACTAGTTTTTCAAACATCGGCTCAAAGTCTAATAATTTTTTTGCTTTTATAACACACCCTAAATTGTTGGGTATTCGAGAGAAGGCTACTACACGCTGCTGAGTTGGAACATTGACTATTTCAAGGTCTCCTGACGCAGTATGTTGAGGACCAGCATAAAGAATGCCTAATAGTTTCAATCGAGTACCAATAGCTGTCGCGCCTGACTTCACCTGATAAGCCCCAGTATTGAATAAAAATACAGGAGAACCACTCGATCCTGGAAAGCAAGCTGCATCAATCATAAATTCAGACTTGCCATTGTAATCTAATCTTGGATGAGTCGCAGTTACTCCTCTTCGGAGGATTGGAGCGTTGTTTACAGCATCCCAAATTCCGTTAGGGTAGCCAATCATAACAATTTCCTCCATCGCGGTTAGATCAGATAATTCTTGCTCTGAGGGTATTAACTTATTGTCGAGACTGGTATAGAACGCCTGATGCCCTTGATTACTGACCGGATTTATTAGGGGAGCAATTGGCATCGCACAAAGGTCTACTTCATTATCAGGATGAAAAATCCACTGCTGCTGAAAATCATCAAGTGTGAAGCTTTTGTGCTGACCAAAGAGAATATCACCAGTTGAGTTAGCAATGTTGAGATGAAATCTTCCATGCAACGCTCCCTCAACCACATGTTTGTTTGTAATTATTGCTGGGATGTGAGTATCACCGTTCTCTAAGAAGCGATGGAAAAATCCTGTACCCGTTGAAATCTGTTCGCCCTGCAACTCACACTCAATACGGACAGTACTGTGAGTCAACCACTCTGAGGCTGAGAGTTCTTGTGGCATAAGTTAGTAACTCAAAATGAAATATACACTTTTCATCAACGCTAACAGCTTTTCTTCAAGTCATTTATTCATAGAGGACTTGCGGCATAATTTGCATTTAGACTGAATTTGGTCTCTCTAGTCTGTCTAAGCATCCTGTTTGAGATCTTAGACTGGCTGATGGCTTAATATACTACCTTTCCTGGTAAGAGCTAGACAAGTGACTCCATGGAGTCTTCTGAAGCAACGCGGTAGAGAACCTCAAATCCATGACAACTCGTAAATAACTGCTCCA
>JANNOF010000378.1:0-2147 GCA_031398925.1 Gloeobacteraceae cyanobacterium SOY_34_metabat_371 | reverse complement strand
CCAAGTCCGATACTGGATGCCAGCTTGTAGATTTTCTCCCAGTCATGCTCGTCGATGCCCAACATGATGCACAGGACCCTGGTCGCATACGGTGCCGCAAAGCGGTCATAACTGATCTGCAAACGGGGGAAATACTTTGGCAGCAACACGCCCCTAATGTCTCGCCTGAATTTAGGATGGTACTTAATCAGGCAATTAAACCTCATATAGGCGATCGCTACAGTACTGCTAGTAAAATGCTACATGACTTGCAATCTGCTAGTCATATTCCCCCCCAGCCAGTTGTAAATACTCCCACCGCCATATTGACCGAGCAAATCCAGCCATTATCTTCATCGCAAAAAAGTACAATTATTAATGGATCTGCCACTTTTAGAAACTGGCAAAAACCTGCTGTGATTGTTGGTAGTTTGCTGGTAGGGGGCTTGATTGGTGCGATCGCAATTTCTGGTATCAGTCGTGAGCAACAGCTACAGACAACCATTGCCACAAGTCCCACGCGATCGCCAGAATCTTTGCCTACTCCTACATCTGCTAATCCATCCGTTTCTTCTCAAACTTCCCCAGTCCCAGATGTACCCACCTCACCATCACAGCCGCAACTAACTCCTGATCCTTTGCCAGCCTCTAATCCCTCAGTTGTATCCACACCACAGCCAGAAAACCAGCCTGTAACTTCAGATACTCCAGTAGTAGTACCAACATCAACACCACAGCCAGAACCAGAGAATGAGGCGATACCTGCGGCGGGCAATACCAACGCGAGTCCCACACCAGAAGCGCGTTCTACGCCACAAAACAAGCCGCGCAGTAAATTAGCTGCCACTACCAGCAGACAAAGCGTTCCCGCATTTCCTACAGGTACACCAAGAAACATCGTAGAAGCTACTCTCGGCAAACCAAATCAAGATTTAAGAGGCGTGTGGGGCAAAACCCGTGCTGTCGTCTACAAACTTGTACCAAACAAAATTGACCTTGGCTACTTATTTGATCGTAATTCTAAAGTGCTGCGTCAAACTGAGGTAGCTTTTGCTCAATCGGTAGATCCGCAAATAATGGAGGCTACCTTGAATGGATTGTTAAGTGGGCAAGCCACTGAAGACATTAAGCAGGGACTTAAACAAGTACAACAGCGTCAATCTGATAATTTTAGTTTTAAGAATGGCTCAGTTAAGGGTCAGATTATTCGCCAAGAATGTAATTTTATTTACATCAGCATTTGGGATGCAGATTTACATGATTTTGTAAATCCATCTACAGCTAAAAAGTGTTAATATCTTGGGAAAAACTGATCTCAAAAGTTAGATTTTTGTATCCCCTAAGACAGATTAAGTATTTAATATAGACCTTTAAATCCACATTCCGCACACAGTAGAGGCAAACAATGTTCATACGTGTCAACTTAAGCCCTGGCGAATAGAATTCGCGGGTACACAAACGTTCGCGTAGCGTCTCGCAGAGAAGTCCACCTCCGTGGACTAAGGTCAAATCAAGGTTTCTTAACCCACGTAGGTGGGTTTTGCCTGTGTAGATGCGGTTTCTAACCGCCTTTTTAACGTTAAGTTGACACCAATGGTCTTGGTGATAACCCAACGGTTCGCCTTGATTTGGACAATGAACCCCAACCTGACGCGGTGTTATTGATTGATGCTCAGGCAGGTGGACAATCGCACTTGAGCCAGGATGGTTATGTAGAGGGAGCGCCAGAACTAGTTGCAGAAATTGCCGCCAGTAGTGCCACAGTCGATCTGGGTGACAAAAAGCGTGCTTATCGCCGGAATGGAATACAAGAGTACCTCGTGTGGCAGGTGTTTGAGCAGCGCATCGATTGGTTCCGCCTAGAAGCAGGAGAGTATATAAATTTATACCTCGATGCGGCAGGTGTAATTAAAAGTCAAATCTTTCCAGGATTGTGGTTAAATCAATCTGCCTTACTGGCGGGGGATATGCAACAGGTGTTGACCGGATTGCAGGCAGGGGTGAATTCTGTCGAACATCAAGCATTTGTGCAGCAGTTAGCCCAGGCAATCCAATCGAATGCATCTTGATGACCTTAAAAAAAACGGGCAACCTGATAGCAGAAGCCAGGTAATAATGGGGATGTAAGTTCATCCTCAGATAGTAATGTTCCTACCAAGCTGAGTCGC
>JANNOF010000361.1:0-2175 GCA_031398925.1 Gloeobacteraceae cyanobacterium SOY_34_metabat_371 | reverse complement strand
CCCGGCTGTTTGCCATCGACATTACAATGTCGTCATCACAAAGAAGCTGAGAATCCTTTTTCATAAAAGTTTGGTCTATGAAAAGCAAGTCATCCCATTCAATTTCATTCTGGACATTAGCAGTTCTGATACAGGCAAGTTTCCCAGGGGCAGATTCTTTGCTTTTCTCACTTGCTGGAAAAGTAATACCGCGAATAATCTCTGTTATATCACTCAACCGAACCCACTCCCAACTATCAGGAAGCTTATAAGGCACTTCCTCCAATTCAATCTCTGATAACGGTTTAGGCTCTTTAATCTTCCCTTCTTTCACCAATCGCTTTTTCTCAGCTTCAATCTCCTTCAATAGTTCACTAGCGGGTTGATCATTTGGATCTTGCGGTACCAATTTCCCCTGCATGGCGAGGGTTAAGATTAGTTCGCGTAGTTTATTGATGCCAGTGGGTGCAGCAAAGGCAGTGTCAAAATGTTGTTCGAGGAGTTGGATAGTTTCGTTATTCATGGCGATATTTTTCCTTTGTAAGCAAGGTTTGCCCCGTTGGAGTCAAGCGATATTTTTGTAAACGGCTATTAGGCTTATCGGGAATAGTCATTTCAATTAGATCGAGTGAGAGTAAACGTTTGATCTGCTTATGCAGTTCTCCAGAAACTGTCTTATGACCTAACATTATCGACATCCCAGCCTTGTTGTCAGCGTCCTGTGCCAGATGCAAAAACACCTTTGTGGCTAGCCGCGACTCTAGCCGTGACTCTAGCCGCGACTCCAGCCGCAAGTCAACTTGCACCTCAGACTGAGCTGCTGATCCCCGCTCTAGCTCTAGAGCCTCTAGCGAAATCGGAAACACAGTCCTAATAAAATTAGCCGTAAAAATAAAAGACTCCTTTGGATATGCCTTCAGGATACGAGGCATCCCAGAACCCAGATATTCGACAATATCGAGGTCTTTGAAAACCCGCATCAAAATTTTGTTACGGGGAATCGAGTAGCCAGCAAAAAATTCATCCCGCTCTACCCCCAGCGGAACACTGCCCCCCGACGTAATTTCCAGCCGGTCGTCAAAAATCTCAAACTTAGGCACCGCTTCATGGGTGTAGTCATTGTGGATGATCGCATTGACCACAGTCTCACGCAGGGCAACTGCATTCCATAACCGCCGCTCGATCCGTTCCTTTGAGGTAATGCGGGTAGCAGTACGATTTTCCACCTCTAGTCGGTCGAGCACCTGTTTACAGGTTTTGACAAGGGAGCAATAGCCGTATTCATTACTATCAATTAAATCAACACGATCTAGACCGTGATATTTAGCTACTTGCACCGAGTTTCCATTGCGATCCGCCAAAAGATAGGCCGCATAGTTGTAAGCACCATCTTCCGTAAGCAATTCAAGATTGGCAGCAAATTGTTCACCCAGCGTAAATCCCGCCTCCTCGTAGTAGATCCTAAGCTGTTCAAAATTGAGCCGTTGCTGGGGCGCACGAATCAGACCGATGGAGTTGCGTGTACGTCTTGCAAAAAGGTCCTCAATCATCCGTCCCGGCATTGGTTCAGTGGCACTGCCCATACGGATAAAACAACCTTTCTCAGAAAGACCATATTTTCGCAAGTAATAGGGCTTTTCTGGGCCACTGGCGAGGGTGACTTTAATAATGTCTTTTTGCTCACGAACTTCATAGATCACATCAAAAAGTCCTAGGCATGAAGGCAGGATATTATGTTTCAAACGGTCTTTAATCGCGAGTTGAATATCGTCAGCCTTGGAGATGCCTACTATAGAGCCATCTTTATCAATACCCAGATAAATAACCCCACCATCCCGATAGTTTAGAAAGCCCACCGCCTCCCGCTCAAAACCATCGGTCAACGCTCTTTTATACTCAATCCGATTGGACTCCATTACCCATCCCCACCCGTTGCCTGGAGCGCCTGTATCAATTCCTGCTTGAGGGAGATTTGGGCATCTTTGAGCTTGCCAGCAATTTCTAAATACTCTTCCATCAGGGTGTGCGGATCACGATGGGTGACAGCGGCTTCATGGGGATTTTTGCAATCCAGGTTATAGTTCCGCGCCGCAATATCCTGGGCCGAAACCTTCCAGGCGTATTCGTTAATTTTGCGTCCCTTTCGTTCGGAACCACCCCACCAGTCTTTCTCCCGGTCAAACTCCTGAATCGTCA
>JANNOF010000330.1:0-16454 GCA_031398925.1 Gloeobacteraceae cyanobacterium SOY_34_metabat_371 | reverse complement strand
CCCGGTAGCCCACCGCCCAAATCTAATGTGATCCGAGAACGGATCCGCGTCGATCTGCCCCCCTTTTTGAAGTCTTAGACCAGGAGGCTATGCTCCAGCCCTTATGATGGATCAGAGCAGACACTCAGGACAGGCCGCATGTACCCCATCGTCACCGACGGCAAAGTATTTACCGAAGAATTGACTAAATACGGATCCTTAGCCTTGTGGTCGCCCCCGGAGGGTGGCTTTGAGGGCAACTATCAGCGCCGTATGCGTGAAGAGGGCTATATTTGCCTGCACATGACCGCCCGGGGGTTAGGGGATCCGGGACGTTTTTTAATGGAACCCTACGGAGTCCGTCCGAGTCATTTGGGCAAAAAAGATAAGCGCGTGTATGTTTTCCCCCCCCTGATCCAGACCCATTTAGCTAACCTGCCCCCTAAGTACAAAGGGCTACTGCTGTGGCTGATCGAAGGCAAGATCTTGGCAGCGCAGGAATTAGAGTACTTAGTTTCCCTCGCGGCCCAAGAAAAGCGCGTCAAAATTGTCGTGGAAGTAGGCTCAGATCATAAAGTCCGTTGGCAAAGTCTAGAGGCATTGATCAAAGAACGGGGCTTTTAGCTGTGGAGTGGCTATCGGGGCTTTTGGCCTTGTTCTTTACCCTAGGTAGCTTGGGTGGGGTTGCGGTGGATACCCTGCTTAAAGATCAGCTCTTGGCCCAGATCGAAAATGCCGAACGGCTCGAAGTCAGGGTCCAGAGTGTCCCTAATTACCGCTTAGCCCAAGGGGAAATTGACCGGATCCGAGTAGCAGGCAGGGGCCTTGTGATCCGCCCTGGGGTACGGGTAGCCGTGGCAGAACTAGAAACTGACCCGATCAAATTAGATCTTAGTAATTTAGCCCGCTTTCAAACCCCGCTTAAGGCGGCGGTGCGCGTCCAGCTCACCGAAGCCGACTTGAATACGGCCCTCAATACCCCAGAGGTCTTGGCTTCTCTTCGCGGCATTGAAGCGGAACTACCCAGCTTTTTAGGCGGGGCGGGTCAACTGGAGCGCCTAACTTTTACGCAACCTAAAGTCAAGCTCCTGCAGGACCGGATTGAGCTTTCGGCACTTTTAGCCATTGATGGTAAAACGCCCCCCGGTCAAGAAGTACGCATCACCGTGCGCACCGGGCTGGCGGTGGATCAGGGGGTCAAGTTGCGTTTTGAGAGCGCTCAGTTTTACCTAGATGAAGTTCCCGTGCCCGCCGATCTGGGGGAAATTTTTGTGGGTAGTCTCAACGACGTATTGAGTCTGGATTCCCTCAAGGACCAGGGGATCACCGCTCGGGTTTTGAAATTGTCCCTTACCCCAGAACACCTAGAACTCGTCGGCTTTGCTCAGATCAAACGGCTCCCAGGGTCTTAGGGGACTAACGGTTACCGCGTCGTTATTGTGTAGTTTAGCAATTACGTTAAAACCACTAATGACATAGCCCACCACAGCCACTTGCTCCCTGGGGGGGCTAAGCAGAATTTCAAAGGCTCCAGAACGACGGAGTACCAAGGCTCCAGGAATACTACTGCTCAAGGCGGGTTGCACTTCACCCACGGGATCATAGAGGATCTGCCCCGACCGTTGATCGCGGATCTCTAAGGGTTGCGTAGCTAAAGCTTTTGAGGTTTGGAATTGCACCCCCTTTTCGCGCTGGAGGAGCTGAGCGACTGAGGTTATGCTCGGGGTTATTTGTAAAAAATATCGGCTACTGCGGGGGGCATTAAAGCGATCTATAAGTAGCGTAAAAGTCCCCCGTTGGGTCGAAACATTGACCCAAGTCCAGCCCGTTTGATCTAATAGGGCCAGGCGTAGGGTAGCTAAATGCCAAAGACTTTGTTGCCAGACCCGTTGGGCACTGGGTTGGTTACGTTCTACCAGCGCTGTTTCTAAAACCGCCAATGTCAAGTTGAGTTGTGAAATGCCAACTTCAGCCCTGGCTTTTTGATCCGTGGGAACCGTCAATAAAACCCCTTCTTGGCTGAAGCTTAAGATCCTACGGGCTGTTTGGAGTGCAGCAGTGGCTTGGGACCAATCCTGTTGCTTAATTGCTGTCCCTAGGTATAAAAGTTGATCCAAAAGATCCGCTATATGCGGACCAGTAGCCGGTAGGGCCTGTTGCAGGACGACCACGGGCGGCGGCGGCTCCTGGGTGCGGAGGGCGGTCGGGTTCTGACACCCCCCCAGATAAAAGCTGAGGACCACAAGTCCTCTAGGGAACCACTTGGATCGCATCTTTAAGCTGACGACAAAAATCTCCCAAACGGGTTAATCGCTCTGGAGCCGGGGCTTCAGCCAAAATACGGACACAGGCACTGCCTACGATCACCCCATCTGCGCCCCATTGGATCACTTTTCGGGCTTGATCAGGACCAGAAATACCAAATCCCACGGTAATGGGTTTATCCGTAATGGTCTTTAGGGTCTTGATCAGTTCAGGAATCTGGTTAGAAAGATCTTGGCGGACACCCGTCGTGCCGGTGACACTCACCAAATACACAAAACCTTGGGCACGGGCGCTAATTGCGTGCATTCTGGCGGTAGAACTAGTGGGCGCAACCAGCAGGATCACTTCAATGCTATGCTGCTGCGCCAGGGCCAAAAGGTCATCCGCTTCTTCGAGGGGTAAATCAGGGATCACCACGCCCCGAATGCCAATTTTCTGCAAGCGGGCCAAAAACTGTGCTGCCCCTAAATTAAGCACTGGATTGTAGTAACAAAAGAGGATCACCGGGACGTTGAGCCCCGGAATTACCTCTGCCAGCATGGCTAGGACGCGGTCTAGGGTAATGCCCTGTCGTAGGGCACGGGTCGCTGCTGCCTGGATCACGGGGCCATCCGCCAAAGGATCACTGTAGGGCACCCCAACTTCAAGGAGATCCGCGCCGTTTTGGGCCAGGGTAAATAGTGCCTGTCGGCTCGTTTCCAAATCTGGATCACCGCAGGTAATAAAGGGGATCAGGGCCTTTTCGTGGCGGGCTTGCAACCCAGTCAAGGTTTCTCGAATACTAAGGGTACTCATGGGGCTACCAAGCTGGGAATAAGCTCTTCTAACGCTTCCCAGCCCAAGCCCTGACGGATAAGTTGCGGCGTGTTGTCACTCAGATCAAGCACTGAAGAACCTTCATAGCGCAGGTCTTGTCCATCGTCTAAGATCACATCCACCACCCGGTCTAGGCAGTCAAAAAGCTCATCCCGCGATAGGGCAGGATCTAAAGCGAGCATGGTTGCGGGTTCATCCACTGGCCCCGGAATCCGAGCCGAAGTGGAAATAATGGGGTTACCCAATGCATCCAATAGCGCCTGGGAAATCCTATGATCGGGCACCCGCACCCCAGTAGTCTTACGTTTCGGGTTGAGTACCAGTTTAGGTACCAGCTTATTGCCAGGGAGGATAAACGTATACGGACCCGGTACTAAGCGGCGCATGATCCGGTAGGCGGTGTCACTCACTTCGGCGTAGTGGGCAATATTGGCCAAGGAAGGGCACAAAAAAGTCAAGGGTTTACCCGTCGCTAAGTGCTTGATCTGCCGTACCCTGGCGATCGCATCTTTGGCATAAAGATCACAGCCAATGGCATAGGTTGTATCCGTAGGGTAAAGCAATACCGCCCCGGCTTTGAGCTTTTGGATGATTTGTTCGATCAGACGGACTTGAGGCGTAATCGGATGAACTGCGAAGATCGTGGCCATAAGGCAAAGGAGATAAGCTTTGTCATTGTACTCCCCGCAGCCCGCCCATGGCTGAGGATTGCCTAGGACCAGATAGCCTAATCTTCAACCACAAGTGGCCCTAATTTAAGGGCCATAAGCTCTGGGAAAACCCGGCTTGGACGCCCACGCTTGCTATCGAAAACCGCATGATCAGAGCGACCTTCCACATGGAGTGTCTTTTCGTCAACAGACAGTATGTGGTAGCGCCAGCTCAAACGTGGGGCATCAAAATAAATCAATTCCGTTAAGACGACAACCCGATAATTAAAAGGGATCATTTTGCGATAACGGACCCGGAGTTCGACTACGGGCAGATCAAAACCAGTCGCCCAAAGTTCGGCTAATTCTAGTCCTACGGCGCGGACAAACTCAATGCGGGCCATCTCTAACCAAGCCACTACACCGCGATGAGAGACGATCCCGCCGTAATCGGTGTCTTGGGGGTAAACCGTTAAGCATAGGCGGTGGGTCACAGCACGGTTACCAGGTAGGGTCTTCAAAAAGCTGGACGATGATCCCTTGAGCAGGGACTGGAGTTATACAGGAACAGACGATAGTGCCGTCACTGAGTTCTACCTCGCACGCATGACACGAACCCATTAAACACCCCGTAGGAATAAAGACCCCGGCGCGGGTTGCAACAAGGTGCAAATTATCCCCCGGATCACAGGTTATGGTGATATCGTCGGGCAAAAATCGTACTTGGACCATCACACCTGAAGGACACACATGCTCGATTATGGCATAGGTAAAATTTCCATTGGGCGCTCCGTGAACCTACGTAAGATCCGGGATAGCGCTTGGCACAGAATTTCGCATAATCTTAAGTTAATGGGTAGATTTCACAGTTCCTCTAACTCTATCCTGCAGGTAATATCCTAGAAGGCCATTTATCTGCCGCTCGAGCCAATTTCTTTTAAAAGGGAACAGCGCTTTGAACAATGAATCTCGTTTCGGAGATGTGTGTACCATTCTAGAAAAAAGAGCTAAAGAATACCTAAAACTCCGGCTCTTTGAAAACGCTCGGATGGAATTTCTAGGCGCGTTAAACGTAGCCCGTAGTTATGGCGATCTATATCGAGAATGCGGTATCCTATTGCACCTTGGAAACTGTGCCTATGAGCTAAAAAATCTAACTCAAGCCAAGGATTGCTACGAAAATGCCCTAGCGGTCTACGAAAAATCTGACTTAAAAGATAGCGATGTTTATGCACGGTTACTGTGTAATCTAGCCAACTTAGGTCTACAGGGGGGGATGTTAGACCGAGCAAATTTGCTTTATCGGGATGCTTATACCGTCGCCCATCAGGTTCGTTCCCTGAAAACGCAACGCATTTGTATTGAGGGTCAAGCCGCTATTGCTGGTTTGCGCGAAGAATGGGACCTCGCCATTACTTTTTATCAAGAGGCCCTAAGCCTCAGTGATCCACAAATCTTAGATACTTATCTTTATACCAATTTGGGCTATTGCTATAGCCAAAAAGGCTCCTATGCCGTTGCTACAGAAAGTCTCCAGCAAGCATTGAGTTTGTGTCAAAGTGCTTCTTTAATCGACGTAAAAGCTAGTTGCCTTTTTAAACTAGGGCTTAATGCAGAGCGCCAAGACAACTGGGATGAGGCCCTTGAGTTTTATCGCCAAAGCTATGCCCTCGTCGAATCTCCCGAAGCTGGAATTGGCTCAGCACGCCTGTGTAGCCAGTTTAGTAAATCCTTGGCCTACTTTTTAGCGGTCCAAGGGCAAAAACTTTTAGAAGAGAAAGAATTTGATCCTCTTATGGATTACACCCTAGAGTGGACGACCTTGATCGAGTTACAAGGCGCGTCGGCTCTGGGGGGTGCTAGACTTTGGCTCGATCAAATGTTGCACGTAGTCCCTAGGAGTGTGCCGTGTTGGAACAACCCTCCTAAACGCCATTTACTTGAACTATGTGGTATGAAAATGCTTATTACCGGATCTTAGTTTTAGGTAGGAGGAGGAGGGGGTGGGAAAAGCTTTTCGTTGGCATAGTCAACGCAAAGCGGGTACCACAATGTCATGTATAGCGGGGAGTTGATGGCACCATTCGCGATCCAGTGATTACAAACATAGGGAATAACCACATCATGACAGTAGGCCCAAGCAGAGGGGTACTCGCTCACATTGGGGTTGGTACAGACTAAAGTTTGTTCGCCAGTGGGGGGAGCAAAATCCGTTGCTTGGGCCGGTAAGGCTATCAGCAGCGCAACAATCGTAGAAGACAAAAACCACTTCTTCATGGGAGCACTCCTAAGTGAAAACAGTGTTTACAAGATCACTGTCAGCTTTATCATAAGTTCATTTGTTATATAACGGTGTACCGTTATACTACGTAAGTGCTTTTGCTTAGAATTACAAGCATTTCTAGCAGGCTAAGCCCTCTGGGGTGTGGAAGAATTACAGACACAGCAGCAAAGCGCGTAGCTATTGCGGCTAGGTAAGCGCTGAGATAGTGCACAAAAAAGCCGTAAAACTACGTAAACTTAGCTATACTTAATTACCTGTTCCGGGCACAATTATGACCGGTTGGCTCCCCCAGTTTTTGCTTGAGCACCTTAGTCAAACAGAGGACCCTGACCAAGCCTGTTGTGAGGCACTGGCCCTGATTGCAACGATCTGTAATGCTACGTATGTGCAGATCAAACGCCCTGATCTCACCCTTGACAACCCCATTATTGTGGCGGAATATGGAACATTAAAAGATACGCTTACGTATTATCATCCCCTACGGTTACAAGGGATCGTTTATGGAACTTTGGGAATTGATTGTCCGCCACTCACCCCGGATCAATACCGGATCCTAGAGGGATTAACAGGACAGTTAGCCCTGATCTTAGCGGTGCATCATTACAAGCTCCAGTCACAAAGGCACCAACAGGAACTCAACGAACTTCAAGAATTAAATACCCGCCAAGTGCAGCATTTTGCGGGCACCAGCCATGAAATTCGTAATCTACTTAATAATGTCAGTGTGGTCTCTCAACTGCTTTTGCAAAAAAAATATGGTGTACTCAATGATCAACAAGAAGATTTTTTGATCCAAATCTTGACAAGTATTAAAGATCTACAAAGAATGGTCGGGGATATTTTAGATACTGCCAGTTTTAATGCGGCTCATATTGACGTTCAGATCACCCCAATAGCCGTAGCGCCAATCTGTGAAGAATGTCTCAAAATGGTTGAAGGAGAACGACTAGCTAAAGATATTGTCCTGCGTTATTTTATCGATCCCCATCTCAAGACGGTCCTCGCCGATGAACTGCGGCTCAAACAAATGTTGTTTAATCTACTTTCTAATGCCGTAAAATTTACACCCCATAGGGGGGTTATTGGCCTTAGTGTCGAAGAAACCCTAGATAGCCAAGCTTTACCCTGTGTGCAATTTACCGTATGGGACACTGGGATCGGTATTTCCAAGGAACGGCAGCTTGATTTGTTCCAACCTTTTGCCCGGATGCCTGAGGCAGCCCTGTATCAGGGTACAGGCTTGGGGCTATGGCTCACCCACAAATTAGCGCGATTACATCAAGGTCGGATCTTGCTAGAGTCTGCGCCCAATGAAGGCTCCCGTTTTATGCTGCAGTTACCTTCAACCCAGGCACGGCCCCTCGCCCATGGGCAAAATTCACTGAGTGATGGGCACTGGGGGTTCGTACAAAAACTCTAACAAGTTGCCATCCGGGTCTTGGGCATAAAAAGAAGTTGTACCATCCCGATGATCTAAAAGGGGTGAGCAGGAAGATCCCTGGGTTGCCATGACTTCAAAACGGGCGGCTAATTCGGCCCGGTCATGGAGTATAAAGCCAAAGTGTGCCCCAGCATGTTTGTATTCAGGCCCTAGGAGGGCTAGCCCATCGGTGCCCGCTTTGACATAGGCCCAATCGGTGTCTTCCCAGGCCACTTCCATGCCTAGCCCTTGATAAAAAACTAGGGCTGTGGGGATATGTGCGACCCGCACGGCCACATGGCCTAGACGCTTAAGTGTAGTAGTCATGTTTTCCCCTGGGTGCGTTTAGATCCTTACCTCCTTATAGCACTCACCCAAGGGTCAATCTAGATCCGTCAAGATTTGCGCTACTGCCCCACCCGGATCCTTGGCTTGGGTAATAGGGCGCCCTACAACGAGATAGTCCGCTCCGGCAGCTTTAGCCGCCCGGGGCCGGGCCGTACGGGTTTGATCATCGATCCCTGGGGTAAGTCTGATCCCTGGGGTGACAATGATAAAATCCGGGCCACAGGCCAACCGCACAGCGGCAACTTCTTGGGGCGAGCACACCACGCCCTGGGCACCGTGGGCCTGGGCCAGTCGGGCTAAATGGACTACATAATCCAACGGGTCTATATTGACCCGGAGTGCTGCTTGCAGGTGCTCTGGACCAAGGCTCGTCAAGAGCGTAACGGCTAGAATCTGGGTTGGACCTCCAGCAACTGCCGCAACTGCGGCCTGGACCATCTGTGGCCCCCCCGTAGCATGGATCGTGACAAAGTCTACCCCTAGATCCGACACAGCGCGACAGGCCCCCGCCACAGTATTGGGTATGTCATGGAGCTTGAGGTCTAAAAAAATGCGTAAATCTCGCCGTTGGAGTGCCGGGATAACCGCTGGACCAGCTTTAACAAATAGTTCTAGACCAACTTTGACAAAATCAAGGGGCGGGATCACTTGGTCGAGTAAGGGCCAAATTAAGTCAGAATCGGGATAATCGAGGGCTAAAATTAACGGGGATGCCACGGCAAGTCCAGGTAACTCCGATCTGATCCTAAAGCCCAAGGGATCTCAAGAACTGATCTGTTAAAGAACGATATAATTTTTAGTGCCTAACAAGACTAAAAATGCGACAACATCCGCTTGAACGGACAGCCTTGATCGCTCAAGTGGCCCGCTATCTAAGCCAAGATGGCAATCTCTGGCTATTGGGTGTACCCGGCAGTGGGCGACGTGAATTTATTGAACATGCGACCGGATCGATTCAGGGCATTATTCTTTATCTCGATTGTTTGCGTACTACTGATCAGGAGCGTTTTGTAGCGCTTTTGGCCCAGAGTTTTTTGACTGGCTTTGCCGATCATACCGAAGGTTTAGCCTGGGTCCGCGATCATCTCGATCAGTATCGGGTGCATATTGATCCGCGCTCGCGGCAACTCAGCCTCACCTGTCTCCAACCCCAGACCCTAGATCAGGATTTAGGGGTTTTGTTGACCCTGCCCCAACATTTAGCCGAAGTACATCAGCGCCGGGTAATCGTTTTTCTCAATAATTTTATTCACCTCAATAGTTGGGACCGCAATGAGACGTGGCAGCGCCAGATCCGCCAAAAGCTCGATTTGCTGCCCGATGCCAACTATGTTTTGGGCTACGGGTTAGGCAATGCCCCCCCTATGCCTGAAACCCAAGCCACCGATTTTCAAGTACTCCAGCTTATGCCTTTGGCCCCGGCCCTCGTGCAAAACTGGTTTGATCAAAACTTTGCTTTGACTGCCGGAGCTTTATCCCTACTCGTCGAGACGGTCCAAGGCCATTGGGCAACGGCCTTAGCCTTCGCTCGCCGCCTAGACCCCGTTCAAACAAACAATGAAACCCACGTCCAAAAGATCCTCACTGATCTATTGGCGGATCTTTTTCCAACCCTAGAAACCTTGTTACGACAACTCCCGGCGATCCAGTGTCGCGTCTTAGAGACGTTGGCCCTTGATCCTACCCCCCATCCCCAGAGCAATGACTATACACGCCGTCATGGGTTACCCCGTGGTGGATCGCTGCAAGGGGCATTGACGGCTTTGGTTAAAAAAGACCTGCTCTACAGCCCGGATGTGTTGTTGGCAAGCGAGCGCACCGCCAAGCCCTATCAATTTTGCCAACCCCTCATGGGTCTGTGGATCCGCCGTTATTTGGCTTAATCAAAACTGAATTACTAAGGCCCGGTCCGCAAACTTGGCTCCCTGGACACGACGGCCCTTAAAAGAGGGGGGCAAGGCAATATTGCGCCGTTGATCGGCAACCCGGAGGGTCAGTTCAGGCCCATCTTGACTAAGGACAATTTCTTTTTTGTCAAAGCCTGGTAAAAACACCCGCACCGTTAATAGACGCGGATCCACCATAAAAGTGGCACTACGCACGGTGAGTTGACTTAAATCAGGGATCTGCCACTCGGTCCAAGGCTGGGGCAGGCCCACCGGATAAATAGGCAGAGGGTCCCAATCACTGGGATCAAGATTTGCCGTCGCTAAAACCCCAGAAACTTGTAATTCAAAAAGATCGGCACTGCCCCAAAGCCGTTGGGCTTGCCGGACTCTGAGGGGCGAGCCATCGGTGACTAAAAAGAGGACTACTTGTTTACGGGCTGCTTTTTGGGCCAAGGCCAACAGATCCGTTAACTTACTTCCTGTTTTGCCGATTTGTTCGCGGCTCAAGGTTCCTGCCATCACCGCACTGGTAATAGGCTCCAGAAAAGGCATAACTGCCATCGAAACCGGAGAATCGCGAAAGGCTTCTTGGAAGCGGCGTACATACCAACTCAACTGATCGGGGGAAGCCAATAGGCGCAATAACGAGAGATCAGAGCTTAGACTCCAAACCATCACGTCATACTCACGTTCCCAGTCCCGGAGGGCCAACAACAAGAGCAGTTCATCTAGGCCCGGTAAAATGGGTAGCTCTTGACCATAAACGCTCCGAAAAAAAGGAGTGCGGAGGTATTGTTCTTCTAAGGCCCGGATCCGGTTCCAGTTTTGTTCCAGTAGATCCGTGGTGCGGGCTTGGACGGCCCAGAGCTTGGGCTGGATCTCAGTCGGAGTACTATTCAACCCCTGACCGGTCAGCACACTAAAGTGATCACTCACCTGTTGGCTGATAAACAGCACCCGTTTACCTGATTGCGCTGCTTGTTGGGCTGCCGCTAGGGGTAGCGCCAATTCGGCGGTACTATCGATCCCCAAAAAAACTAAGGACTTGGCTGCCATCTGTACTTCCTAACGAAGAGGCCCTAACTTAAGCATGAACCCCTACCTGATTGCTTAAATGAGGGGCAGGGGCAAAAACAGGAACCAACCGCGCTGGAATATCCAACGCTTCACGGGTGCGGGGGTGGAGGACACGGCGCGCGGCGCGCCGCCGCAAAGAAAAGGTTCCAAATTCGTTGAGGCGAACTACGCCCCCTTGCTTTAAGGTTTCGGTGATACATTCTTGGGCAGCTTGTAGCGCAGCTTCGGCTAAACGTTGCGAAAGTCCATCTACCCGATCCGCCATAAGACGGGCTAATTCTTGACGATTGATGTATTCCATAGCACTCCCACACACAGTGTAGAAAGAGAATAGCATCAGGACACAGGCTCTAGCTCATCGGCAAAAAACCAACCCCGGATTCCATCTTTAAACGATACTTCATAGCCTAAGCCACTGCCATCCACTATGCGAATTGCCTCAACCTTGCCCACTTCTCCAAGCTTCTGAGCGACGGAGCGCGCAGCAAGGAAGTCACTAATGCGTAGGACGCGGACTTGATTTCCTGGTTTGATCATACGGGTCCTGAGGTGGGTTGACGTTTTTTACGGTCAGATTCTAGGGCTTCATCCAAGGCTTCTTTAGCCCGGCGGACCTGCTCTAGGGCTTGGGAATAAAAATCTAAGTCCCGTTTGAGATGATCCGGCTTAATGCCCAAACGTCCACAAATCTGGTTGGTGGCTTCTTGGCGTTGGGCTTCAGGCAAAAGAGCCAAATAGGGATCTAGGGCGGTGGATAACCCCAGCGCGAAGATTCGGCTGTATTTAGCAATCGTGCCATTGGCGATAAACCCCCGCAAACTATCGGGGATCTGTTCTAGGTCTTTGCCTGTTTGTAACGCATTGGCTAAAACAGGAATAGAAGTTTGTTGGAGCTGCTCTGCATCGGAGCGCAATTGAGCCGTATTTAGCCCCAAGGCTAGGGTCAATGAATCAAAGATCTGTTCTTTATCGGCAACCGGGGCATAGCCCACCAAAAAACGATTAAAGGCCGTAACCAACCCTAGGGCAAAAAATGGATCATAGCGAAACTGTCGATGGAAGACTAAAAGATGTAGCTCTACCAAAAGCTCATCTAGGACGCGGCGGTAAATAGAGCTGATGGGTCGGGTAAAAGCACCAAAGAATTTTTGTTTGGTTTCAGCAACAGTGGGTCGCGGGTTCACAGGGCCTAGGTACTACGTCTTCTTTATTGTGTCTTGATCCTGTTATTTGAGCAATGCAGCGCGCCGAGAACCGTGGGGTAAAATTGAACGTTACCTGGGGTGGTCATGGCTAAGATCAAAACACTTTTTCATTGTACCAACTGCGGGGCAGAGAGCGCCCGCTGGATTGGGCGCTGCTCGGAGTGTGAAGCCTGGAATACCTATGTGGAGCAAGTGTCTACCCCCGCCGCTGCCCAGCGCAAAAAGACCACCACCCTCCAATCCCAGCGCCTTGATCTGATTACCCAACAAGACTTTGCGCGGATCCCGTCGGGGTACAACGAACTCAACCGGGTTTTGGGCGGGGGTATTGTTCCTGGATCCTTAGTTTTGATCGGTGGCGACCCTGGGGTGGGCAAATCCTCGTTGCTGCTTCAAGTCACCCAAGCCCTGGCCCAGACCCAGCGTGTACTCTACGTTTCCGGTGAAGAATCCCTCCAACAGGTCAAACTCCGGGCTGACCGCCTCGGTAGTCCCGGTCAAGAATTATTTTTACTCTCCGAAACGGATCTCGACTTGATCCTGCAAGAGCTTGAGGCGCTCCAGCCTAAAGTAGCCGTGATCGACAGTATTCAGTCCATGTGTCTTAGCACCTTAAGTTCAGCCCCCGGATCCGTATCGCAGGTGCGCGAATGTACCGCCCAACTGATGCGTTTAGCTAAACGCCAGGGGGTGAGTTTATTTATCGTGGGCCATGTCACCAAAGAAGGGGCCATTGCTGGCCCTAAGGTCCTAGAACACCTGGTCGATACGGTTTTATATCTAGAGGGGGAACGTTTTCAAAGCTACCGCTTACTTAGATCGGTCAAAAATCGCTTTGGGGCGACCCATGAGATCGGGGTCTTTGAGATGACTGGGCTCGGCTTGGTAGAGGTTGAAAACCCTTCCCAATTATTTCTTTCTCAAAATGAAGACCGGACTCCAGGCACCGCCGTAGTCGTGGCCTGTGAGGGCACCAGGCCCTTGGTCGTCGAAGTACAGGCCCTCGTCAGCCCCACCAGCTATGCTTCCCCTCGGCGCACCGTGGCGGGTTTAGAATACAACCGCTTTTTACAGATCCTCGCGGTGCTCGAAAAACGGGTCGGAATTCCCCTATCCAAACTGGATGCCTATGTTTCCTCGGTGGGCGGGATTGCCGTCCCAGAACCCGCCGCCGATTTGGGGGTAGCCGTGGCCATTGCGGCAAGTTTTCGGGACCGTTTGGTGGATCCCCAGACTGCCATTTTGGGGGAAGTGGGCCTTGGGGGGCAAGTACGGCCCGTTTCACAGCTTGAGATCCGTCTGAAAGAATGTGCCAAGTTGGGCTTTACCAGGGCGATCATTCCCAAAGGCCCCCTCCCCGAAATTCCGGGCTTGCAGTTGATCCCGGTGGGTCGGGTTTTAGAGGCTCTGATCAGTGCGCTACCAGAAACTGGAAAAGTAGCCGATCCCCCGCTAGACTAGGAGCAAATTTGAGCGGCCCGATGCGTGAACTTAGATCCTTAGTTATGCTTTTAGCAGTGGCAGGTGGGCTTTATTACGGCGCCACCCATCAAACGCAGATTATCCGTTGGCTCGATCAGACCTCCCAGCAATTTTTTGCCGAGCAAGCCAAGGAAACCGAACGGCTCAAAAAAGAACTCAATGCCGAGACCAAAGTGGAGCGGGTCATGGCCCCTGAGAATCAATAATTAAAAAAAGTTCATATAGTGCTTGATACAACGCTCATAAAAGGACACAATTTAGATATAAAGACGAGAGGAACGCATGCTCCAAGACCCCGTCACGATCCGTCATTATCAACGACTCACTGATAACCTCTCTGAATTGATTTATCAAGGTTATGGCTATGAAGAAACGCGGCTATATGCAAAGGGCTATTGTTCTGCCCTTCGGTATGGATCGGACCTAGAGCCTTATCAGATCAGTCGCCTTGAGGACGAGGCCAATAGCTACCTCCGCGATCCCAGTAGTGCGCTCCCGCAGCTTATGCCCATGAAGGAGCTTGAGTACTAGGTTTCCTCTAGCAAAGGGAGCTGGATCCAAAAACAGGAACCTTTGCCCCGCCCCTTAGAATAAACGCCAATGTGTCCCGCCATGCCTTCCAAAAATTCATTGGCTAGGATCAACCCTAGACCTGTACTTTTAAAGCGGCTGTCATTGTAGGTCCCTTGGATCTGGTTATAGCGCAAAAAAAGTTGTGATTGATGTTCTGGGGCAATGCCCGGTCCCTCGTCAATAAAGCCCACGATCACGTCCTTCCCGCCACGATTCATCTGGACTAGGACTCGGGCCTCCTCAGGAGAATATTTAATTGCATTATTTAAGAGATTTTCTATCACATGCTGTAACTTATCCCGGTCGGCGCGGATCATCGCTGGCGTGATATGAACCCCAATGTGCTGTTTTTTAATCCGGGCGACGGGCTGTTGCGTCTCGACGGCGGCTTCGATCACTTGGGCGAGGTCTAGATCCTCTAGGCTATAGGTGAGTTTTCCTTCCTCTAATTTTCTAAGGTCTAATAGGGTATTGACCATATCGGAGAGCCGTACAACCTGTTGTTCGGTGGTATCAAGGTATTCTTGGCGAATTTCTTCATCATCTTCTAGCCTAAGCATTTCTAAACTAATGCGCATCACGGCAATAGGCGTTTTAAGTTCGTGACTGGCAAAAGCTAGCATATCCGACTTAAAGCGGCTAAGGCGTTGTAGCTCAGTATTTTTGAGCAAGATCTCCTGTTGCATGGCGTGCATCCGCAAACCAGAGCGTACCCGTGCTAAAAGTTCAGTAATATCTACTGGCTTATTTAAAATATCATCGACACCATTATCCCGGCACTGGACCCGGTCCGCGATGGTATCTCGGGCAGTGATCAAGATGAAATAGACATACCGTAGATCCGCATCGGCTTTAAGCAAACGACAAAGTTCTAAGCCATCCATTTCCGGCATAGTCCAGTCCGAAAGCACCAGCTGGGGCTTGACCGTACGGATTAAATGTAAGCCTTCGCGTCCATCTTTTGCTTCAAATATTACATAGTCTTCCATACGTAGCCGGGAAACTAGTGCCGTACGCATACTTAGCTCATCATCGATCACAACTAAGGTTGGTTGCCGTCCTTCTTCGCTCATAGGGTACTCCCACGACTAGCCCACTGCTTATCCTATCCGCTTTATTGCTGATTCTAGCCATAGCCTCTAAATCCTTGCGGGAACCTGGGGTGAAATTAAATTTTTTAGTTATTTTCTTGGTCTCAGACTCCGCCCCTATCTAAACTTAGTGCGGTTTTATGTGCTAAAGCCTAGATTCTTATCTTTAACTGCCTCGAAATTTTTACCCCAAAGTCCATTCTTGTATCGGCAGAGATATATATTGTGATCCTCCTCAGGAGAGATGCCGTTACCGTAATACGTTCTTAGGATAAAAGTGTTGATTCATGTAGGAGCTGTCATGGTCGCAACCATCGCCAACGAAAAACGTAGCGCCATCGCAATGAAGTTAGCAGATATTAAAGCGCTGCAATGTTTAGCCATTCAAAATGAAGAAAATTTGATCAATAAGTGCAGTGATACAGAAATCCGCAAATGGCTCAGTGAGATGTTAGTAGATGACTGTAAAAACCTCACCATTTTAGAAAATGTCATCATCCAATACGGTATCAAGTCAGAGCCTCGCAATACCGTCCAAGAAATGATCAAAAAAGTTGAGCAGTTGATCGAAGAAAATCATTTGTCTTTCTATGAAAAGATTGCCCAACATGAGTTGCTAAAGCACCAATTGGCCATGGCTGGAATTGCGGTACACAAGGCAGGACAAGTGGTGGGTGCGGATGTTGGTAAAGCCATTGCGCCCCTTCATGCTGTAAATTTTGAAAATCGGGCGCACCAAGAACGACTTCAGGGCGTTCTTGAAATCCTGAGTACCCGTGAACTTACCGGACAAGACCCTGACCAAGGGATCTGGGCCCGGATTCAAGACTCTGTGGCCGCATTGTCAGGCATTGTGGGCAGTGTGGTATCCCGTGGGGAGCACGGAGCTGAGATGAAGGTGACCGATATAGTCCGCATGGACCACCAAAAAGTCCGGGCACTTTTTAAAGAAATTAAAGGCTCCCATGATCCCCAAGCGTTAACCGAATTTTTCTTACAGCTCTACCGTGACTTGGGTACCCACGCTGAAGCAGAGGAACAAACCTGGTATCCCGCTCTGCTCAAGTACGCCGATAGTATGCAAACTACGGAGCAAGCAGTGGAGGAGCAGCAATCTGCAAAACTACTGTTGGAGGAAATTCGTGGTATTAATCCCACCAACGATGCCTTCAAACTCAAAATTGCCGATCTCGAAGCCATGATCCTTGGGCACATCGATCATGAGGAACGCGATCTCTTCGACAAATTAGAAGATCACTTTAGCCATGAAGAACTGATCGTCCTTGGGCGGGAGTTCCAACAGGCCAAGAGTCGCCTTCAAGATACCAAGTACACCGCATTAACCCAGTAATTTTAAGCCCCCGTCAATCCCAGG
>JANNOF010000325.1:0-1818 GCA_031398925.1 Gloeobacteraceae cyanobacterium SOY_34_metabat_371 | reverse complement strand
CGGTAGAGTGCGGCGACGCGCTCGACGGAGATCGATGGTTCTACGTGTATGTTGATCACGGCCCGGTTGCTGTGCGAGCCGACATGCCAGTTGACCGAATGGCCCAGAGGAGCAACAACAGGTGTTTGTCCCGTGAGGATGAACCAGCCGGCGTCGCCCGCTTGCCACGGGTATTTGTGGCGCTCAAGTGCCTCGGTGACCCGGGCCACGAGCAGAAACGTGGGGTTGATCTCCCCGTAAAGCAGCCTTGAAACGGACGAGGGATGGACTCCCGCGTCATTGGCTAGCCGAGCTGACCCCCGAAACGCAAACCGCGACGAATGCATCATCACATCGGAGATCCGATTGACGACCGGCCCGTAGGCCTTGGAAGGGTTATGGGTGTTCATACTTCCAAGGAAACAACGTACGGTTTTCCGCGGCATAAACTACGCATTTCACGCAAATTTGCACGTGGCAATTCGTTTTTTCTTCCACCACACGGAGCGGCTATTTTGCTCAAATGGAGCTACCAACCTTTGGAAACACACCGAAACCAGCTTCTGGCCCTTGGTCCGAGGCTCCGGTCCCGTTAGTATCTGATAGTGATCATGGGACTGGCGATCTTTCCTTTGGCATTCCAAGTCCGACGCCAGATGGCGTCCAGCGAATGAAGGCAATCATCGAGCGGCGACGAGGCACTGCTGTCAGCGAGGCCCAAGCCGAAGATGCCCTCCGCCGGATCATTACCATCGCTTACTATTTCAACCTAATTGAGCAAGGATGCTTCGATACGGACTCTACACCCGAAAATCCCACGACGACAGAAAGCTAACCGAAAAATCCACTGGTGAGCAGCTTGCCGAATGCCGCGCCCTTGCCCAGGGGTTCGGTTTGAAGATCGATTGGGAGTGCCAGGAGAGCAAGTCGGCGAAAACGCCTCGTCAAAGACCTCTCTATGATGAGTTGATCCGTCTCGTGGAAAAAGGGAAGATCGATGGCATTCTCTGCTGGCACGTCAACCGATTGGTGAGGAACATGGAGGAAGGTGGGAAGCTGGTGCAACTCCTGATCGATGGCCAAATCAAAGAAATCCGCACACCCCACTCGGTCTATCGAAGTGGCGAGAACATTTTGGCAGTCGTCATTGAAGCCGCCAGCGCTACACAGCACAGCATTGACCTTGTGAACACCGTGAAGCGTTCCTCTCGGGGCAACTTTCAAGCCGGAGGGTGGAACCACAAAGCTTCGCCGGGGTATCGCAACGTCAGGGATCCATTGAACAGCAAGCGTGGCAAAGTGGTTGCCGACCACGAGGGCTGGCCGCTTGTACGGAAAGCATGGGAACTTGTGTTGGCCGGCGAGGACAATATCGTAAATGTGTGGAGGAGAATGGTCGAGTGGGGATACCACAACCGTGAGAGCCTCAACATGCCCTCCAGACCGATCAAGTACATGGCAGTTCGAGCCATGCTGAGGAATCCGTTCTACGCCGGGTTTGTTCGAGAGCATGGCGAACTCGTGAAAGGCCGTCATCCAGCAATGGTCACGGTAGCAGAGTTCCAGCAGGTTCAGAGGCTCCTAGACAGAAAGAGTTTTCGTGCAACACGCGTTCATTTTCACCCATACGCTGGGCTCATGAAGTGCGGATACTGCGGTCTATACGTTACGGCTGAGACTAAAAACCTCCGCCATGGCCCGTGGGAGATCTATCACTGTTCTGACTCGTACAACCGATGTACAAAGAAGGGGCTGTCACTGGCAAGGTTGGAATCCGCAATCCTGGAATCCTTGGCGGAGATAGAAATTGACCCCGAGGCTTTGGCCGAAGGCGAGCGC
>JANNOF010000283.1:0-8150 GCA_031398925.1 Gloeobacteraceae cyanobacterium SOY_34_metabat_371 | reverse complement strand
GCCTGCCCGTTCGCCGGAGCTACAACCGGCAGAACGTTTATGGTCTCTTGTAGACGAACCGCTAGTGAATAAGACAATGGAGCATATGGCCCATTTAGAGGATGTGATAGCCGCAAGATGTGTGGTGTTACGAGAAACCTTATAACCTCCATAACTGAAGTTATTCCCAGTTAAACACCAATGGCTGAAATCCTTATGGAGAGCCCCCGTGAAGGAGCGCCAAGTAAAAAATTAAATGGCCCTGACACGAATCGAACGTGCGACCTAAGCGTTAGGAGTGCCTCGCTCTATCCACTGAGCTACAGGGCCAACAAAAAATAGTATATACGCCAAGTCTAGTGGGGCACAAATTGCTGGATCCGCTGATCCAGTCCCGTTAAAGCCGTCCCAACTACCACCGCCCAGGCACCGAGGGCTAAGGCCCGTTGGACTTCCTGCGGGGTACTAACTCCACCCTCCAAGATCACCGGGACGGCGCAATGGGTAATCAGATCACCCAAAAGATCCCAACCAGGAGGACCGGACTGCGCGGTATAGGGGGTATAGCCCAAAAGCGTGGTAGCCACAGCATCGGCCCCTAGGGCTACCGCTTGACGCGCTTCTTCTAAAGTACTGATATCGGCTAAAACCAAACAACCCAGTTGATGCACTAGTTGGATCAAATCACCCAGAGATTCACCCTTAGGCCGGGAACGGGCCGTGGCATCCAGGGCGATGATCTCAGCCCCAGCCTCTTTTAGGGCGTAGACTTCCTGGGATGTAGGGGTAATATATACCTCTGAGCCAGGGGTCACCACTTTCCATAGGCCCACCACCGGGATCGTTAGGACCGTTTTAGCGGCTTGAATATGAGCTGGTGTATCCAAGCGAACTCCAACCGCGCCATTGTGGGCCGCACATTGGGCTAAGGCCCGAATGACCAAGGGATCATGGAGGGGTGAAGTTTGGGGAGCCTGACACGAAACGATCAAGCCTCCCCGCAGTTGATCTAACGGCGACATTAGCAACACTGTTGGGTAATACAGCACGCCCCTGGTTGATCATGCTTGTGCTCAGCACAGGACGCGCAACAGTAGAGCCGTTCATCTTTCATAAAACCCTGTTGGGGGGTCACCTGACAATGGCAATGTTCACAGGCGCAGGGCACGGATTGTTGGGTCGTATTCATGGGTTACTCCAAGAGGTCTGATCTTCAGCCTAATGGGGATCTACGCCAGCAGTATTTTTGATTCCCATTCCCAAAGCTGCATTAGGGACAGCGCAGACCAAAAGAGGTCCTTTGATCCCTAAATTGATCCATAGATTACTCCAGACTCGTTAGGATGAACTTAGCAGATCTAAGGGAACGTACCTTGGTAGACATTGGCCTGACGCACGTTGCGCTCCCTGTCGGCAATATAGCGCGTAGTATTGCTTTTTATGCCCGCTATGCCCGGATGCAGGTCGTGCATCACCGTAAAGATCCAGACACTGCAGAAGAAGTGGTTTGGCTTAGCGATCAAACGAGACCCTTTGTGATTGTCTTGATCCGAGCGGATCCGGTTTATCCCGTGCTAACTCCCTTTGCGCATTTGGGGGTGGGTTGCCCCAGTCGAGAAGTAGTAGACACATTGTGTCACCAAGCCCAAAGCGAGGGCATTTTGGTACAAGGCCCAACGGATTCTGGGCCGCCGGTGGGCTATTGGGCTTTTATCCGTGATCCCGATGGACACACCCTCGAACTGGCATTTGGGCAAGAAATTGGCTTAATCATGGACGATGTAAAGCATAGTTAAGTCCTCCACAATGAGGCGCTAAAATAAGGCACAACCTGCTGAGCACCGCAATGTCCGCCCGTAAACCCTGGTTTAGCGATGATCCGGGGCAATTAGAACTCCTCACCTATCTTCAGCGGATGCACTCTTGGCAGAAGGCAGTTGCAGATGGTGAGATCAGCGTCGCTGAGGTTCAAGCCCAAGCCCAACGGGTGATCCAGTTACTCAAGACCGTGCAACCTTTACTCAATACCCAGCAGCACGCCCAACTCACCCGCATCCTTTATGAAATGGCGGTTCTCCAAGCCCTCCAAACCCTGGCACTCACAGGGAGTAAAACAGGAGGACAGGATGCAACTTAGGATCTATCAATCCCCCGGTCTTCAACCTGAGGAATTAGCTCAATTTTTACAGCGTTGGTTAGCCGATAACGACTACAACACCCAATTTTTGCGTACCGTAGACGGCAGTATGGTGATTAAAGCCTATCAACCCGAACTTTGGCGCTCGGTGCTAGGCGTACGGGCCGCGTTAACCATTGAGATCACCACCCTCAGTACCGATCAAATTGAAGTCCGCGTCGGGGCGGGGGCTTGGATCGATAAACTACTTTCGACGGGATTAGGGGTGCTTTCGGTATTTTTTATACCGTTGATCTTGACCGTAGCCTGGGGGACTTGGCAGCAATCCCAACTGGATAAACGAATTTGGGAAGTGATCGAAGCCGGGCTACCCACCGCTGCTGAGCAGGTGATTCCCATGACGGTGCGGGCGGCTAGTACCTTGCCCGAGGATTGGTTTGACCCGCAAACGGGGGAGATCTACTCGATCCGGCTTTTTGAACGCATGGATTCTTGGCAAAATGTCATGGCTGATGGGGTGATCGCCCCCGAAGAAATTATGACCCAGCGCCAATTGGTGTTGGATTTATTACAGAAGCTAGAATCAGAACTAGACGATGAAACCCACGGCATTCTAGGCGAGGCTTTTGGTGAATTGACCGTTTTACAAGGGATGCAGTCCTATGCCTTTATCCGTCATCTTCTACGGTCGGACCCCTAAATGGGAAAGCTCACCCTAGAGGGTAATCAAGTTATGCTGCGCAGGGCGGAACGGTCCGACGCCCAAGCCATAGCTTATCTTTTAGCCGAAAGTTTTCATCCTCCGGAGGAGTATGTATCCCAGTGGTTATACCCCTGGATACGTATGGGCATGGTTTGGGATATGGAAGGTCGCTTAACTAGCCCGTCCTCTACCCGTTATGCCTGTTTGGTAATTTTGATCCGGGGGGTAATTGTAGCCACCGTAGAAGTGTCCCAACGCGGGATCCCTGGAACATGGTGGTCTAGCCCCGAAGTTTTCTATATTGCCAACCTAGCCGTAGCCCCCGGATGGCGTAGACAAGGTTTAGCACGGCTATTGCTCAATGCGGTAGAACAAACTATCCAATCTTGGCAAGCACCCCGCGTATATCTCCATGTCATGGCCCAAAATCAAGCGGCGGTAGATCTCTATAAAAGCTTAGGGTATGCCGTTGAACGGGTGGAACAGGCTTGGTCCGTATGGGCACCACGCCCCGTAGCAAAACTTTTGTTATCAAAATGGGTTGCTTCTCGTTAACTCTGTACAACCTTGAGGCATCCTTAAAAGATGTGCCCTGCTCCCTTCCTGTAGCCTATGGTCAACTCTTCGCTTAGTGAACTTTGTGGCTTTTGCGGTCAGACCAATGATGACGGCACGGATCAATGTGTCGCCTGTGGTGCCCCCCTAGTTACCCATCTTCATGTATTGCCCAAGGGGACTACGCTCCGTAATGGGCGCTACTTGGTCGGTAGAGTCCTCGGCGAAGGCGGTTTTGGCATTACCTATCAAGGGACCGACCTCAATTTAGGGCGCGCCATTGCCCTCAAAGAATTTTTCCCCCAAGGATCAACCCGTTCTGGGACCCAAATGATCCCGGCACCATCGATCAAAAGCGATGTGCTGCAAACCATGCTGGGGGAATTTATGACCGAGGCTCAGATGCTTTCGCGGTTTGATCACCCCCATATCGTTCCCGTATTCGATATTTTTGAAGAAAATTTTACAGCCTATCTGGTGATGCAATACCTGCGGGGCCAGCCCTTAGAACACGTAGTCAGTGAGCACGGCCCACTCAGTGAAGCAAGCGTGATCCTCTATCTACAACAGGTGGGATCAGCCCTAGAACAGATCCACGCCAGTGGACTGTTACACCGCGATATTAAACCGGGCAATATTATCCTGACCACCGATGACCGGGCCGTCTTGATTGATTTTGGCTCAGCCAGAAACTTTACCGAAGGGACGACCCAAAAGCAAACCCAGATTCTTACCTCCGGCTATGCTCCACCGGAGCAGTATGCCCTCCAAGCCCGTCGGGGGGGCTTTACGGATATCTATGCCTTGGCGGGAACGGCCTATTATTTATTGACCGGGAAGATCCCCATAGGCGCTATGGATCGGCTTTATGGCCAAGACTTGCCGGATATCGCCCTACTCTGCCCCGGTCTTAACCCCCGTATTAAAGAAGCCCTCCTGAAGGGTTTAGCCCTCAGAATTGAGGACCGCCCCGCTACAATTAGTCAATTTTTGACCCTGTTGGTCCCAGGAACCGTAGTTCCCATACCCGAACCTGAACCTTTACCCCTCACGCGTCTGTTAACCAGTCGGGTGTGGTTACGTCCGGGTGTGGCCAAAACCCTCCGGGGCACACCGGGGATCATTACTTCTTTAGCCTTCCAACCGGGAGGGGAACTACTGGCCAGTGCCGCCGCCGATGGTTTTTTTGTTTGGAACATCGCGACCAAGCAAAAGATCCATAGCTTAGCAAGCGATGGGTCCGAACGCTTACTGGTGGGCTTTAGCCCCGATGGACAAGGGCTTTATGGTGCCAGTACACAGGGGCGCTTTACTCTGTGGGACCTTGCGTCCGGTCAGATCTACCATGCTCTTTCAAAACTAGCCCGCAACTGTGCCGCCATGAGTTTTAGTCCTGATGGCGTATTTTTAGCCCTGGGTTCAGAAAATGAATATAGCCGCATCAGTGCTAAATTTACCATTGAGATCGTGGCCCTCAACGATGGTAGTCCCTATTGGACTTTTAGGGGACATCGAGGGGCCGTATCGAGTCTGGCCTATAGCAAAGACGGGCAATACCTAATTAGTGGCAGCCGCGATGGAATGTTATGCCAATGGCAGATCGGGCAAGAGCAACCCCTCGTTACCCTCAATGCCGGTAAGGGCGTCACCAGTGTCGCCCTACACCCGGATGGACAACGCTGCGCGGCTGGTCGTGAAGATGGGGTAGTGCAACTGTGGCATCTAACGGAGCAACGCCTGATCGCCCAAACACAACAACCACTTGGCCCCGTGGCGGCCTTAAATTTTCACCCAGCGGGATATTTATTGGTGGGCGGGTGTAATACCTTAACAACAGAAGATGGATCCAGCCAAAACACTTGGGGATCGGGGTTACATTTTTGGGATGTGATCACAGCCCGTCAACGCCTAACGAGTTTGGCTTCTCCCCTGCGCCAAGGAACCACCGCAGTCATTTTTTCCGCCGATGGTCAGTATCTTGCCGGGGCTACCACCGATGGTCAGATCCATCTTTTGACCAATCAAGGGAGCTAACGCAAAAGCCCTCAACCCGGAGGTTGAGGGCCAGGGTCAGTTCTAAACCTTAGACTTTTTTGAAATTAGCAATGAAACGACCCTTGATCTCCAATTTGCCTTTCAAAACCGCTAGTCCCGTGGGCTGACGGCTAATAAAAGTACCGGAGATCTCATTTTTCTCAGGATTTACCTTGGTGATCTGGATCTCAAAGGGCCCGTCTTCAACTTCCCGTTCTTGGGTTTCCTTAGTTGCTTCCTCGGCATATTCACCGTCAGCAGCGTAGAAGCCCGTGGTTTCGTCGTAGCCTACATCTGCCCCGCGGCCGCGAGAATCAAGGTAATTCAAACCCCGTAAAGGCGGAACCGTAACCGTACCTTTAAAGTTGGTCGAAGTGTCGATCCCCCCGGTCTTGACATCGGTCTTAGTATCCAGTGCGTTGACACTGAAATTGATCGCCAAGCGGGTATTTCCTTGCTGTAGGGTTATCTGCGTCCCGGTACGACCCCCAGTAGCCGCGAGTTCGAGGGCGCTACCGGTGTTGCTTAACTCCGCAATGACAGGTCCAACAGGGGAGGTTTCACCCCAGATTAACTTGGCGGGGCGTCCTTCGTAGGTAGCGGTTTCTGGGATCAAACACAGGTTATTGGTCTTTAGAACTTCCCCTGATGCCAAGGTTAAGTTCCCGCGTCCTTCACCACTAGGGGCAGGACAACTAGCATCCTTATAAGGTGCGGCGGTTGCTCCGATCGGTCGTTCGGAATTACAACTGGTTAGAGCGAGTGTACAGATGCCCAACGTTAAAAATGTGGTCAAAAATTGCTTCATCTGAGACAACCTACAGTGCGCGCCATGAATTGGGTGCTCCGCTCCGCGTTCCCGATGAGAAAATTATTGCAGAGTGTTGCAATCACAATAGTATCCTATGAACTTCCTTAGAGGGTGAAGATCCTTAAAAAATCTAGCAAGTTTTAGGGATAGGTACGCTATCCCATACCCCGTCTGACTTTGACCCTAGAAAATTCTGAATGCACGCTGTAACTATTTGGTTCTCATGGGATATACTAGGCCCAGAAGAAGTGGCAGGTCCGATGCGCGCAGCAAGAGCGTGGGGGGATATCGTCGGGCCTTTCTTATTTCACAATCAAATAGCAGCACATGGATGCTCCGTTTCCCCCCAGTGGCAAGGTACTATTGAGTCGGCACATAAGAGGGGATTTGTGGAACGGACATTTATTGCCATTAAGCCAGATGGGGTGCAACGCGCACTCATTGGTACCATTGTGCAACGTTTTGAACAAAAAGGTTTTAAGTTGGTGGGTCTTAAGCTGATCCAAGTAACTGAAGAGTTGGCCCATAAGCACTATGCCGAGCACGAAGGCAAAGGTTTTTTTAAGGGTTTAGTCAGCTTTATCACTTCCGGTCCTGTGGTTGTAATGGTCTGGGAAGGTAAAGGCGTAATTTCCACAGCACGGGCCATGATGGGTACTACCAATCCTCTTAATGCTCCTTTGGGTACGATCCGCGGCGATTTTGGGGCCGATATCGGGCGTAATATCATCCACGGATCCGATGGCCCAGAGTCGGCACAACGGGAGATCGCCCTGTGGTTTAGTCCTGAGGAACTTTTGGCCTGGACCCCGACGGTGAGTCCTTGGATCTATGAATAAACCATGAGTGCTTTGGACCCCCGCACCATCGATGGGGTCCGCCAAAAGGCGGACATCTTTGAACTGGTCTCCGAGCGGGTGGTCCTCCGTAAAACGGGCAAAGACTTCCGTGGTCAATGTCCGTTCCATCAGGGCAAAAGTCTGAGTTTCTCCGTCAATACCACCAACAATTTTTATAAGTGTTTTTCCTGCGGGGTGGGGGGCGATAGCATTAATTTTCTAATGCGGATCGATCAATGCTCCTATACCGATGCTGTCTTAACCCTGGCCCGCCGCTATAACATCCCGGTGATGGCTCAGGAACCCGCCCAAAGGGCGGAATTTACCCGGCAACTGGCCCAAGAACAACAGATCCTGGAAGTACTCCAGCAAGCGGCCTTATTTTATCGTCACTCCCTAGATACCCCCACGGGCCAAACGGCCCAAGAATATCTCAAGCGGCGGGGGATCACATCTGAAACCCAGGCTCAATTTCAAATCGGCTATGCACCACCGGGTTGGAATGCCCTAGTCACGCATCTTTTGGATCGTAAGCGCTACCCTGCACCGATTGTTGAAGCCGCAGGGTTGATCCGGGCTCGTCAGGGGGGCGGGGGCTATTATGACTATTTTCGCAATCGTCTAATGTTACCCATTGCTGACGGACGGGGACGGGTCGTGGGCTTTGGAGCACGGGCTTTGGGCGAAGAACAACCCAAATACCTCAACTCCCCCGAAACAGAATTTTTTGAAAAAAGTAAATTGCTCTATGGCTTAGATCGGGCACGTAATGCTATTGCCAAGCAAGATCTGGCCATTGTGGTCGAAGGCTACTTTGATGTAATCTCTTTACATCAATGGGGTGTTACCCATGCCGTAGCCGCCCTGGGCACAGCGTTGGGCGAATATCAGGTCAAGCAATTGCTGCGCCTTAGCCCCCGTGTGGTCCTCAATTTTGACGCCGATCAAGCTGGAGAAAAAGCCGCTGAGCGGGCAGTGGAGTATTTCAAGCAACTGGGCAATTTAGGGATCCAGCCCAGGGTTCTGCATATTCCTGAGGGTAAAGACCCTGATGAGTATCTTCAGACCCACGGGGCAGATCGTTATTTAGAC
>JANNOF010000047.1:0-22575 GCA_031398925.1 Gloeobacteraceae cyanobacterium SOY_34_metabat_371 | reverse complement strand
ACCCCAATGGCAATTGCCGCTTCATCGGCCCAAGGTAGCAAACTATAATTGACCCAATAGGTAAAACCCCGTGTAATGATCGCTAGAGAATTAAAGGCCCAAGCTATTGCTTGAAAAAGCAAGTAACAAAGAGCTACGAGTCCCAAAGCTTTGATAAAATCATTATTCACGATAGGAACCAAGATCAGTGCAATCATTCTAACGATGAGAGCAAAACCCCCACATAAAGATTGTCTAAAGCAATGGTATACCGATCAACACTACTGCTGAAGAACCTGTTGATCAGTGGGGCTGATCATCATACGTGACCCTGGCGAGGCCACAAGGTATAAAATGACAGTAGAAGAATTCCAGAGAATCTGGACTACTCGCGGGGTATTGTACCGATGAGCGTAAAGGTGAGTTCAATTTTCAAAAATCCTACTAATCCTCAAAACCTAGAGGTGATTATTACCTCAGAAGACAAAAAAAATTACACTTTTCAATTTACTGTTAACCCCGGCGATGTAGAAGTTTTGAGTGGCGATCTTCCGTGTGGGCATTTTTTTCTCTATAGCCCGGATCTGGCACTTTCTTTGGAGCGGCTAGTTTGGAAGGTCTACGACGGTGAATGTATCAAGTTCCCTATTGATCTTGGCGATCTTGCAGATCCACAGGAAGTTATCAAAACGCTGAAAACTCGGCCCGTCGCTTCAGGAGTGCGATGAGTCTGAGTAACAGTCATAGGCAGTGATGCAATAGCAATGGTATACCGATCAACAATACTGCTGAAGAACCTGTTGATAATGGGGGCAGCGCAATTTGTACATGGCGTCACGTTCAATCTGTCGGATGCGTTCACGGGTAAGACTAAGGGCTTGACCTACTTCTTTAAGGGTTAATCCCGGTGAACCATCCAGACCAAAGCGCAGGGTCAGCACTGATTGCTCGATGGGTTTAAGTTGGGCTAAAGCCTTGGCCAGATCTACCCGCAGCGAATCCGTAACTAGGGATTGGGTGTATTCATCCGCGTGACTATCTTCCAATAGATCACCTAAACAGGTATCTCCATCTTTGCCCAAGGGTAGATCGAGGGAGACGGGTAAACGGGCAATTTGTTGAAGCTGACGGACTTTACTTAATTTCATTTCCGCCGCGCCCGCGAGTTCTAACTCTGTAGGTTTGCGCCCGTGCTCCTGAGCCATCAGGCGGGTGGTGGTGCGCAACTTACGGATCTTTTCGCTGACATGAATGGGCAACCGAATGGTCCGGGCTTGATTGGCAATGGCTCGGGTAATGCCTTGGCGGATCCACCAGGTGGCGTAGGTACTAAAGCGGTAGCCTTTTTCGGGATCAAACTTTTCAGTGGCCCGCATTAAGCCAATATTGCCTTCTTGGATCAGGTCCAAAAAAGGTACATTACGTTGGACATATTTTTTGGCAATGGAAACTACTAGACGCAAATTGGCATTGATCAACCGTTGTTGGGCCTGTTTGGCAGCCCGGAGTTGCCGTTGGATCTCCTGGGTCGTCAGATCTAAATGCTGTGCGGTTTCTTGCCAAGAATGGGGATCATCACTTTGACAATGGATCGTTTCAAGATAAAGCCCCCGCTGGATGATCCGAGCCAGTTGGATCTCTTCTTCGGGGCTAACCCGATTGATCCGTCCAATTGCATTGAGGTATAAATCTACGGAGTCGTCAGAGCTAGAAGTAAACTCCTCGTCCTGTAGGCGTTCAGCCACGGGGCTTCTCCTGAAATGTCCTTAATAGAAGCTTAAGGAATGTACAAGAAATGCAGTAAATGAAAATCGATCATAATTAAAAATATTTTAGGCTCAAATTATTGGATTTTCGATTAAAGGGCTAAACTAAGAGCAGCCATAGACCATGGGTTATGTTGCAAGAGCGTCCTGTCAACCTGATCGGCCCTAGGGTTCGTTGGATGCGTGAACGGCTCCAGCTTACTCAAGATGAACTAGCAGGTAGACTGAGTCACTACGGAGTCCAGCTTGACTATGTCAAAATTGGGCAGATTGAAAATCAGCGGCGCCGAGTGGTGGACTGGGAACTGATTGGTTTTGCTAAATCCTTAGGGGTCTCGATCTATTGGTTACTCAGCGGGGATGAAGGAAGTCTATGACGACTATTGACCGCAATCGCTATGATCTTTTTGCCCTTGCGGGCCAATTGTTGGCCCGATACCAAGAGCGCAACCATAGTTTTTATCCACGAGCTGTAGAATTAGCCCTCGCCCTCCAGGTGAACCATCTGCCCCCCGTAGGCAGTTCCCAGGGGCTGGAGCTGGATCATGTGGTCGATTTATGTGATCAAATTTTTACCAAGCACCATCCCTACTTGGGTGAAGGGTGGGTTTGGCCGCCCTTTAACCATGACCCCCACGGTTTACCCCGCCCGTTAGGGCACCGGGATCCGGGTTGGTATAAAGCCTGTAACGGGCAACAGGGCATTGGCTGCCATGCCCAATCGCTCAATTTTTGGCAAAATCCAGTTTTTCTCGAAGAAGACCGGGATCTCTGCCCTTTTCGTCTTTATGACGGCGTGACTTCCCTAACCCTGGATCAGGGTCGCCAAAAATGCGGCTTTGATGGCAATCCCTGCGGATGGCGACCGGGACTACCTAAGTTTCTACAGGTTTTAGGGCGTAACCATCATGCTCAGGTTTTTCAGGCCCCCAGCAGTCTGATCATGTGGCAAGAGCTGATCCCTGAACCCTTGCCTCTGTATCCCTTAATGCAGTCGCTCTATTTTGCCCATGAGCAACTCGGCACCGGAGAGCGTTGGATTACCCCTGAGCATTTTCAGCAGGATTTTAATTTTTCCCCGGAGCTATTCCAAGCTCTGTTTAATCAAGACCCCGATCAGTTGGAAAATCAGGAATTTTTGCGCCAAGTACTGGCCCCTGAGCAACCCTTATTGATCCGCTTTACGCCCCCTAAAAACAGTGCAATGCGCCCCCGCCCCACCGGTGGGTACTTAGTACTCGATCCGGAAGAAGCCCCCCGTTATCAAAAAAGTGGCTTACCCTCAGGACTTTTTCAAGATCCCTTAATTGCCGAACGCCGCCGCCGCCGCCAGTTAGCGCGTACTAAGACCCATGACCGGGTTTTAAAACAATTCCGCCGTTGGTTTCGTTTAGCGGGTAAAGAAGTCCGTGAAGACCCGGATACGTTTGACTTTTTGGCCGTGGATGACAGTCTGATCCTCCTGGGTGAAGTCAAGATCCTGGGGCAACAAGATAGCCTCGAAGTGATCCAAGAGATCGTGGGGCAATTGTTGTATTACGAATACTTTGCCCTAGTTCCTTGGCGACAGGCGGGTTTTCCCCTCGCTAAATGTGGGATCTTTGACCATCCCCCCTTGGGGGAATATATTGATTTTCTCCATAAGCTTGATATTCTCTGCTTTTGGATGGATGAGGAGGGCTTTATTGACGGATCTGCGCCTAGTCTGAACCTGCTCGATCAGTTAGGGGTACAGACACGTCCTGATCCTGAGCTGGATAGCTAAGCTAGGCAACGGGATCTAACGTGCCACGGGTATAAACGGCCTAATCCTGGCGTATACGCTTTATTTATGCTGCTTTGAGGAACCCTAGGGCACGTTTAGGGTTCTACTAGAGGTAGCGGATTGTGAATAATTTGCAACAATGGAACAGTAATTCAGGAGGTAAGCCCATGACTGTCCGTCCTGCAAATCCCAAAGTCCAAGCCAATAAACAACTAAGAGTGATCCATTGGGTCATGGCTGCGGTCTTTGCAGTGCTTTTGAGCGGTGGGATCTATATGTCCGAGCTGCCCAAGGAAGCCGCCTTTCGCGGGGATTTTTATAATTTCCACAAATCCCTAGGGGTATTGGTCATGGCCCTACTTTTAGTACGGATCGTAGTTCTTTTACGGGCTGCCCTACCCCCCCGTTTACCCAAGCAACCGATAACCTTGCTCAAAACCGTGGGCTTATATACTTTGCTCTATGGCTTCATGGTTCTGCTTCCCCTAAGTGGGTACACCTTCTCCAATGCCTTTGGTCGCGATGTGGCGTTTTTTGGCCTTGAGCTACCCGCCATCGTGGCGGAGGATAAAGCTTTGGGAGGATTAGCCCGCAATGCCCATAGCTGGCTGGCCTATACCTTCATTGCTTTTATCGCCCTGCATATGGCGGTCCAGTATCGCTATATTCTCGGTCTGATCAGCAAAGTTAGGGGATCTAAAACGAACGACCTGGGTATGCAATGAAGATTTATACGTTAATGCCCCTGGTTCTTTTGATCCTGCTGAGTAGTTGTGGATCTGCCGAACAAACCACGGCCCAAGTCCGCAAAGGACGGGGCGCAGGGGGACCAACTCCTGTGGATGTCGCGGTGGCTAAAGTGGGCTCCCTGGCGCAGATTCAGGAATATACCGCCACGACCCAGCCCTTTCAAGAAGTTGCCCTGCGGGCCCAAGTCGAGGGACAACTGCTCAGCTTAAATGTAGATCAAGGGGATCCGGTGACCAAGGGTCAAATTTTAGCCCGTCTCGATGACAGTCTTTTAGAATCTGGACTCCGCCAAGCAGAGGCGGAACGGGCGGCCCGTGGTGCGGAAGTTGCCCAAGCCCAAGCCCAGGTCAGCAATATCCGTACCCAAGTAGAGCAGGCCCGTTTAGAACTGCAACAGGCCCAAGCCGATGCCCAACGCCTCGATCAACTGGCGAAACAAGGGGCCATTTCGATCCAGGAGGCAGAGCTAGCCCAAACCAGCGCCCGTACGGCGGAGCAAGCCCTACGCTCCACCCAAGCCCAAGTACGTAGCCAACTCAAAGCCCTCAGTGCTAGTGAGTCTAGGATCACCGCCCAGCAAGCGCTGTTGGCCCAAGCCCGTGAACGACGTTCCTATGCTCTGCTCAAGGCTCCTTTAACAGGGGTGGTCTTGAGTAAGTCCAGTGAAGTAGGCAATTTGGTACGCATTGGCGATGAAGTTTTGCGCCTAGGAGACCTTCGTCAGATCAAGATCCCCGTGCAAATTTCTGAACTTGAACTCTCTCAGATCCGGGTAGGCCAAACGGCCCAAGTGCGCTTAGATGCCTTTGGAACCCAGGAATTTTTAGGTAAGGTGACCCGTATTGCCCCCGCTGCGGACCCCGTAGCCCGTTTAGTGCCCGTTGAAGTAGTCATAGCCAATCCCCAGGGACGCATTGCCAGTGGCTTGTTAGCACGGGTTCAGTTTACAAATCCTCAGATTCAACGGGTGCTCCTTCCGGTCGGAGCCATTCAAGATCCAGAGGCTAAACCCAGTATCTATGTGATCAAACGCGGTGAAGGCGTAACGGTGCAAACCCGACCCGTACAACTGGGTACCCAAGCCGATGGCAAAGTCGAAATCCTCAGTGGACTCCAGCCCGGAGAAGAATATGTCGCGCGCAGTGGTAAACCCCTTAAACCCGGTGAAACCGTGCGCTTGAGCTTACTTTCTGAAGGATCTAAACCCCAGCGAGGAGGCAGCTAATGGGCCTGAGCCTTAGTAATGTAGCGATCCGGCGGCACATTGGCACGTTGATGCTAACGCTAACAGTGATCGTGCTAGGGGTATTTTTTATCTTTCGCCTGCAAGTTGATCTGTTGCCCTCCATTACCTATCCCCGGGTGGGAGTACGGCTTGATGTGCCAGGGGTAGCCCCCGAAGTTGCCGAAGAAGAAGTCACGAAGCCTTTAGAAGAAGCCCTAGCTGCCACCGAAGGGGTCGTTCAACTTTCCTCCCAGACCCGTGAAGGCCAAGTCAGCGTCGATCTCTATTTCAATCCTGGTCAAAATATTGATCAGGCCCTCAATGATGTCACAGCATCGGTTAATCGTTCGCGCAGTGCGCTGCCAGAGGTGGCGGAGCAACCCCGGATCTTTAAGATCGATCCTTCGCAGTTGCCCGTTTACGAACTCGCTTTGACCGCCCCTGCGCTTAGCCGCAGTGAACTGCGGGTTTTTGCCGATGAAGTGTTTACCCGTGAGTTGAGCGTTGTACCTGGGGTGGCAGCCGTTGATGTTTCGGGGGGCCTCAAGGAAGAAGTCCGGGTCAATATCGATCTACAACGGCTTCAGGCCCAAGGTATTGGGCTTATTGATGTCCTCAATGCCCTCGAAGCCCGTAATGAAGATGTTTCTGGAGGGCGACTGTTAGGGGCAGAAAAGGAAATCATTACCCGCACGGTGGGACGTTTTAAAAATGCCGAGGAACTCAATCAAGTTTCCTTTGCCGTACCGGGTACTACCAACCGTCGCGTCTATTTGCGTGACTTTGCCCAGGTCATTGATGGTACAGAGCGGGAGCGGATCTTTGTATTGCTGAATAAACAGCCAGCCGTTAAAGTGAGTATTCGTAAGCAACCCGATGCTAATACGATCAACGTAGTTGATGGCATCAAAGAACGCTTGGCCTTAATGCGGACTTCTGGAGTCTTATCTGAAGATACGGTCTTAACCCCGACGTTAGATGAGTCGGTCTTTATTCGCTCTGCGGTGGCCGATGTCGTTAATTCTGGTTTGTCTGGGACTGTTTTAGCGGGCTTAGCCGTCTTTTTATTCCTCAGGTCTTTGCGTCAAACCTTCGTTATTGTGCTGGCTATTATACTTTCTAGTCTCTCGGCTGTAATTTTGATGCAAGTCTTTGGGTTGTCCTTAAATTTATTTAGTTTGGGAGGATTATCCCTGGGGGTGGGGATCGTAGTGGATAACGCCATTGTGATGCTGGATGCCATCACCGGTGCCAAAGACCGCCAGGAAGACCCCCTGGGATCTGCAATTCGCGAAAGTACCGCCCTAGAATCGGCAATTTTAGCCTCCACCACCACTAACCTGGCTTCAGTGGTGCCTTTTTTATTACTAGGGGGCTTTATTGCCCTTTTATTCAATGAACTGATCTTAACCATTTGTTTTGCGGTAGCAGCTTCGTTGGTGGTAGCCCTCACAGTAGTTCCAGCCTTGGCTGCCCGACTTTTAAAACTCCCCATACGTAGTGGACTTAATGACTGGAAGCCGCTTGTGGCTTTTGAATCAGGATTTCAACGAACCATCAATGGTTATCGTCGGGTTTTATCTGGGGCGCTGAAGTATAAATTTACGGTTGTGCTGCTTGTAACGGTTATTTTGGGTGGCGGAAGTATATTCCTAGGTAGTCAATTGCCCCAAGAACTTTTACCCCGGATCAGTACGGGTCAAGCTAATCTTTTTGCCCAATTTCCCCCAGGTACGCCGTTGGCTACCAGCCGTAGGGTAATGACTAAAGTAGATGAAATTATTTTGAGTCAACCAGAAACGGCCTATGCCTTTACAACAACCGGAGGAGCGTTATTTGGGAACTTTACCAATAGCAATCCGCTACGGGGATCGAGTACCATCACCCTTAAGCCGGGGTCAGATATTGATGCTTATGTAGAGCGGATCAATAAAGAAGTTGAGAAACTCAATTTAGTGGGTATTCGCATTCGGGTTAATCCCGGACAAGTGCGGGGTTTGATCCTCAACAATTCCCCACTCCGAGGGGCGGATCTAGATGTGATCCTCCAAGGGGATGATTCGACCCGGTTACGTGAAGCCGGACGGATTGTGCTAAAGGCTTTAGATGAACAGGTAACCCTCGCCCGCTTTCGTCCCGAGGCGGATGATCAAGAACCTGAAGTCCAGATCCGTCCCAATTGGGAGCGTGCCCAAGCCCTAGGTTTAGATACCCAAGACATTGGCGACACGATCCGCACCGCCCTCGAAGGTTCGATCCCGACCCAACTGCAACGAGAGGAGCGCCTCGTAGATGTCCGCGTTAAGCTGGATGACCGCTATCTCACCCGTACTTCAGATCTGGCCCAACTCCCGTTATTTTGGGGCGGAACCCAACCGGTACGTTTAGGGGATATTGCCGAAGTGATCGAAGGGGAGGGACCGACGGAGATCCAACGGTTAAATCAACGGCCTTCCTATTTGATCGCCGGGAATCTCAATGAAGGCGCTAGTCTCAGCGATGGGGTCAGCCAATTAGAAGCAACCTTAGCCGAACTTGAACTACCAGAGGGCATCGTTGTTTTGCCCAGTAGCGCATCCAAGAGCAATCAGGAGTTACAAAGTTCCCTGCTGTTACTCGGGAGCTTGGCGCTGTTTTTGGTCTTTGCCGTCATGGCCGTGCAATACAACGACCTGGTTGATCCGTTGGTTATTTTGGTAACGGTTCCCCTAGCCTTAGCTGGGGGCATTTTCGGCCTATGGGTGACCCAGACAGCCGTGGGGATCACCGTATTGGTCGGGGTCATTTTGCTGGTCGGGATCGTTGTCAATAATGGAATTGTCATGATAGAACTTGCCAATCAACTCCGGGCTGAGGAGGGGCTAAGCCGCAGTGAAGCCATTGCGAAGGCAGCACCCCTACGCCTGAGGGCGATCATCATGACCGCCTTGACTACGGTTTTGGGCCTTTTGCCCTTGGCCCTTGGCTTGGGTGAAGGCTCAGCTTTCCTCAAACCCTTGGGTATCGTCGTGTTCTACGGGGTTTCGTTGGCGACTTTTTTAACGTTGTTTATCATTCCCTGTTTTTATGTCTTGCTGCATGGACTGATCGAAACTACCCCCTGGAAGAAAGTATTGCCCTAGCATAATCAGCTATTTAATCAGCCCTAATCCTGGAGCAAGCCATAGGGGTTGCAGAGAATTTTCGGGAACGCTGATGCCCAAAGGAACACGGACTTCGATTTTGCTTTGAAACAAGGTTCCAAAAGCGTCACTTAGGGAACTTCCGCCCTCAGTAAAGGGAACTTTTTTATCTTTTAGATCAGGAAAACGCTTTTGAGCTAATTCTTTGAGGGTTGCTTTGGCCTCCGTAAGTCCACCGAGCTGATCCACAAGACCCAATTTTTCAGCCTGACGCCCGGTATAGATTCGGCCATCGGCTAGGGGGCGGATCTGGGCGGTGGTCATATTGCGCCCGGTTGCCACAGCGCCAACAAATTGCTCGTAGGTGTCTTGAATCAACGCTTGGAGTAAAACCCGTTCTTCTGGAGTCAAGGCCCGATTAAAAGAGAGAATATCTTTATACTTGCCGGATTTGATCACCTGGGGTTCTAGGCCAACGGTATTGAGGAGTTTAGAGGCATTAAAGCCTGAAATGATCACCCCAATTGAACCGGTTAGGGTTCCTGGATTCGCCAAGATCCGGTCAGCCGCACAGGCGATATAATAGCCGCCGCTCGCCGCAGTATCCCCCATACTTACCACCACAGGCTTTTTTTTGCGTAGGGCCAAAACCGCGTTATAAACCTCTTGACTGGCTCCTACCGTTCCACCGGGGCTATCGATACGCAGCAAAACCCCTTTGATACTATCTTCCTCAGCCGCCTTGATCAAACGATCACGGATGGTGAGGGCATCTAAACTACCTCCGCCAAAGGGACTGCCCCCGCCCCGGTCCGTGGTGATGGCTCCTTGGAGGGTAAGGATTTGAAAACGGTCCCCCAAGGGAACGCCCAGATCCATTTGATCCATACGGGTGGCTTCGGTAGTCTGGGGGCGGGTTGCCCCAACCCATGTTGCCGCCACACACATTACGATCAAAGACCCAGCCAGCCAGCGATTAAGATGTTCCATAGGGCTAGGCTAACACGGAGGGATTCCCCGCAACTAGAGGTAGCAGTCAGCCCTAGGCTTATTGATTAAAAAACCGCTCATTAGATCGGGTTAAACGACAAACCTAAGCGGCTACAAAAGCTTTTAAGGGTATTCGCTAACAATAAAGTGACGGTCATCGGTCCTACGCCCCCTGGTACGGGCGTGATCCACGAGGCGAGGGTTGCGGCACTAGCAAAGTCCACATCGCCCACGAGGGTTCCGTCAGGTAAACGATTCATACCAACGTCGATCACCACCGCCCCCGGTTTGAGCATCGATCCGGTAATTAGGTGCGGACGCCCCACGGCGGCAACCACAATATCGGCTTGTTGGCAATGATGGGCGAGATCCACCGTCCGGGAGTGGGCTAGGGTCACGGTACAGTCTTGTTCCATTAACATTAAGGCCATTGGTTTACCGACCAAGATCGATCTACCAATTACGAGGGCCTGTTTACCGGGTAGTGTCAGGGGTAGATCCGTAAGTAAGCGCATGACACCCGCGGGAGTACAACTGCGTAGCCCTACTTCACTGCGTACGAGTCGGCCCAAATTAACAGGATGTAGACCATCGGCATCCTTATCAGGATCAATCAGATTGAGTAAATAGGTACTGTCCAAATGAGGGGGTACGGGTAGCTGTAACAAAATCCCGTCTACGTTAGGGTCTTGATTTAAGCTGACGATCAAGTGTTCAACGGCTGTTTGAGCAATAGTTGCTGGCAAGTGATGGGGGAAGGAAACCATACCCACTTTTTGGCTGGCGCGTTCTTTATTGCGCACATATACTTGACTGGCAGGATTTTCACCGATCAGGATCACCGCCAGACCGGGTGCCCGTGCTGCTTGGGGCGCTAATACGGCAATCTGCTGGGCGATTTGCCGTTGAATGTTTTGGGCTGTCGCCTTGCCATCAATAATTTGCGCAGACATTAGAATTGCTGTTGAATTTCATCAAGGGTATGTGCACGGGGGCGGGATTCTTCCCAATAGCTCGTTCCAGGATGGCGTTGATGGATCTGAGGCCGTTGACGGCGGAGTACGAGGCCAAAGGGTCCCGTCAAGACCAGATAAAATACCCGCATCAGCGAACGGGCCATAAATTCGCCCCAGGGTTTGGCGACCCGTAGCCAAGCTTCCCAGGCGGGTGGGTACAGCCAACGGAGCAGGAGCAGAATTACCGAAAGCGCAACGAGAAAGCCAATTACGTACCAATGCAACATGACAAAGGGGGCGTTAATGCCCCCCTAATGTATCATCTAAACCCTACGGATTTAGAGTGCAGGACGGAAGGTCGCTACTTGGGATTGCATCCGATTGGTCTGACCCGTAGTGAACTGGAACATACAGGAATCGTCGGTGTAGTCCATGAAGTTAGTGATCGGATCATTGCCCGTACTGGAGCAGGTGTTCCGTCCACTGGGGCACCCGTAAGCAGGACTCTTTTCAGCAGGAGTATCGCTGACGAGATCGCCACCAGTCGTGGCATTACGAGCACAGCCTCCTTGGAAGGTGTGGTACAGACCGAGCCAGTGGCCTACTTCATGGGTCGCAGTATCGCCTTCGTTGTAAGGAGCAGCCGTACCACCGGGCATAGAAGAGTACAGGATCACGACACCATCTTTGGAAGGCTGGCTCGCCAACGAGGAAGGGAAGGTTGCCCAGCCCAACAAGCCTTGACCGGGGTTAGCGGTGTAGAGATTTAACCGGGTAGTAGGAGAAATATTAAGGGCATTTTTAGCTGAAGTTTCCGCCGACGAACCATTGGTCATCGTAAACCAAGAGGAGTTATTGGTCCGGTCTATGGAGGAGATGAAAAAGGAAAAGCCCGTACCGACAAAGGCATCATTTAGTACGGCGATCTGGTTATTGATGGTGGCGTCGGAAACATTACCCACCGTGCCGCTGTAGATCACATGTACTGCGACAGGGATGCTGATGTTGGCAATTAAAGGACGGGTACCGCGATTATTTTCAAGCCAAGTTTGAACCTGACGGTCTACGGCTGCCATGGTGGCGCTGTCGGGGTTTTTGACCCCACACCGATTACCCGATTGAATAAAAGCTTCTTGACTTTCAAAAGTCCGCCCATCCAGTACGAAGGGCTTTTTCTCTCCAGCTTGGGCCGAGGTTGCACCTAGCATTAAAACAGTTGCCGCTGCAACTAAGATGGGCAATTTCATGTATTACTCACATTCACTTGGTCCAGATGTATCATACCCCTCAGGTTCAAAGAATCCCATGATTTTGATCACCCATTTGTGTGAATTTATGGTAAACAGTTGTGATTGATACCGTACACTCCCTGTGATCCAGATCCCAGCAGGATTAATATTTTGCGGTACAGTAGTTTTGATCCGAGCACTTAGTTTCTATAGCGGGGTTGGACCGTTGCCCCATGCCGACTAAAGCACAATTAGAACAGGCTATTGCGGCCCTTGAGGGGCAAAGGGCAATTCTTGGGGATGCTGTGGTAGAGATAGCCCTGGCACCCTTACATAAGCAGTTGGCCTCCCTTACTGAACCGCCCGTGGCCGATCAACGTAAGCAGATCACGGTCCTATTTGCGGATCTTTCGGGGTTTACCGCCCTTTCTGAAAGCCTAGATGCCGAAGAAGTCGCTGACCTGATCCAGGCGCTATGGCAACGGCTGGATGGGGTGATCATGGCCCATGGCGGGGTGATTGATAAACATTTAGGGGATGGGGTAATGGCCCTTTTTGGCACCCCTATGGCAGCCGAAGATGACCCAGAGCGTGCAATCCGAGCGGCCTTGGCCCTCCTGCATGAGCTGAAGCATTTTCAGCCTTCAACCGTAACCATGCCCCTGGAGATCCGCATTGGGATTAATACAGGACCTGTTTTATTGGGATCAGTCGGGAGCAATGCGGAGTACACCGCCCTAGGGGATACGGTTAATTTAGCCAGCCGGTTAGAACAGGCAGCCCCCGTGGGCGGGATTTTGATCGCCCACCATACCTACGGTCATGTGCGGGGCGTTTTTGATGTACAAGCCCTCGAACCAATCCGGGTCAAGGGGAAGCTAGAGCCTATTAAGGTATACCTGGTTCAAAATGAGAAGCCGAAGGCTTTTCGGATCACGACTCGGGGTATAGAAGGCATTGAAACCCGTATGATCGGGCGTGATCAGGAATTAGCACACCTCCAAGCCGCGCTACGGACCGTGTTCTTAACCCAGGCATCTCGGTTTGTGAGTGTCGTGGCTGAAGCAGGGGTTGGAAAATCGCGTTTACTCTATGAATTTGATAAATGGATCGAACTTTTACCGGAAGTTGTACGATTTTTTAGGGGACGGGCCAACCCTCAACTCAGTCGTTTGCCCTACGGCTTACTGCGTGAAATCGTGGCTGCACGGTTTGGTATTCTCGACAGTGACCGGGCACACCTAGCCCGTAAAAAATTAGAGTCGGGAATTCAGGAATTTTTAGGTTCTGAAAGTCAAGAGAAGGCCCACTTTATCGGGCAGTTGATCGGTTTTGATTTTAGTTTTAGCCCGCACTTAAGGGGAATTATTAAAGATGCCCGTCAAATTCGAGACCGTGCTTTTTTTTATCTCAGTCAACTTTTTCAAAAACAACAACCAGACTATCAAGCAACCGTAATTTTTCTAGAAGATATTCATTGGGCCGATGAAGGATCTTTAGCATTTCTAGAACAGCTTGCCCAGTCCGGGCAACAAATGCCTTTATTAGTAATTTCTTTGACCCGCCCGATTCTTTGGGAAAAACGCCCCCATTGGGGCACGTGGCCTACCCATACCCGCCTTGATCTAGTGCCGCTTTCGGCCTCCGAGAGTTATCAACTAGTAGTCGAGATCCTGCAAAAAGTTCCCCAGGTTCCTAAAAGTCTGCAGGATGTAATTGTGCAGGGCGCTGAGGGAAACCCTTTTTATCTAGAAGAATTAATCAAAGTTCTGATTGAAGATGGCGTAATTCTCAAGGGTTTAGAACACTGGCAGATCCAAACCGAGCGCTTAGCTGAACTACGGATCCCCCAGACCTTAACGAGTTTGATCCAAGCCCGTCTTGATGCGCTACCTGCGGAGGAACGAGAAACACTACAACGGGCCTCAGTGGTAGGGCGGGTATTTTGGGATCAAACCATAACCTATTTGCAAGAATCCCCAACTATCGTCAAACCAAGTCTCAGTGGGCTTGAGACTAGAGAATTGATCTTTGTGCGGGAGACTACCTCCTTTGCGCAAACACGGGAATATATTTTTAAACATGCGATCCTCCATGAAGTAACCTATGAGAGTGTTCTAAAACGGTTACGCCGCACCTATCATCAACGGGTGGCCCAATGGCTTCAAGATCACAGTGGAGAAAGGGTTTTAGAATACGCAGGTCTAATTGGTGAACATTATGAACAAGCTAGAGTTACGGATTTAGCGGTCTATTGGTATCAGCAAGCTGGGGAAGCAGCCCAACAAATTTATGCCAATGATACCGCCATTGATTATTATCAACGGCTCCTTAAGTTGATCCCCGCGGTTGATCACGCAGAAGTACTACTTAAACTCGGTCAAATCTGGGAGTTGACCGGAAAATGGGCCGCAGCGGAGCAGATTTATCGGGAAGCCCTAGCCTGTGCCGAAACTAAGGGAGACCGGGGGCTACAAGCCCATAGCCAACGGTCCATAGGGGCGTTATTACGGCTTAAGAGCAACCATACGGAAGCCCTAGAATGGCTTGAGCAGGCCCTAGGGAATTTTCATAATCTCGAAGATGCCCAAGGGATCAGTCGTACCGTGGGCAACTTGGGCGCTGTCTACAAAGAACGAGGAGAATACACCCGCGCCTTAGGATTCTATCAACAACAACTTCAAATTGCCACGGAGTTGGCGGATAAACGTAGCATTAGTATTTCGATTGGGAATATGGGCGTTGTATATCTTCATCAAGGAGACTACATCCGTGCCCTAGCATGTTTTGAACGGCAGCTCCCCCTCGCCCAGGCGCTAGCGGATCGGTTTTATGTGGGTATGAGTACCGGTAATATGGGTGTTGCCTATCAAGAGCAAGGAAATTATGCTCGTGCCCTCGAGTGTTATGCCCAACAGCTACACATTGCCTCTGAAATTGGTGATCAGCCAGGAATTAGCCGGGTTGTTGGTAATATGGGCGTACTTTATTACGATCAAGGAGATTATGACCGCGCCCTATTATGTTATCAATATCAGTTGAAAACAGCCTTGGGTTTGGGCGATCAAACCATGATCACTGTGGCTTTAACCAATATGGCAGAGGTTTATATGGCCCAAGGGCAAATTGATCGAGCAAGTCATCTATGCGAAAAGGCCATCATACTTTCACGCAACTTAAATATCCCCTACTATTTCTGTAGTTTTCTATGCTTACAAAGTGATCTTTATCTCAAACAAGGAAAATTAGAATGCATTGATGATCTTATTACCGAAGCCGCCACTTTGGCCCTGCATATTGGCGACCGTGAAGAACAATTTAAAGCCCAAGTACTAAAAGCGCGGCTGATCCTAGCGCAAGAGACGCAACATCTAGGGCTTCAAACGTTGTCCACGATGTTGACGCAATGGACCGAGCCGATGCAACAAGCAGCGCTTTATTACGAGTTATGGCAAGCGAGCGGAGAAGCTGTCTATGGGCAGGAAGCGGCCCAGGGTTACCGAGCGCTTTATGCGTGCATTCCTAACGCCATCTACCGTCAAAGGGTATTTGAATTAACCGGAGAAGTACTCTTAGCCCCAAGCCTCCCGGAACTACCCCCCTTAGTAGCGCAGACTTCTGTCGACTTAGAGGCCCAGTTATTACAGATCGATCTGCGCTCAGGGGAATACCTTTTGCACGCCCTCTAGGGCATTGATCAAACCAGCCCCAGTGTAGCTATCGGGTCCGGGGGGTCCGGGTTCATTGAAGAAGACCCCATCATTGGCAGTACCTGTGATCAACTTCCCATTGACCGCCGCGCCCGCCAGTTCATCGGCACTATTGCCCCGTCCCGGATCAACGGTGCCCGTAGTGGAGACCGTTATAGGTTCAGAACGGGTTGCCACATCACGGTCAATACCAAAGCTGATGGAGTCTCCCCTATTAAAAGTATTCGGCGCAAATTCAAGAATACAAATCGGTGCACCGTCCATAACTTTGACGGTGATATCCGTTTGCTCAATACCCACTAGGTTGCCAAAGATATAGGGATCCGAAGCAATCCCCTGCGTATCAAAGACCAGTCCAGCAGCGCTTAGATCAAAGACTACCTGGGTAATGCTGTCCCCAGGGGCAAGGCTAACCACCTCGATCTTAAAAAAGTTAGGATCGCTGGAATCACGTCCTTGGGCCGTAACGCCAACTTGAGGAAGGCTACGGTTTGCTTCGGCGGTCAAAAGCGCCTTGCTAAAATCAGGATCCGCATCATAGGGTAGGTCTTCGGCGCTGGCTTGCAAGATGCTGTAAAGGGTTTGAGGCGCAAGGGATCCCCGGCCCCCAGCAGCCTCTAGGACTAGGGCGGCAATAGCCGCCGCGTGGGGAGCAGAGGCACTGGTGCCATAGAAATTCGGGAAGCCATTACTATCCGTATCGACTCCAAAAAACGTAGTATCAACCCCATCAACCCCCGTAAGTTGGGGAGTGTTACGAACTTCTGGCGTACGTAACCGTTTGCCCTGGCTATCAAAAAAAATCTTAGTCGGACCTACGGAGGAAAAATTTTCGACGGTGAATGCTGTGGCATAAAAAGCAGCGGCTACCGCCTGGGCATTTTTGGCTGCTGCGTGACCAAATATGGTAGATGCTCCAGGAAAATAGTCAGCCGTAAAATCAACGCCGCCAAAAACAATATATTTCAACCGATTGGCTGATCCCCGGTTAAGTTTAGCAATGACCAGTTGATATTCCCCAGTGGGCAAATTTAACAGTTCTAGGGCTTCACCCGTAGCCACATTGCGGTCTGTGCCGCTCAAATCCCCCAGATAGATACCAGCTTGATCAAAAACCAACAGGTCATAATCTGTCTTGACCCGACCAGATCCAAAATATTCATCCCACTGAAAGCTGAGTATGACCTCGGAACTATTGACTCTAAAACCTTGGCTAATATCAATTCCTGGCCCCGGATCGAAATCATGAAATCCTTTAACACGGTCTGATTGAATAATCGGACCGATCTGGATATTTTCAAGACCAAGATTTAATCGTTGTAGCGCTTGTTTACGATCTACTCCCTGAAAGTCCGCAGCATAGGCATTGCGGCCCTGATTCCCTGCTGACGAAAAATAGGCCGTACCTGCCTTAGTCACCTGATCAACCGCTTGGGTAATGATGCCATCGGAGAAGATCGGCTCATCAAAATACGTCAGGTCATCCACGATGACATCGGCCCCAAATACTTGTCTGAGGTCAAGGATCTTTTGGGCAAAATCCACCGAGCCGAGAAAGCCCGTCGTAAAACCCAGGGTTGCTTTAGGCGCCAAGTCATGGATGATCTGGAGCATGGCCCGCCCTTCATCGGACCCTTCACCTACCGCTAGATCCGCCAGTACGGTCACTGGGGTGGTATGACCATTAGGATTGCCAACGCCCGGAAGATCGCCGCTGGTCACATCGGTTACGGCCGTGGTTAAAGTATTGGGGGCCGTACTGAAACTATCGGAGATCACACCGATTTTGATCCCTTGTCCTTCCATATACGTAATGCCATCGGGCAGGGGTTGTACTTTATCCACCAGTTGGACGACCCGACCTTGAGAAGTAGCCTGTCCAATCTGTCGATAGGGTTTATACAGGGGTAATACACTATGTACCCCTTTGACCTTGGCCACGGCCCGGATTTTATCCCCAGGCAAGTATCCCTCTAGGATCCCGCCCTCTAGCTCAGTGCGGGCTGTAATCTGCATTCCTACGCGAATCAAATCGTCCTGTACTACGGTTAAAGACCGTTCACCGTTGAGGCGGATCTTGACTAAAGGTTGCGAATTTTGGGTAGATCCTTGGGTAAATAATGGTGGAATACCCCGCCTTGTGCCGGGCTCCAGCCAAGGGCGCAGCCCCCGGCCTACGTTATCAGGTCTTTCTCCGTTTGGCTCACCCGCCATAACAGGTAGCGCAATACCTAGGAAAATACTTAGGGCTAGGGTCTTTGCAAGCCAAGGGGAAAAACGCATAACCTGGACCCAAAGGGATAGGATTTCGAAGTGATCGTACGTTGCTTAGGTGCTGGTCGCAGTAATCCAGATCACACCTTTGAGATATCACGGATAATCTGAGATATACAGGGCGTCGCTGCCCCTGATAGCATAACGAAATCCTAGCAAAGGCAACCCATGAGCAGAGTCTGGTTAATTACGGGCACCTCTACTGGTTTTGGGCGGGGCTTAACTGCCTTGGCCTTAGCTAAGGGGGACCAGGTTATTGCGACTGCCCGTAACGTGTCTCAGATCCAAGATTTTGCGGAATGTTATCCAGATCATGCCCTAGCCCTCCCTTTAGATGTGACCCAAACCGGGGCTGAAGCGGTTGTGGCCCAAGGAATAGCGCGTTTTGGACAAATCGATGTACTGGTCAATAACGCGGGTTATGGCTATTTTGCGACCCAGGAACAGGGGGATCTCGGTCAAGTCCAACAAATGTTTGAGGTCAATGTCCTTGGTCTGATCCGCACCACCCAAGCGGTAGTGCCCCAAATGCGTACCCAGGGTTCGGGAACCATTGTCAATTTGAGTAGTATCGCTGGACGCATCGCCTTTGCCGCAGGGGGATTTTACAATGCCTCAAAATTTGCCGTAGAAGCGCTGAGTGAATCCCTATTTTACGAAGTGTCGCCCTTTGGCATACGGGTGATCCTGATTGAACCTGGGGCCTTTGCGACGGATTTTAGTAGCCGCTCAGCGGTACGTGATCCGGCTTTAGGCGCAGAGGGTTCCCCCTACCAACAGGCGGGTCCGCTCTGGATGGCAGCCATTGGTCAACTCATGCCCCACCGTCAAGACCCTCAAGTGGTGATCGAAGCCCTATGGCAGGTGGTAACGCAGCCCGGTGCTCCCTTTTTGCGGGTACCCCTCGGTGAGGATGCCCTCCAGGCTATTGCCCTCCGCGAGCAAATGGGCGATCAGGAGTTTATCAAAATGATGGCGCAACGCTATGGCATTACCTGGAATGGATCGTCTAATGGGGCTTGAGGGGCGGTGTGGGTTGATTGGGATAAAGCGGATGGGTTAGTTTAGACCCCCAAGGCCAGTAAAAAAGAGGCAACGGGCCTAAATAGGGCTGGGGCAAGCGCAAAAAAGCAATCCCGGTATCTAGATTAAGCCCAGCGACGTATTCTACCGTCACTAAGCGGGCCACACCCTCGGGGGTTTGCCGAAAGGCCTGGGATCCTTCGATGGTGCTAGGGGAAGCGCCTAGGGGAAGATCGGGTACATCGGCTCCTTGCCAACGGCTTCTGGTTTCATCCCAACCCATAAAAGGTCGGTTACTCTGGCGGGGCTGACCTGCCAAATCAGCGCTGGCCCGATTGTATAAAACCCGGATATTATTCGGCCAACTCCAACCGTAGCCTGCAAATAGCCCTAATCCAGCGGGATCACTTTTATCTTGATTCTGGCTTTGGTTTTTGGGGGTGAGTAATCCTTTATAAACGGCAACTACTGGGTTCGGGCCGCCTGCGATTTCATTGAGCACCTGCGCTGCCCCGGTCCAAGGGACCAACTTTAAATGATCACTATGGGGCACACGGCCCCAAGCAGGCGACAGCTCTTGCCAGAATTGATCGGCCCAAGCTAGAGGATCGCCAGTACCAGGGATAAGTACTTCTTGCCACAGGATTCTACGCCCTAGATCCGTAAGGGTTCCCTGCCGTGCTCCTGCCAAGGGCAAGACCATTAATTCCCCTTGAAAATTTTTAAGGGCCGGTGTCTGTCCATCTTGGGTCAAGATCACCAGGCTTTCTAGCCGTGAAAGATCCCAACCCAAGGCTAAAGGATCGCTAGCCAGAGCAACTAGAAGCTTAACTTGCCCTTGCTGCACGGCTTGGCGTAGGGTTTCTAACGGAGCTTTAGGTAACCAACTGAAGCCCAGATCAGGGGTAGCTTCAACCTGGGGGCCATACCAAACTTTTAATAGGTTTTGGACCCGCCGCAGGGATTGCACCCCATTGGCTTGGACCCAAGCGACATAATCTTGATCCACCCTACAGACCCGCCCCCCATATCCCGGCCACTGCACCCCACTCGCCCCCACATCGACTAAACCCTGGGGATTCCAACCGGGCGCTAAACGGATCAAGCCCATGCCTGGTTGTCCGATTTGACCGGTTAACAATTGCACTAGGGCCAAGGCCCGGACCCACTGTTCCACCAGAGCAGATCTTTGGGGGTTACCCAGGCTATAGGCTACGGCTAAAGGACGGGCCAAAGGATCACTCACCCGTTGATAAAATTGTTGCAGGCTTTTTTCGGGAATTCCCGTGATCGCACTAACCTGCGGGATCGTATAGGAAGTATAGGTATTGGCAATGGCTTGGAGGACGGTTTCGGCCTGAAGTGGGGTAGTGGACCGTTGCGGTTGATCACCGTCCATGACATACCGCCAGTTACGCGGTGAATAAAAGCGTTGCTCTGGGTCTAGGCCGGAGAACACGCCTTGATGTAGTCCTAGGCCGCTCGCCAACTCATAGGAACCGTTGGTACAACTGGTTACAAATGCTTCATCCCACAGACTTTGGTTAAATAAGTACTGGATCCAGCCTGCGATCAAGGCCAGTTCAGTTCCTGGTTTGATCTTGAGGGCTTGGGTATTGGCGGGAGCGGTTTCACTGGAAACCGTCCAAACATTATTTTTGGTGGGTAACTGACTATAGAGGGGGTAGGGCTGTTGGAGGTCTTGTCCAAAGATCACTAGGGTTTTAGATTGGCTAACTTCACTCCAATGGTTAGGGGCCGCCGGATAGCCCAAGGTACTTTCGAGGCCATTGGCATGGGCTCGATGGGCTGCTTCGTAGACCGATTCAAGATGGGCGCCGCCGATCAAACGTGCTAATTTAGCCCATTGATAGCCTTCTTCATTGGTCAGATCCGTCCCAAACAAAAAACCTAAGCCCCGTCCATGAAAAACCGCTTCTTGCCACGTTTGCCCACGGATCTGGAGGGTGCGGGTGGCCCATAAACGCATCAGGGCTTCGGGGGTTACTGGGCCAAGCACGCCTCCCTTAGGCCGATAAAGGGCTTGGGTCAAAGACTGCGCCTTGGCGCTACGCCAAGGGTTACGACTAAAAAAAGGTGCTTCTGGTTGGGCAGAGAGGGGCTGGCTCCACAGCAGGCTACTGAGGGCGACAAAGGTCCGGCGGTCCACGGTGATCTCTTGAGTTTGGACTGTATTATGACAACTGTTGCCCTGATCCGCTGATTTGTATACAAAAAACCCCTCTATAAAAGAGGGGCAATCGGTTAAATAAGGGGCGGGGGACTGATCAGCCGAATTTGATATCAGAACTAATTGCTTATAACTGCTGAGGGTTCTTTTCCATATCTCGTACAAGAAAATTTAGAAATTCCCCTTCTCAGCTTGCGAAATAGTGCGCTGATCGTTCGAGATCAGCAATCAACCCAGGCTGCTTCGGTTGCCAGCCCAACAGTTCCCTAGTTCGTTTGCTGGAAGCCAGGGAATCGAGCGCGACAAAGGCTGCCAGCCAGCCGAAGTGCTCCCCTGCTTCCTCGGGGGATTTCGCGACCACCGGAAGGTTCAGGCGCTTGCCGATGACTTCTGCGATCTCCCGGAAAGCAATTTTCTCTTCAGCAACGCCGTGGAACCTGGCTCCAGTGGTCGCCTTCTCAACCACCAGCCGGAAGAGACTGCCTACATCAAGTCGATGCACGGCGTTCCAATGATTAAGCCCGTCGGCTACATACGCTGAAACGCCCTTTTCGCGTGCCGTACTGATGAGCATTGGCACAAAGCCGTGATCGCCATCCCCGTGGACGGATGGTGCAAGGCGGACCACCGAAACACGCACTCCCCGGGCCGCGAGCGCATCCGCTGCTCCTTCGGAAGCCCGGGGATACGCGTCCGAAACCGCAGGAGGCAGATCCTCTTCGGTCGCAGGCCGACCGGACGCAACGAGCGCCGTTCCGGCGGTTACGATCAAGGGACGTTCTGAGCGGACCAGCGCGGAGCCGAGCGCCTCAATTGCGTACTTATCTATCTCGCAGACCTCCTTGAATCTCGCGAAGTCGTGGATAAAGCCAGTGTGAATCACGCCATCTGACTGGGCGGCTCCCCTGCGCAGGCTGTCCAAGTCTTCAAGATCACCTCGATGCACCTGCGCACCTGCGGCAATGAGAGACTTGGCTCCTGCATCTGAACGCGTGAGTCCTGTTACCTGATGGCCCGCGCCGATGAGTTCTTTAACGACGGCAGAGCCGACGAATCCGGTAGCACCAGTGACGAAGATACGCATATTTTATCCTTGGGTTGTTTGTTATTTTATGTGTAAAACTTAGATTCGCCTACTGGCAAGACACGAGCAACGCCTAACGCTCCGCATCAGCGGCGCGGCTTGTCCTCGTCCGCTGCATGAGTTTGGCATGGTCTTCAGAAAACCGACGGAGACGACGCTCACGCCGTCTGATGTGATCGCACAGGCTAGCTTGGCGCTCGTGCTTATAGTCGAAATGAGCATCGACTGCTGCGACGAATCGATTCGCATGAAACGGCCAGGCTTCATCGCAGTCCAAGCCATCGGTTACCAGAATGTCCCCTGTAAAGGCTGGCCCAACGGTCTCAAACTCCAATACAGTGACGATGCTACAGACGTCATGAACCTCGGCAGCAACGGTCGCGACCATTTCAGGAGTCTCAAACCCGAGGCGCACGCCTTCTGCTCGCAGCCTGATCTTCTCGTCGATTCGCCGCTTGGTCAGGTGAACGTAGTTTGACGAATGTACCCAAGCCTTGAGAGTTTCGTCCAT
>JANNOF010000270.1:0-2618 GCA_031398925.1 Gloeobacteraceae cyanobacterium SOY_34_metabat_371 | reverse complement strand
CGACGCAGACGGTCGACGTGGTGCCCGGGTCGTTCGTGGTGCACCCGCCGGGCGAACTGCACGAATACGAGAACGGCCGCGAGCGCACGCTGCTGTTCCGCGTCCGCTACGGCAAGGACATGCGCTCCCACTTTACCGACTGGCGGGGACGTCCGGGCTTTACGCAGTCGGCGGAGGACAAGTCATATTTCGAGGCCCATCCGGTGGGCTAAGTCGGCGACCGAAAAGCTTAGTAGCACTGGTTACGGGGATCCCGTCAGCAATTCAGAATCCATGGCTTTTCGTCGGGCCGCTGCGCGCTTCGGCTTGGGACTCTACCTTTACCAAAAGAAGGATAAAGATCCTTATAGCGCCCCAAGTGCGACCCCAGCAAAACGATCCGACCCGCCCAAGACCGAAACCCCCAAGAAGGTGATCCCAGGCCGCAAAAAGTCTTCACTCCCACCACCCCCAGCGGCTAAACCCCTTTTGGTCCCCCACAGAGATCAGATGATTGTGGAAGTCAGTCGCCACAGAAATGCAATGGATCAGGGAGAATATCAAAGAATCCGGGATCATTACTGTGGCGGCAAGGAGTCAGATCATGTGACGGACTTAGAGCTATTCGAGTTTGTAAAAGCTTTGAGATCACAGATCCGCCCCGTGAAATTCGGTTGAGCGCTAGCGACTGTAGTCGGGCTACAGTCAACATACTGTGGCGGATCAAGTAAAAGGTCAGTAAGAGACAAATAAGAGAAATTTTAAAACTCTAGAAGCTAGGCTCTTTACTGGGCTTAGCTTCTAGGGTTGTTTGGACAGTCTTCCAAACTGTAGTAGCGGGTTCGATTCCCGCCACCCGCTAATCCTTCCAGAGTCCGTTCCTAGAGCCAAACCTCCCAAAGGGACAGCGTTCCAGCCTTAGGGCATCCACCAAGGCTAATGCCCTACAATGCCCCTTAATGACCCAAAGTGCCAAACAATGACCTATTGTGGCTAATAATATAAGAGAAGATTTAAGAGAGCCTAAAAGAGCATGGCTGCCAAGGATTTACCCACTAGGGTCCAAGATCTTAATCTAAAACTCAGAGCGGCGAAATTGCCCCGGATCGTCTTGGACAAGGGGAGCCTTTACCTACAGGTGGTACTCCCACCCAAGCCGGGTGATCACAGAACCCTCAACTGGCAACAGCGCATACCTGTGGGCAAGGGCAACCTCTTGGGACTCCAGGCGGCTGAACGGGCAAGTAAGCGCCTGGGGGCACAACTGGCTGACAAAACTTTTACCTGGGAGGCTTGGGGCTACGCCCTACCAGATCTACCCGCGCCCAAAGAACTCACCGCCGGGGATTGGGTGGAGAAGTTTGAGGAATTTTATTGGAGCACCAGGCCGCGAAACCCCCAAAAGGAAGCGACCTACCGGGCCAACTATAAAACTTACCTAAAACGGTTGCCCATTGACGGGCCGTTGACCGAGGCCCTGATCCGAAAGGTGATCCTAAGTGTGCCCCCGGAACAGGCCCGGACCCGTAATGGCCTGGTCCAGGCAATGTGTGGTCTCAGTGAGTTTGCTGGGTTGGGGATAGTTCCAGGGCTGAAGAAGCTGAAGGTTGTTTATGGACTGGCAGAACAATCAAAAAGGGAGCTGCCTGACGATACAGCGATCATGAAGGCCCGCGCGCTGATCTTGGCCCCTTGCTACCGCTGGATCTATGGAATGATGGCGACCTATGGCTTGCGACCCCATGAGGTATTTACGCTCGATACTTCGGATCTTGAGGCGGGTGGGGTTTTGGTTCGCGTACTTGAGGGGACCAAAACGGGCACTAGGGCGGTATGGCCCTACCATCCTGAGTGGGTAGAGTCGATGGGGCTACGGGCACCGTTGCTCCCAAATTTGAGCCGCGAACGGGATAATCAGTACCTTGGGTACAGTGTGAGCAAAAGCTTTAGGCGCTATGGAGTTGGATTCCGGCCCTATGATCTACGCCACGCCTGGGCAGTGCGGACGGTACTCTATGGCCTGGATCTGAGTGTTGCGGCCCGAATGATGGGCCATAGCGTTACCACCCATACCAAAACCTATCACCACTGGATCACAGACGCACATCACCAGCGGGCCTGGGAACAGGGCACCCAAAGACCCGATAGACCTAAGCCTCCGATCATGTAGACATGTATACAAGCTGGCTATGGGTCGGATCTATGGCAAGGGTGATCAGGGATCAGGCGGTTAAAAGATCCGATGCAATATGTAGTTTTCATAAAATTAAAGCTATTTTTATAGAGAACTAAGTTTGTGGAAAACATGCGTCGCGTACTTCCGCCCCCACCTCCAGAACAAACCCTTGCCTCTATGGCCCCGGCATATCCTCAGCACACGCTTTTGTGCAACGGCTTTTGTCCGTCATGGGGATCTAATGATCGGATGCTCCCTTCGCCCGTTGGCGGCTAAACTGATAAGAGAAGACCTGGTTTAGCTTAGCGCATCGCCCCCAGCGGTGAGGCTGGGGGCTTTGATCTAGGTTGGCAAGGTTGTCGCACTTTGAGACAACCTTCATTAATGCAAAAGAGGGCTGCATTGCATTGCGACCCTCTTTGTTCCGGTACTCTGATCCACTGAGCTACTAGCACTCCTAATG
>JANNOF010000248.1:0-6528 GCA_031398925.1 Gloeobacteraceae cyanobacterium SOY_34_metabat_371 | reverse complement strand
TTGGTTTTTCTTGGAATCCCAAAAATCTTTTTCTTCGGGCTTTTCGGCGCTATTTTCTAGAAACTTTTTGTTTTCTTGAAACTCCTTCTCTTCCATTTTAAGAGAATTTCTATAGGTTACATAAGCCATACCCAATTCCCTGAATGGTTTTTTCACGTATCCCTGGGCTTTGGCGAACTCCACAAGCTCTACTACTTCCTTGCCGCCGCTATCAAGGTCGCCTAACCACTGCTCGATGTAATTGCGATCCACTACCCGGAGCCATCCATCGGCGATTGCCTGATCCAGGTAGATTTTAATTTGTCGCGTGTCCATTGTCTCCCCGACCATTTTTTATACTGCAATTCTAGCGTGGACTTTAATCTTAGGTTCTCAGTAAATATACTTTTTAGCCCTAATCTAGCAATAATTTAGAAGCAACTGATCGTCTAACCGTTGCTGGATAAGCCCTTTAGCCTTTAGGGGGGTATTGTTGATTATATCCAAAATACCTATCTCTTACCCAGGTTCTAGCTAAACGTCACTTGGTTTTCTGTAAACAATTATGCTCCAGAAAAATATACTTAGCCCACCTACCGTAATTTACCAGCGGATCCAGCGAGATCTTTGCCCAAAAAGCACCCCAAAGCCCTAAAATTCTTTGTATTTTAAGGAAACAAATGTGGCAATTTAATTTATTTAGTACCTAATTTGGCTATTTCGGGCCTTGACTTTCAGGATTCTGGCCTTAAAGTATTTATGAAACCACCAATAAACATTTCTAAAAAAACATTTATTTGTACCCCGCGCTCGCCCTTACATACATTATTTTCCTAAAACACCAAAAAGCCGCAATTCCCCTCCAAAACAACCTTTCCACACCTAAATAGCCAAAACGGTTGATCTCCACGACCTTCCTTCGGGAGAAGTGAGGAGCTTGTTCGCCCGTACTTTAGATCCCCCCCTTGGGATCTGAGGTGCGGGCTTTTTGTTTTTGTCCCTACCTTATTGGAGTAAGCCCATGACCCCGATTTCTGTCCAAGTCGCCTTCCTCAAGAATTGGCCGAGCCTTGATTTCGGATACGAACATTGGATCCCGGTGATCCTTGCTGTTCCTGCCGGAGCCGATGACCGCACGATCCTGGACCAAGCCTTTATCCTGCTCAACGAGTTAGAGCATCACCGGAGCTTTTCATTGGCGACAAGATCCAGCTCAAGGGCAAAGAATATCTGTCTACCCGCGATGGTTGGCAGTTGATTCAAGAGCCAGTTTGGATATCCACCTTGGATAAATTTAACCTGTCGGACCGACGCTGGGTATCTAGACTTTTGCTCCAGTTAGCATGGGCGATTAATCAATCCAAACCCGCAACTTGGAAAGAGTCGCATTCCTTCGCTGAATTAACCACAGATCTAATTGAGCAGATCCATTTATCTTTATCTCAATCAGATCAATATTGTTAGACTACTTTGACTCATATCTAGGAGATCCTAAGAAGTTATGGTCTTCCTTGCATTTTCTAACTTCTGCCGATGGCTTTTATCTCACTAACTGGTTAACGATGATTCCTTGAGGAAATATAGCAGCGAAGATAGCTCAAAAAGTCAGAAATTGCCCTGTTAGGATAGATAGATGTCCATCATTGTCGTCTGGTTTCGTCGAGATCTCCGCATCACCGACCATCCCGCCCTTGCTGCTGCTGTCGCCGAAGGCGCACAGATTATTCCTTTATTTGTCTTTGCACCTTATCTTCTACACCATCCCGAAACAGGTAGTGGTCGCGTACAGTTCATGTTGGGCTGCTTGGAGAGTTTAAGAAACAATTTAAGCGTGCTTGGCTCGCGCCTCACGTGCCGAATGGGAGAACAGTCCCAGGTCGTACCCGCCTTTGCCCGCGAAGTGGGAGCAACGGCAGTCTATTGGAATTGCGACAGCGAACGAATCTGGCGTACGGATACAGATCATCAAGTCATGACAGCATTGGGCGAGATGGGTATTAAGGCGTCTACTTTTGAAGCAGAAGCACTCCTCAAAGCTGGGGGAACTGAAACCTATGCTCTAGAAAACTTTACGCCCCATTGGCACCACTTTCTCAATCAAACCGCTGCCCCCCGACCAAAAGTATTACCTCCTGTCGATGAGCGCATAGCCGACATTCCCTTGCGCACGCTGGCAGATCTTGGACTACCTGCTACGGACCAGGAAATCCCGACATCGGGGGAGCGTGAAGCGCACCGACTTCTAAACGAATTCTTGACGACTAAGGCCCCAAACTATATGAAGAGCCTCAGTGTTGCTGAGGCCGCTTCTCGGAACACAAGTCGCCTTGGCCCTCATTTTAAATTCGGTACACTCTCGGTGCGTACGGTCTATCAGCGTCTACACCAGCGCAAAAGTAAGGTCAATGATTGGCACAGGCAGAACTTAGAGGGCTTCGAGTCGCGACTGTTTTGGCGGGATCACTTTGCCCAAAAGTTGCGTAATCTCCCTCGTTGCGAAAGTACGTCGTACCTCCAGGACTTTGATGCTGTGCCCTGGAGCAACCGTGAGGATCACTATGCGGCTTGGTGTACGGGCAATACGGGCTATCCGTTGGTAGATGCTTCGATGCGCTGCCTCAATCGCACAGGCTGGCTACCCTTTCGCCTACGGGCTTTGTGTGCGACCTTTCACTGCATTGACTTATTTCTGCCTTGGCAGTGGGGGGCGAAACACTTTATGCAGAAACTCATAGATGCGGATGTAGCCATTGATCACTGGCAATGGCAGAGTCACGCGGGGGTCAGTAACCGGGGTCGCCAATGGTTCCGGGTCTATAACCCAATGGATGGAGTCGCCAAAATTGATCCACAGGGAACGTTCATTCGGCGTTGGGTACCCGAACTAACAGATGTAAGCACAGAACATCTAGCTGCGCCTTGGAAGTACAACATCGCCTATTTGCTGCCCCTCGTTGACCATGATCTAGCCCGCCGTCAAGCCCTGGCCCTGCTTGAACCCATAAAACACCGCGCTACATCCAAGTCACAGCAGTGAGCCAACGTGACATTTTTTTGCCCCTAAGCTTGCGGCATGGGGGGATTTGTCACCAGTGTTCCAGATCCGCTACATTAAGAGAAGAAGAATATTAGTTCCCCTATAAATTGTCATTGACAGTATTCACTGTAATCGTTATATTGATTCTATGCAGTCTATTCAAGCTTTTGCTAATGCTCAGTGGTCCTTAGAGGAGTTTGTTCAAACTGTTAATGTTCTGTTGCCTCAGTTTCTCCCCCAGGAGAAAAGTAACCAGCGCGTCAGGGAAGAAGTCACGGTCCGTTTGATCCGTCATTACACTTCCTTAGGGATGTTGGATGATCCAGGTCGAGAGGGCAAGGAAGCCCGTTATAACTATCGGCATTTATTGCAGGTATTGGTATTGCGCCGTCTTTTAGCTCAGGGCTATACGGCTACTGCCATTGATAGCTTTACGCTGCAAAAAGACAATCATGAGCTAATAGATCTCCTCCAGGGGGGGACGCAGATGACGGTTATGCCCGCCAATCCTGCCTTAGCGTTCCTAGAGCAAGTTAAATCCCGCAAATCCCCTAACTCAGTGGTTGAGCGTAGTGTAAATGCTCAACCAAGGCAAGAACCAGCTCCAAAAACATGGATCCATCTGGAAGTATTACCCGGATTGGAACTTCAGGTACGCGAGGATTTTCAATACCCGGCTTCATTTCAGGAACGTCAAAACCTGATGGATCTGATCCAACGTTTGTTATCTACCCCCACTAATAAAAGGAGACCCCACCCATGATGCAGCCACACATAGAACTTATCCCGATCCGTCCTGTCCTGATGCAGGGCGTTCCTACGACTCTAGATATTTTGGTACGCATCACGCCCCCTGTCGCTGAAGTTCAAACCCAACGCCCCGCACTCAATCTAGGCTTAGTAATTGATCGCTCCGGCTCGATGCAAGGTCAAGCGATCCAAGTAGCCCGTTCTGCTGCTATCGCCGCAGTAGAGCAACTATTAGCTACGGATCGGATCAGCATCACGATTTTTGATGATGAGGTCGAAGCTCTAGTTCCCAGTACGTTAGCGAACAATAAAGGGCCGATCCTCAAAGCGATCCAGCGCATCCATCCCGGCGGTTCAACCGCGCTGCATGCAGGTTGGGTCGAAGGGGGGATTCAAGTCAGTCGTCATCTCAATCCTAAAAGCTTAAACCGGGTGATCTTACTCTCCGATGGACAGGCCAATGTGGGAGAAACCAATCCTGATACCCTAGCTTCGGATGTTCATGGCCTCTTCCAACACGGCAAGGTCAGCACGACCACGATGGGGATGGGGAGCCATTACAACGAAGATTTACTCCAAGCTATGGCCAATAGTGGTGATGGGAATTATTACTACATCGAGTCTCCCCAGCAACTCCTGGCTATTTTCCAACAGGAGTTACAAGGTTTGATGGCGACCTTAGGGCATACCGTAAGCTTGGGGTTAAAACCTACTGCTGGGGTAGAGGTAGTTGATGTGCTCAATGATTTTGAGCGCAACCGTTATGGACGTTTACAACTGCCGAATCTCATTGCGGGTATGCCGCTTTCCATTGTGGTGCGCCTTAAAATTACCCCAACCATTGACACGCAAGGATCTTTCGAGGTTTGCACCTTTCGTCTAGCCTGGAATGCGCCTGGGGCAAAAGAACGGCAGGAAATGAACCTTTCGCTGCAACTCGATATCGTGACCCCAGACCAGTTTGCCGAATTTCCAGATCAGCCCCAGGTTACAGAGCAAGTAGCCCGATTAATGGCGAGTCGTGCTCGTGAAGAAGCCGTTCAACAGATGGATCAGGGAGACTATACTGGTGCGTTTCATTCCCTTTATGAAGCAAAGAGCGTATTGCAGCAGGCTCCTGCTTCGCCAGGGATTTTTCAGGAAGATGGTTTATTAGATAAATTACTCCAAGCTCTTAAATCTGGAGATATCGCTAGGTCGCGCAAAGAAGCACGTCGTCAGAACTATGACACGCGCCGTAATCGGAATGAACCCTAGATTGCTCTTCGTGGTGTTGCTATATGCTTTTCATGTTGGTGACAGAGTGATCTTAACTACTGATCCGAGTATGGGGTCCACACTCGACGCAGGATCGGTTTTAGTCCTGTCTACAGCTCATCGGTAGCCCAAGTTGCTACTCTGACTTCTGGGTCCAGTTTGGATTTCTTGGATCTGCGTGGGGAGTTTTTAAAAAAGCTTTCTGGGTGCTGTAGTCCGCTCGGGCCTGAGTTTGTAGTGTGCGCTACACTTATGCCCGTGGCTTATTAAACAGGGCAAAGTACCGTAGATGAAATTTTTATATATGGATGAAGATTAGGCTAGAAAAGCCTGCATAATAACGTCTGAACATAGAGGATATCCTGTGAAAAGATTCTTGACAGCATTGCTACTATTTCAATTTGCGTTTAGTCCATATCCATCCGCTCATGCTCAAGCAGATGAATGGAATGCACTTAAACAGGAATCAATGGCATTTTATAATCAGGGTCGTTATGAGCAAGCAATAACTGCGGCGAAGAAAGCAGTCCAGGTATCTGAGAAAGCGCTAGGACCAAACCATTACCTAGTAGCGTTGAGTCTCAACGATCTTGGATTGATCTATTCTGCTCAAAGTCAATATACCAAAGCCGAAGCTCTGTTCAAACGTGCTTTGACAATTTGGGAGAAATCCCGTGGCCCCAATCATCCTGATGTGGGCACAGCCCTTAATAACCTGGGAGAGATATATCAAAAGCAGGGGCGTTATGATCAGGCTGAACCCTTTTATAAACGCTCTTTGTCGATCATAGAGAAATCCCGTGGTCCCAATGATCCTGATGTAGCAACTGTTCTTAATAACTTAGCAGGAATTTATAATACACAGGGGAAGTATGCCCAAACCGAGCCACTCTATAAACGTTCTCTGATGATCTCAGAGAAGGCCCTTGGTCCTAATCATCCCCAAGTGGCTTTAGGTCTTAACAATCTTGCAGGGCTTTATCAAAATCAAGGACGGTATGAGCAAGCTGAAACACTTTATCAACGCGCCCTGGCAATTAGAGAGAAGACGCTTGGTGCTAACCATCCTGAAGTAGCTAAAAACTTGAATAACCTTGCCGAGTTATACCGTGTCCAGAGACGGTACGATCAAGCTGAGCCACTGTATAAGCGCTCCTTGGTCATTTTGGAGAAGACTTTTGGTGCTAATCATCCTGAAGTAGCCACAAGCCTCAATAACCTTGGATTACTCTCCTACGCCCAAAGTCAGTATCTACAAGCAGAGTCTTTCTACAAGCGTTCCTTAGCAATTTGGGAAACAGCACTGGGATCTAACCATCCCAAAGTAGCTACGAGTCTAAATAATCTTGCACAGTTATACACAGCCCAAAACCAATACGTGGAAGCAGAAGCATACTATAGTCGCTCCTTAGCAATTCTGGAGCAAAAGCTCGGCCCTAATCATCCTAATGTAGCTAAGAGCCTTGAGAATATCGCTTTGCTTTATCGAAAAATGGGTCGAGATC
>JANNOF010000232.1:0-1986 GCA_031398925.1 Gloeobacteraceae cyanobacterium SOY_34_metabat_371 | reverse complement strand
CATCGACCACAATGATTGTAGTTGAAAACGCGATAGCGCCCGCAACTCACTGACTGTGCAGCCAGAGACTTTAGAAGGGGCTGATCGTTACACGCCTTTAGCATCTCGCCCTTCGTGCTGTGCGCGTAGGGATTGACGATGCGCACGCGCAGGCCTGCAGCCGTCAAAACATCTTGGATCCGATTCAACAATTCGGGATGAGCGGTGCGCGTACTGAGGCTCCCCAACCGTGAGCCGGTAAGGGGCGGGTTGATAGCGATGAAGCCGTTCTCGCAGACGTAGAACGGAACCTCGTCGCCATCGTGATAGATCCCTAGTGACGTTGCGGCTAGCACGCCGAAGGCTATGAAGATTAGGGAACGCGCGCGCTGCGAAGCCTCCTTAACCCAAGGCGATGTCGCATTGTGATTCAGCGCCAAATGACGGAGGCCACCCCCAATCGCGTTGGCGAACGCTTCTTGATTTTCGCCGTCCCCGCGCACGATGTTACTCACAGCGAGCGGCCTTCTGCCCCCGGCGGCAAGGTCGATTGCACCAATTAAGCTGTCTAACCCCCCGGAAAGGAGCACCACGCAGTCCTCCTGAGGGCGCACCGGCTCTCGGGGTGGCGCTGGTTGGATGCCGCCATGAACGAAGGTGAGACGCCAGAGATCAGTCGACAGGAACTTCAACGCCGTTTCGATCGCCGTCGCCTGACTGTTCCAGAAATCAGGGTCCGCGACTGCTACCGTAAGCTCCAACTCGCGCGTCCAACCGTCGGCGCTCTCAGATCTCCAGTCCGTCAGGTCGGCCGCTACCACCGACAGCGCCAATGATAGAAAATCCCAGGCACGAGGCGCGGCTTCCAGACGAGCACGCAAAAAATCCGACTTGGCAGCTTGGCCTGCGCTGCCCCTGGCCGACCGGCCTTCTTCGGTTGCACCCGGTTGACCGTAGAGGACGACGTTCAGCGCCCCATCTTCTCGGAAAGCAAAATCTTCCGGCGCGCAGACGAACCTCATTCGGCGTACCCCTCGAATACGTCGAAGGTCTCGCGAAGCGCAGCTCTCACGACCTCGCTGATCCGCCCAGCTGTCAAAGTCCGGCCAGCCTCTCGAAGCTTGCGAAACGCTGCGGCGACGGTCTCTTTAACGTAGTCACGCGCCTGTTTAAGCCGGGACAGCGCCGTCGTAGCGCTGGGCGCCTTTTCCCGGATAGTCTGCCCGACATCAAGGTCAAAGCGCCGGAAAACATCATGGGCGGTGAACCGCTCGATCGCGAGTTCACGCTGCTCAGGCGTCAGGTTTAGGAGATCCGCGTCTGGGAATCGAGTAAGCAACTCAGACAAAGCGTCTCGGATTGCCGCACGGGCAGCTTCAGCGTCCTGCGTGCCGTCGACAGGCCTCACTGCTTCAACCACCGCATCCATTATCTCGTCAGCTGAGCGTCCAGCAAGCAGAGCGGGGTCGAGCGGGCTTCCCGGCGCTACGGGCTGGCCGCCAGCAAGGCTCGCCAACGCGCTACCTAGCGCCCCCGCTGTCGCCGCCGTACCGCCCATGCGGCGAGAAGCTGTACCCGCCCCCCCGTACCCGCTGCGCACGTAGTGACCGAAGCCTCGACGCATCGCGCCCGTGTCGCCCGTCTTGGCATAATCGCCTAAACTTCGGCTCACGCCGATCCATCTACGGTCAGGCGCCACGGGCGCCGCGGGCGGCGGGGCAGGAGGCGCTGCGGGAGGCGCGGCCGGATCTTCTTCGGGTGCGGGATCGTCGCCTGTAGGCGCTTCGGCTGGGGGATCGTCCACCCACGAAGGCACCATTGAAACGCCCGAACCAGGCCCCTTACTGGACTGCGACGTTCCCATTTTCCCTCCGCTTCTTGATAGCCGCCTTAACGGGTTTGCTGACGTCGCCGCCCTCCCATGTCCGGAACAGCCCTGCGGCCCAGGGCTGGTCGCCAACCTTCGGCACGATATTCGGCTCGATTTGAGCGGCTGGCCGCTCGCGC
>JANNOF010000227.1:0-16905 GCA_031398925.1 Gloeobacteraceae cyanobacterium SOY_34_metabat_371 | reverse complement strand
CCAATACGCGCCTCCCGGACCCAGAGGTCTTAGACTGGCGCTCCCCGGGGCGCCTTGAAGAATTCCGGAACCGTACAGCCAGTGGCGGCAGGGGGCAGTGGCAGGGGGCCAAGGGGGTGATCCGCCGGATTCGTTTTTTAGAACCCATGACCGTAGCGATTCTGTCGGATCATCGGATCACCCCGCCCTTTGGTTTGGCTGGGGGCGCACCAGGGCAGGTGGGCCAAAACTGGCTAGAACATCTCGATGGAACTTTGGAGCTTCTGCCAGGTAGCGCCTCGGTCCAAGTCCAAGCTGGAGCAGTTTTAGGCATTGCAACGCCCGGCGGCGGCGGTTATGGTTCCCTTCGCCCCCAAAAGCTTGATCTATTCGCAGAATAGCGAGTTCGCATATCTAGCCCCTGGGAGAAATTTCTTGCCTAATGACGGATCTGAGTAAATAGGCAACAATGTTACTACGCCATGTAATAACGCCCATGAAAACCTATCCCTTAGCCCCTGCCCAAATCGGAAATTCTAGTGGATTTCGGCTCTCCGCAGAGTTTTACCGGGAATATCCACAGTTCAAAGATGCTAAAGGCCGCGTTGAAGTAGTGGCTGAAAATGTATTACTCGTGATCCTTGAACCACAGGAAGTCCAAGTCGAAGAAGAAAATAGTTTAATGCTTAAATTATTTTTAGATTTTTTGATGGAGGATGCACTCAAAAACCCCCAAAGCTTGGAAGTATATACTCAAGAAATGTCCGATGAAGAAGATGAATTACTCGTTGGAGTAGTACTAGATTAATGAGTAAATTAATTCGTAATGGTTGGGAAATTTATTTTTATAAGCTATTTAGTCTGCAGAGAAATGAATTAAAACAAGAAGTAAGCAGGCTCAGGGAGAAATTATCTAATGAAGAATATATTCAACATCCTACGGTTAAACGACTCGCCGCAATCATGCGCGGAATCAAAGAAGAAATTGTCCAAGATCCCTATGCTAATCGATTTACACTCACCGGAAATTTACGACACTATGGGCGATTAAAAAAATTAGGCTTAGACGACCGATATCGGCTCTTCTTTAGAGCTATGGAAGTTCAAGAGCGAAAAATTATATTCATCCTCTGGCTAGGTTTTCCCCGTAAAGATGGAGATAAAAATGACTGTTATCATGTTTTCACTCAAAAAGTAATGCATCAAAATTTTCCTAAAACCCTTGAAGATCTGTTGGATGCTAGTGAATGATCAGTACTCCTCAAAACAGCGATCCTCTGACACTTTAGGTAAAAATTGTTTAGCCTCTATTAATAACTTTTCTAAAAAAATCACTAAAAAGTAGTGATCGAATCGATCTATAGCTACAGCCAAGCTGTGTCCATTGTCCAGACTAAAAGCACTTAACTTAACCAGCCACTGCGCAAAAATTCCTGAGCGCAGTCTAAACCCGATAAATACGCCCCCTCCACACGGCCCTCATTACACCAACATCCCACCAACATCAACGGGGCTGGAAGGACAGTACCAACCCATCCTAGACTTAAGGGATTGATCGGTTGCGCGTAGCGCCAAAAATGGGTTTGCGCCCAAAGGGGCTGCTCTAGATCACACCCTAGACGTGCACTCGCTTGGGCTAAGACCTGGGTGATCACCGCTTGGGGGGTTGCCAGGGCTTGATCCCGCGCAAATTGAGGGGTGGTATGAAACACCAGCACTGGGGCTGTTGATCCGGGACGCTTACTTGAATCCAAGGCACTCCAGGCAATAATCGGGTCCTCCCAACGCAATCCCTGGGGCAGTGGGGCCAATTCCCGGTCGTAGCCGACCATTACAGCCAAACAGGGATCAAAACGCACCGGATCAGCCGGATTAAGCCCCGTGATATGGGCACTCAACGGACCAATAATATCTAGACTTTGGGGGACTGGAGCCGTTAGGACCACCGCTTTAGCCTGAAATTTGCTTTTGGTAGTGTTGACTTCCCAGCAAGAATCTGGGGTCAAATAGATCTCGGTGGCCCTGGTATCAAACCGGATGGTGAGGTCTTGGGCTAAGTTTTTGGCCAAGGCGGTCATACCCTCAGGGCAGCAATAGCGCGGGTAAATATAAGGCTCTGTGGCGGCCACAATCCCCGTCGCGGTCAAGGTCGGAATCGAATCGATCCAGGCTGTAACCTGGCCTGTGTTGATTAAGGGGGTCAAAAAATCTTTAAAAGGGTGACTCCGCGCCGTAAAGTACTGAGCCCCATGATCTACGGAGATCATCCCTTGGGGCGTAGCAATGCGACGGGTGGCCATACGTCCACCTACCCCCCGTGATTTTTCAAGGACTAGAACCGCTAACCCAGTCCGATGCAGTGCTTGAGCAGCGGTTAGCCCAGCTAGGCCAGCGCCGATCACAATTACGTCCTTCACCCCTGCACCCCATGCTTCTCAAGCTAGGCTGCCCCATTTTGATCGATCCTTGCCTGATCGTGGGGTTTAAGCGCTTACTTCTTTTAAAATAATTTGATCGCGACTCGGATCTACTTGGGCAATCTCAAGATCCAGCATATCCCCCCGCTGAACGGGACGGTCTAACCGAATGGGGATACGGAGGGCACAATTTTCTAAAAGGATCATGGGGCGGTAGGGGTCCCCATTAAACCAATCCAAGACTAGGGCGGGCTGTACCTGGTCTTGATGACGGTGCAAATACTCTAAAACCCAATAGCGGACATTTTCGCGCTCGACCCGCACCGCTTCACTGGTGGCGGATTCTAGGGTCATTAAGACATCTTTTAGCCCATTGAGATCATAGGGTAGGGTGTGCTGCGCTAAATGGGCCTTGAGCTGAAAATGCACCAAAAGATCACTGTAGCGGCGAATAGGGGAAGTCGCCTGGGCGTATCCTGCTAAGCCCAAGCCCCCATGACGCCCAGCCAAGGCCCGCAGTTCGCCCCGCTGCATACAGCGGCAAAGTGCATAGTCCCGCACTACACCATAGGGCAAACGATCTAATTCCTCCGGTGGGGGCAACGCTGGGGTAGGTTGTACCCGAAAAGGAACCGGGAGATCATGGGCTACGGCGTAAAGGGCGGTCACCTCACCCACTAGGATCATCATTTCAGAGACTAAAGCACGGGCGGGGCTATCCGTTAGGACTTCAAGGTGCAGATCTTGCCCTTGATTTTTGACTTTGATCACCGCTTCGGGCATATCTATTTGAACTGACCCTAACCCCTGGCGATAACTACGCCGCAGATCCGCCAATACCCGTAGGCGCTCTAGGACGGGTTCTACCCCGGTTTCTAACAATTGGTCTACCTCTTGGTAGTCCAAACGGTAGACCGTATCCAGGGTAGTGGTAAAGATCTCGTAGTGGGCAACTTCCCCTAGCGGACCCAACTGCACCGCAAAGCTTAGGGCACAGTTTTCTCGACCCGGTAACAGACTCATGGGCCCAGCCGCTAACTCCGGCGGAAACATGGGGATCGTGCGTTCTGGCAAGTAAATACTGGTTCCTCGTTTACGGGCCTCAAGGTCCAAAGGGCTTGCGACTTCCACCCAACGCGTGGGGTCCGCAATATGAATCCACAGTCGATCACCCCCCTCAGGGAGCTTTTCGATGCTTAAGGCATCATCTACTTCGGTGGTCGTCGGATCATCAATGGCATAGGCGGCTAAACGGGAAAGTACCCGCCGTTCGGCCCGGTCCGGCGGCGGGGTGGTGCGTAACCTGTGGGCTTCGGCGAGCACAGCACTGGAAAAATGGATCGGCACCCCAGCGCGACGCAGGGCCAGATTTTCGTGGGGACTCCACCATTCCAACTGCACTAAAAGTTGATGGGCTGCTTGGGGTTCTTCTTTTTGACCCAATTGTCGTAATAGATCCCGGGCTTGGTTACGCTCGGTGCACTCCTCTTGCCAGAGGACATAACGCTCCAAAAGATCAAGCCGTCCCCGGTCAAATTCTTGCCATGTCACGGCTTCATGGCGGAGCTTCGCCTGGATCCGGGTTATGAACTCAGTTTGTTGTAGGATCTTACGTTCAGCCATAGCCAACTGATGACGAATCTCCTCAACTTGGGTTGAGGTCCGGGCTTCGTAGGCATCGCCCTTTTGCTTAAAGTAAACCCGGTCATTGCTCAGTAAAATATGAGCGGCATAGCAGGTCTTGGCGGATCGTTCACCAAACAGAAGATCCGCAAGTTCTTGGGGGGTCACAGGGGTTTGCTCTTCGGCAAGCAATTCCCAGGCAACTTCTAGATCAGTTGCTTCAACTAAAGCTTCCACATCTTGCCCAAAACTGGGGATCGCCGTAGTAAAAAGTGCCCCACCGGGGATCACAAAACTGACTTGCCGGGGATGCACCGTATGGATATGACCCACGGGGTCCCGGAGACTCAATTTTCCCTTGCCCACTGCTCCGGTGATCACCGCCAACTGTCGGTCCCCGTGGACGCGAAATTCAACCAATGCCCCGATATCCACCGTACCGCCTTTCCCAATGCTTCTAGTGTGGCAGATTTCACCCCGTGGTGGATTATGGAAGTATTGGGCGGAATTTTGAGATGCGCATTGGTACGGGGTATGACATTCACCGACTGGTCCCAGGACGAGCACTGATCCTGGGCGGGGTAACGATCCCCTTTGAAAAAGGACTGCTAGGGCATTCGGATGCTGATGCTTTGATCCATGCCATTATGGATGCTCTTTTGGGCGCTTTGGCCCTAGGCGATATTGGTCATCTGTTTCCGCCTACGGACCCCAAATGGAAAGATTGCTCTAGTGTGATCATGCTGGAACAGGTCGTAGGTTTAGTACACGAGCAGGGCTATCGGGTGATCAATATTGATGCGGTGATCATTGCCGAAGCCCCCAAGATGAAACCTCATTTGGGGGCTATGCGCGCACAACTTAGTGCGGTGTTGGGTATTCCTGGGAATGCAATTGGCCTCAAAGCAACCACCAACGAGGGACTCGGCCCTATCGGTCAGGGGGAGGGCATCGCCGTCCAAGCAGTGGCGCTACTCGCCTCTAACGGGGGATCGTAATATCCGGTAGGGTTTGGGTGGCTTCGTAATAACCCAGCTCATTGCGGAGGGAGGAAGTAAAGGGCGAAGGTACATCACGGGTGCGGAGCGCACCTTCAACGTAGGCATCTTCGTAATCTTGGATGAATTCTTTAAAAATACGGTCTTGGCGATATTCAAGGACGTTTTCACTAAATTCAAAGGGAGAAACGGTAAAACTATACCAAGCTTCTCGGATCGGCACATCTTCAACCCCTGCCCAGGCAGGAACTGCTATTAAGGCTAACAAAACTAGGGCCAACTTTTTCACAGAACCACTCCCGCACGGATCACGATGCAATCTTAGCTAAGAATGCCCCAAATTACCTAATAATTTCGATCCTGACAAAAATCTCAACTAAATAGGCTCCCCTAGGGTTCAATTTCCCAAGCCCCCAACTTCTAGGAGAACGGGGCTTGGGAGATCGCGCATAAACCTAAGAAGTGGGACGACGCTGAGACCGTTGGCCCTTGAGGGCTTCGAGTTGACGCAATTGCTCAGGGTTCAAAACTTGCTCCATGGCCCCTTTTCGTGCTTGTTTTGCCGCTTGAATTTGGGGTTGCATGCTAGCCAGTTGCTGTTGAATTTGCGCCGCTTGTTGTTGATCCCCATTTTTTTGCGCTTGTCTCATATCTTGGCGCATTTGGCGGACTTGGGTAAATAAGTCCTGGTCTAGGGCCATGATCTGTTTCATTTGCTGCTGTTGTTCAGCAGAAAGATTAAGTTGATTGATCATTTGTTCCATGCCCTGTCCCCGACGATTAGGACCCTGGAAGGCATCGTCGTATTGGGCAAAAACAGGAAGGCTCAATCCTAAAACCAATCCCATAACCGTAGCCCGTTGGATCCAAGTACTTTTCATGGGTGCCGCTCTTTTGTAGACACCTTTAAGACGTGAATAAAAGGAACGGAGTTCAGTCCCAGGTTAAACCCTGGATAAAAGTTTGGGTTACCAACACTTCATTTTCTAAAGGAGAAATCGTGCTAGCGATCCGCTGGGCTTGGTCTAAATCAGGGGTGAGGGCAAAAACCGTTGGCCCGGAACCGGACATTAGGACCCCCTGGGCGCCCCCATGGAGCAGTTGATCTTTGATCCGTTGAATTTGAGGGTGGTGGGGTAAAACGGCCCGCTCCAGATCATTATATAAAGCTACCGTTTGCTCTTGGGCCAGGGCAGACAACGCGCCCGTCAAGGAGCCTTGGCTGGGCGGATAGCCCAGTTCGCGATAGGTACCGTAGGCCCAAGCGGTAGAAACAGCTAAGGTACGGGGCTTGACTAAGACCACCGCCGTCGGGGGCAGGGGTCGCAAGGGGGCTATTTGTTCCCCCCGTCCGTAGCCTAGGACCGTCCCTCCGACCAAACAAAAGGGCACATCGGAGCCTAAGTGGGCACCGAGGGCCAAGAGTTCTAGGGGGGTCAAGCCCAAATCCCAAAGTTTATTTAGCCCTAAAAGTACCGCCGCCCCGTTAGCAGACCCCCCGGCTAACCCCGCCGCCACCGGGATCTTTTTATGCAGCGTAATGGTTGCCCCTTGGGTAATTTGGGCGTGCTTCTGTAAAAGTTGTACGGCTTGATAGGCCAAGTTGCGTTGATCACAGGGCACCAGGGGATGATCGCAGTGGATCTGGATTTCAGTACTAGGTTGGATCAGTACTTCGTCCGCTAGGGCCAAACTTTGCAGGATCAAGACGACATCGGTGTATCCATCAAGACGTGGCCCCACCACTTCTAAATAGAGATTGATCTTGGCTTGGGCCAAAATACGCACCGTATTCATGGCAAGGCAGATTCGGTTTGGAGACAAAACGCCCGATGAACCGCAGCTAGGGCCAATTCAGCACTGCGCTCATCGACGACACAACTGACCTTAATGTCTGAGGTTGAGATCATTTGAATATTGATCCCAGAATCGGCCAAAGCCCCAAACATCGTTGCAGCTACCCCTGGAGTACCGATCATACCTTCGCCTACGGCGCTGACCTTAACGGCATTTTGCTCGGTGGTCACTTCCCGACAGCCTAGATCGCGGGCCACGGTCGAGAGCACTAAGGTTGCCTTAGCCAGTTGGGTACGCGGCACCGTGAGGGCAATATCCTGGTGTGATCCGGTGCGTTGCGACTGAATGATCATATCTACGGTCACCCCACCCTGGGCCAATTGCTCTAAAAGTTTAGCAGCCATGCCGGGACGGTCTGGAATTCCCAAAACGGCAAGACGGGCTTGTCCCCGGTCTAAGGCCACCCCCCGCACCGCCTGGCGGCCCAAACGGGTGCTGACGGGCACCGTGGTTGTGGGGAGAAGACCAAACGTTTCTTCCAGGGCTTTTTGTACTTGGATGCTTTGATCCCGTTTGATCACACAACTGAGTTTGATTTCGGAGGTAGTGATCATGTGAATATTGATGCCTAAACGCGCTAACGTCGCAAACATCCGGGCGGCAATCCCGGCTCTAGACCGGACTCCGACTCCGACCAGACTGACCTTGGCAATATCCGCATCAAGGGTTACTTCTGTGCATCCCAATTGCTGCCCCACACTCCGGGCGGTTTCCGCAGCTTCGGCTACAAATTCGCGCTGCACCGTAAAGGCAATATCGTTACTCTGGTTGCTATGGACCGATTGAATGATCAGGTCTACATCAATCCCTCGGTCACGCAGGGATTCAAAGAGGGTATGGGCAATGCCCGGACGATCAGGTACCCGCAGCAGGGCAATCTTAGCTTGGCTCGTATCTACTTCGATGCGGTCAACCGGGCGTTCGGTTTCTAGGTTATAAACATTGCGGGGTAACCGGGCTAAGCCAGGAAGAACCCGTGTTCCCGGAAAGTTTTGCCAATGGCAACGGACGACTAGCTCGATGCCATAATTTTTGGCGATCTCGACGGCCCTAGGATGCAAGACCTGGGCCCCCACGCTTGCCAGCTCTAACATCTCCTCACTGGTAATCTCAGCCAGGAGACTGGCTTGGGGCACCAGACGCGGATCGGTGGTGTATACCCCTGCCACATCGGTGTAGATCTCGCATTTTTGAGCTTCAAGGGCCACGGCTAAAGCCACTGCCGTGGTATCCGACCCCCCCCGTCCCAGGGTCGTTACTTCTAAAGGGGATTCACGGATCACCCCTTGGAACCCAGCTACTACCACAATGCGGCTTTGATCAAGGTGCTTGCGTAGTTGGGCCGTATCAATAGTCAAGATCCGCGCTTCCCCGTGTATGGCCTCGGTAATGATCCCAACCTGGGCTGCTGTTAGGGAAATTGCGGCTAAACCCCGCTCTTGGAGTGCCATTGCGACCAAGGCAATGCTGACCTGCTCTCCCGTGGAAAGCAACATATCCATCTCGCGCTCATTGGGAAATGAGGCCAACTGATGCGCCAGATCTAAAAGGCGGTCGGTTTCATGGCCCATGGCCGAAACCACTACCACCACCTGATAGCCCGCCTGAACGCTACGTGCGACGCATTCAGCCACTTCTTTGATGCGTTGGGCGCTGGCCACCGAAGTGCCGCCAAATTTTTGTACGATAAGACCCATAACCGAAAGTTAACGTGATCTAGGGTAATCTTCCCACACCCTAGGCCCAGTGCATCCCCGTAGGAAAAGCTGTTTTTAGCCGTCAAACTAACAAATAAATTGCAGTACTGCGTATTTTCCCTTGCTTTTAAAGATAGGAATTCCTGTTTATCTTGACTTATACAATAAGTATAAAAATCCGTGTAGTGTAGTGATCCCGATCACTAAATATGCGCTTGGTGTCTAAAATTCTGCCCAGTATAGCTAATCTTTTGTTTCGCTACTGACACCAAGAGAAGTTGATAAAGATTTGGTATTTTCCCTTGCATCACTACCTACGGACAATATAATATCTGGAGTGTTGATGCTGTTGATTTATCAGGTAATGCCCATCCTTCGTGGCTCCTTAACCTGATAAATCAAGTAGAATCAGCAGGGTTAGTAGCAACGGCTACAGGATAAGCACCTAGTGTTTGCCCTGGCTATACCCACGGTGCACAAGGTCTTTTGATGCTCAAAACCATGGGCTTTGTTCTGATGTTCTGCGCTTAGGCGGATACTATGACCGATCACTTCTTTGAACCCCCTGACTTCACAACGCGCTTTGCCAATTCATCGGATCTACGGGCCCCGCTAATAACAAAACTCCGGCAAGGAGCAGGTTTAGGTTGGCTACGCGTAGCAGTCCTAGGAATTTTAGACAGTGCGCTTTTAGCGTTGTCTTGGACCTTAGCCACCCTGTGGGGTACCCCGATTCCCACATTTCAACCTTTTTGGAACAACAGTCCCTATTTCGCAGTACTCATTCCCATTTTGTTCGTTACGCTCAGTGTCATTGCCCTCCAAGGGCTTTATGGTTTTGATGATCGGCGTCGGGATTGGTGGGGTATAGTGCGGGCTTTTGCCCTTGCACAGGGCTTGTTAATTTTTATGGCTTTTTTATATCAACCCGGATTATTATTTATTTCGCGTTCTACGTTTTTAATTTTTTGCTTGACTGGCGCTTTTTCCTTGCCCCTAGGCCGGATTTTGGTAGATCAGGTGATCAACTATTTACGACGGCATGGGACGGCCCGCTGGCCTATCTATTTACTGGGAGATCCCGGTGATATTGAACAGGCCCTTAAGCTATTGGCCCATAGTGACCGCTACAAAGTCATGGGTTCTGCCCAACTGCCCCTAGACCCCCAGCAGGCAGAGTGGCAATTATTACTCCAACAGATCCGCGAATCAGGGGTTGGTGAAGTTTTTATCTGCTCTTGGCAATCGGTCCATAACTCCATCATTCTTTATTGGAGCCTCCGCAGTGCTGGGTTACAATTACGTATCTTGCCTTTGGGCTTGGAGTTGCCGCAGTTACGCTCTCAGGTACGGATGATCGGACCTTTACCTACAATCCAGTTTTCACCCCCTACGGTAATTGGTAGTGACTTTTGGCTGAAACGCAGCTTTGATCTTGTGGTGGTAGCCTTAGCCCTTATTGTGATTAGTCCAATTTTGGCGTTAATTGCGTTGGCAATCCGCTGGGATTCCCCAGGTTCTATTCTTTACGGGCAGACGCGCATTGGGCTTAAGGGCCGTCCCTTTAAGATGTGGAAATTCCGAACCATGATCTCCAATGCGGATCAGCTCCAAGCTAAGTTAGAATCCGCCAACGAATCTAAGGACGGAGTGCTCTTTAAAATCAAAGACGACCCGCGTATCACCCTTGTGGGTAAATTTTTGCGCCGCTATAGCTTGGATGAATTACCGCAACTTTTTAATGTACTTTTGGGCGAGATGAGTCTGGTGGGTCCACGGCCCTTCCCACTACGCGATGTAAACCGCTTTGCCGAGCATCATTTTTTACGTCAAGAGGTACTTCCGGGGATTTCTGGGCTGTGGCAAGTATCTGGTCGTTCGGATATCGTAGATTTCGAGCAGGTGTTTCGTCTGGATACGGTATATATCCAGAACTGGTCGTTAATGTTGGATTTTCAGATCCTTTTGAGAACGATCAAGGTAGTCTTTAAGCCCTCTGGAGCTTATTAATCATCCACGTGAGTAAGTAATGGAACTGCAACAGTACTGGTTAATTCTTCGCAGACGCTGGCTCCCGGCCTTGGGAGTCTGTGGTGTCATTTTGGCCCTTGTGGCTCTGGTTACTTTTATGCAAAAGCCAGTTTATGAAGCAGAGGGGCAACTACTTTTTAAGCAGTCCAACTCTGCCTCTTCTTTAACGGGCTTGGGCCAAAACCTAGGAGAATTAAGTGCTTTGGGCAGGTTGAGTAATCCTATTGATACCGAATCGGTGGTAGTCCGTTCCACGCCATTGATCCAAAAAGTAATCCAACAAGAGAAGCTTGCCACCGATGAGGGAGAAGCGCTGACCCCTCAAGACTTTTTAGATAAATTAGCAGTCCAAAATCTTCGTGGAACTGATGTTCTGAGTTTGGTTTATAAGGACACCGACCCTCAGCGCGCCGCTCAAGTAGTAAACGCATTAATGAAGGTTTATCTAGACAATAATATCTTGGTCAATCGTGCTGAAGCAGTGGCAGCGCGGGCGTTTATTGAGCAACAGCTTCCTAAGGTCGAGGCCAATGTACGCAATGCGGAGATCAACCTCCGTAAGTTTGAAGAGGAGCAACAGGTTATTAACCTTGAGGAAGAAGCCCGGGCTTCCGTCGCCGTAATGACGGATCTCGAAGGCCAAATTGCCAAAGCTAAGGCGGCCTTGGGTGAATCTAGTGCCCAAGCTAAGGAATTGCGGCGCGAAGTGGGGGTTGATACACCCCAAGCAGTGGCTTTAAGTACGTTGAGTCAATCTACAGCGGTTCAAAAAGTCCTCGAAGAACTTCAAACGGCAGAAGCATTATTGGCGGTGGAGCGGACCCGCTACCAAGATAATTATCCGACTGTGGTTAACCTAAAGCGCAAACGGGATGCCTTAGCCACGCTCCTTAAACAACGGGTTAATGAAGTGGTGGGTGACCGGGTTATGGCCCGTCAGATCCAAAAAAATCTAACTGGCCCCCAAGCCAAGCTGCAGTTGGGAGCGCTCAAAGAAAGTTTAGTCGCAGAATTAGTGGCCTCAGAAGTTCGTAGCCTAGGGTTAGCCAGCCAAGTAGATGTCCTGCAAGACGTTCAACAGGGTTACAAAGAACGCGCGCAAGTCCTCCCTAAGCTCAAGCAGCGCCAAGGCGACCTAATGCGTCAACTCAAAGCCTCCCAATCAACCTATGAGATCTTGCTGCAAAAACTTCAGGAAGTCCGGGTTGCTGAAAACCAAAACGTAGGGAATGCCCGGATTATCGCCCCAGCGGTACTACCGGAAGAGCCTGTGGGGCCGCGCAAACTCCTCAACCTGTCTGGAGGCCTATTGTTGGGTGCGCTGCTAGGTTTGATCACCGCCCTCGTACTAGACCGCCGCGACCGCTCCGTCAAGACCGTCAAGGAACTCCGCGAGATCTTTTCCTATACTTTGTTGGGCGCCATTCCCTCCTATGACGAAATCCGCGATAGCAAGCAAATGGGTACCAAACGCTTGGTTGTTCGGGATGCGCCCCGTTCGGCCTTTAGTGAAGCCTACCGCATCCTGTTGGCTAACTTGAAATTCTTGAGTTCTGATAAAGACAACAAAGTGATCGTGGTAACCAGTTCGGTGCCGAGTGAGGGTAAGTCCACCGTTTCAGCTAACTTGGCCCTCGTAATTGCCGAGCTGGGAAATCGGGTTTTGTTGGTCGATGCAGATATGCGCCGTCCTTCGCAGCAGCAGATTTGGGAAGTGCCGAACAACATTGGTTTAAGTAATGTACTGGTGGGCAAAAACAGCCTCAAAGAAGCGATCCGCGAACAAGGGGAAAACCTCTATATTCTGACCGCAGGGGTTTTACCGCCTAACCCAGTAGCCTTGATTGACTCCCAGCGCATGACCAAGCTCATTAAGGATTTTGCTCAAGAATACGACTACGTCATTATTGACTGCCCCCCTATTGCTGTTGCCGCTGACGCACCAATTTTAGGCAGGATGGCAGATGGGGTGCTGTTTGTTACCAGACCCGGAGTCGTAGACTCAGCGAGTGCTGCTTCTGCTAAGGAATTTATGGATCGTTCAGGGATCAATATCCTGGGCCAAGTGATCAATGGCGTCATCCCAGAAAATGAATCCGACAGCTACTACTACTACTCGCAGTCCTATTACAGCGAAGATGGGTCGAAAGTAGAGAAAAAGCCTTCCAAAAAACCCTTCTCCAGTAGTAAGTGAGGCCGAGATGAAATTTTTGTGTGCTCTTTTGATCTTGAGCAGCGTCCCGGTCCTAGCCCAGGAACAAGCACCACCCGTTTTTCAAGCAGCGGTGCGCAATAGTAACTACACCCTAGGTCCTGGGGATCAAATTCGTGTTAATGCCATTGGCTATGATGAATTTTCGGGTATGCAAATTATTCTGCCTGATGGCACGATTTCGTTGCCGATTTTGGGGAGTATTCGTGCCCAAGACCGTGCTCCGGATCAGCTAGCCAAAGAACTGGAGGGGTTACTCAAGCCTTATCTAAAAAATCCAGTGATCACGGTTAGTTTAGTTGGGTTACGGACCGTACGGATTAACGTTGCCGGTGAAGTGCAACGACCGGGGCCGATCCAATTGCGTAGCGTTACCGATGCCCCCCTTTCCAATACCAACGGTACCCTTCCTCCACGGACGCCAACGGTCAGTGCGGCCCTCCAGGAAGCAGGGGGGATTACCAGTCAAGCGGATATTCGCAGTATTCAGTTACAGCGTTATAGCGCCAATGGCACACCTAACCGGATCACCCTTAATCTCTGGGATAGCCTATGGTCCTTAGATGCTCCCCGCGATCTAGCCCTCCAGGACGGAGATACGCTACTTGTTCCTAAATTAGCCGCAGGCGAAACCCTAGACCGACTTTTGGTAGCTCGTTCTAGCCTTTCCCCAGACAAAATTCGGGTGCGGGTTATAGGGGAAGTGAAAAAACCAGGGGAAGTTGAGATCTTCCCCAATAGCACCCTTTCTAGTGCCGTAGCCGTGGCGGGTGGTCCTACGGATAAGGCCAATCTTAGTCAGGCTGTTTTTGCTAGGCTCAATGACCAAGGCCGGATCGACCAAAAAGTCGTGGATCTCAGCACCCTGATCGATGGTGAACAGATTGCCCAAGGAGATGTAATTATTGTTCCTAAAAGTGGTACTTCCACTGCTTTGGATTTTATGGCTTCCCTGTTTGCCCCTTTGGGCGGTCTTGGTAGTCTCCTCAATGCCCTGATTCCCTAACACCATGCCAATCCCCGTTACCCCCCTTGGGCAAGCTGGCTTTCGTCTCCAATTTGGCCCTGTGGTGGTCTACATTGACCCCTATTTAACTAACCGGGTAGCTGAGCTTGAGGGTACGCAACTAACCCGGTTATTGGCTGTGCCGATTTCCCCGAATGCGGTGCAGGATGCGGACTGGGTCTTGATCACCCATGTTCATCTGGATCATTGTGATCCAACTACCCTTTTACCCCTAGCCGCAGCTTCACCCCAAGCACGGTTTATGGGGCCCAATGAAGTGATCAGGCACTTGGTATCCTTGGGCATTGAAGCCCACCGGGTTGTTTTGGCCCCTGAGGGAACGTGGTTTTCCCTAGGTCGGGGATTAACGGTCCAAGCGGTTCCGGCGGTTCATCCCCTTGTCGAACGGGATCATGCCCAGTGTCTTAAATGTGTGGGCTACGTCATGGAGCACGAGGGCCGCAGATTTTATCATGCGGGCGATACTTCCCCAGGAGAAGAGATGATCTGTGCGTTAAAAGCGGTCTCCCCCATTGATGTCGCTCTTTTGCCGGTTAATGAGCGCAATTTTTATCGTGAGCAGCGCGGAATTGTGGGCAATATGTCTGTTCGCGAGGCATTTCAATTGGCCACAGACCTCAAGGTACCGGTGGTTGTGCCCATGCACTGGGATATGTTTGCCCTAAACTCGGTTTACCAAGAGGAAATTGAGTTGTTATATCGGTTGATCAACCCACCCTTTAGGCTGTTAATTCGGCCTGCAACCCTTTAGGAGGGATGGAAATGTTGGTTAGCATTGTGATCCGCACCTACAACGAAGCACAGTACCTAGGTGAACTCCTAGGGGCTATCGATACGCAGATCACCGAGGGTCTCAGTTGGGAGGTCATCGTCGTGGACTCTGGATCTACCGATCAGACCCTAACCATTGCCAAAAATCATCGCACCAGGGTGGTGCATATTCCAAAAGCCGAGTTTTCCTTTGGGCGTTCTCTTAATTTGGGATGTCGCGCAGCCCTAGGAGAAGTATTGGTTTTTATCAGTGGGCATTGTGTCCCCGTAGATCGCTATTGGTTACAAAACTTGGTTATGCCCCTTAAGGAGGGCAGTGTTGTTTTGACCTATGGAATGCAAGAAGGGGGAGCTAAGACTAAATTTAGTGAACAACAGCTCTTTAAAAAGTTCTATCCCACCCAGAGCTGTGTCCCTCAAGAGGGTTTTTTCTGTAATAACGCCAATGCAGCCCTTCTAAAACGGGTCTGGGCGGAATTTAGCTTTGATGAAAGCCTGACGGGGCTAGAGGATATGGATCTGGCGAAAAAAGTGGTTAAGGCGGGCATGAAAATTGGCTATGTTGCCACGGCCTCGGTCTACCATCATCACGATGAACCCTGGGATAAAATCGGACGGCGTTATGAACGCGAAGCCATTGCCCTGCAAAAGATCATGCCTGAAGTCCATGTGCATTTTGTAGATTTTGTCCGTTATTTTATGAGTTCCCTATGGTTGGACTACAGCACTGCCTTTCGCCAAGGTAGGCTCTGGGCGGTAGCTGGGGAAATTATTCTGTTTCGTTGGATGCAATTTTGGTGGACCTATCGGGGGAACCATGACCATCGCAAACTCTCCCAGCAGCAAAAGGAATTATACTTTTACCCTTACCCCCAGCAAGCGCGGGGGCAAGCGCCACCGTTGATTAACATTGAACAGGAAACCACACTGTGACTGTTGTTGCCCTATTGCCGATGAAAGCCCATAGCGCCCGCGTCAGCGGGAAGAACTTTCGCCCTTTTCACGGTAAGCCTTTGTTTCGTTGGATCCTCGATAGCTTACTCAGCATTCAGGAGCTAGACCAAGTAGTGATCAACACCGATGCCCGTGAGATTCTGGCGAGTCACGGACTCGTATCTACAGACCGGGTGGTGATCCGGGATCGTAAGCCTGAAATTTGTGGGGATTTTGTCAGTATGAATTTGGTCCTTGAGGATGATATTGCCCATGTGGAGGCTGATTTTTACCTCATGACCCACACTACGAACCCCCTGTTAAGCGCAGGTACCATCAGTTATGCCTTTCAAGCGCTAAAAAAAGCCCATAGTGAAGGTAAAGCCGATTCCCTATTTACGGTGAATCGTTTTCAAACCCGTTTTTATCGCGGGGATGGATCGGCGGTGAACCATGACCCTAAAAATTTGATCCGCACTCAGGATCTAGAGCCTTGGTTTGAAGAGAACTCCAATCTTTATATTTTCACCCGTGAGAGTTTCGCCCAGACCCAAGCCCGCATTGGTGTCAAACCCATGATGTTTGAGACCCCCCGCATTGAGTCCGCAGATATTGATGATCAAGAGGGGTGGGATATGGCGGAAATGATTGCCTGTGGTCAATATCCCTTGGTAAAACCATGAAAGTACTGGTGACATGTCCGCCCATGCTCCGTCGTATCGCAGAGTTCCAAGACATCTTTGCGGCTAAGGGCATTGAAGTTTATTGTCCCCCGGTGATCCAAACCCTAAGCGTTGAAGAACTCGTTGCTTTAGTACCCCAATTTGACGGTTGGATCATTGGGGATGACCCAGCCAATCGCCTCGTTTTTACCGCTGGTAAACAAGGACGACTCCGGGCGGCCGTGAAGTGGGGGGTGGGGGTTGATAATGTCGATTTTGGCGCGGCTAAAGACCTGGGGATCCCCATTATTAATACCCCCGCCATGTTTGGTGCTGAGGTTGCAGACGTGGCGGTGGGCTACGTGATCGGCTTGGCCCGTGAGCTATTTTTGATTGACCGCGGGGTACGCGCCGGAGCTTGGCCCAAACCAGCGGGGATTTCCTTGGGGGGTAAAACCGTAGCGCTGGTGGGCTTTGGTGATATTGGTCGCAATACGGCGAAGCGTCTTTTAGCCCTTGATATGCGAGTGATGGCCTATGACCCCTATTATCAAGAAGCCTCAGGGATCGCAGTCACACCCCAGCATTGGCCTGAACGCTTGGTAGACGCGGATTTTATCGTCTTTACCTGCGCCCTGACTCCTACCAATAAACATATGCTCAATGGGGAAACCTTGGCCCAAACCAAGCCAGGAGTG
>JANNOF010000154.1:0-1762 GCA_031398925.1 Gloeobacteraceae cyanobacterium SOY_34_metabat_371 | reverse complement strand
GCGTGAGCGCGTCCCGCCGACGTTCCGAGCGGGCCTTGAGGAAATCGCGCGCATTAATGACCGCGGAGGCAAGTTGTAGAATGTTGGGTAGAAATTGGCTGGGAACACGAAGGTAAACGCTATCGAGTTAAACGCGCCTGTCGGGGTTATAAAAACGAAAGTGATTTTGATGCTGGCAAAACTCAATTAACTATGTGGATTGGTGGGGATGATGGTAAATGGAATATACCAATTCAGCAACCAGAGGATATAATTAATCAAATTTTACCGGCTACTTTACATCAATATTTTTTCTTTGACGGCGAACGAATTGAAGAAATAGTTCGTTCTGATAAAAAAGCTGAAATTGCCGAAGCGACAAAAATTTTCTTGGGTGTGGAGGTAATTAACCGTTCTATCAGACATTTGGGAGATGCTAAAAAAGCTCTAGAAAATGAGTTAAAAGCGATTGGTGATTCCCAAACTAAAGAACTGTTACGACAGCAAGAAAAGATAGAGCGAGAACGTGAACGCATCACTAAACGGCAAACAGAAATTAAGGAAGAGTTAGAATATCAAAAAACTTTAAAAAAAGAGACAAGTAATCGTTTGCGAGAACTTAGTGCTGCTAAGGAATTGCAAGAAAGATGGCAGAATTTAGAATCGCAGAAAGCGGCAAATCAAGAAGAATATAAAAAAACTAAGGAAGCGCTGAAAAAAGTTATTTCTGCGCGGGGTTATACCGTTTTACTCTCAGAAACTACAGCACATTTTCGTGGAATTATCAATGATTTGAAGCAGCGAGGCGAGTTAACATCAGGAATTTCGCGGGAATTTGTCAATGATTTACTTAATTGTCAGCGCTGTATTTGTGGTGCAGAATTACACAAGGGCAATCATTCTCATACTCATGTGAGTACTTGGTTAAATAAAGCAGGTTCATCGGCGGTAGAAGAAACTGCAATTCGCATGATAGCTCAAGTAGATGAAATTGATAAGCAAGCCATCGGTTTTTGGGAAGAGGTTGATAGAGAACAAACTAGGATTAATCAACTAAGGCAAAGCATATCTCAAATTGAAGGCGATTTAGACAATATTGAAGAACGGTTGCGAAAAGATGCTAATGAAGAAATTAGCAGTTTGCAAAAACGGTTAGACGAAATTGAAAATAAAATTGATGAGTTAAATCGAGAACAGGGTGCAAATCAGCAGCAAATTGCTCAACTTACAACTGAAATTGAAGGTTTAAACAAACAAATTGCTAAACAAAAGCTCAATGAAGACAAGCAAACTTTAGCACAGCGACGAATTAACGCCACTCAAGATGCAATCGAACGGTTAACGGAAGTTAGAAATCGTCAAGAAGAACAATTTCGTCTGCAACTAGAAAAGCGAGTACAAGAGATATTTATGGAGATTTCTGTGACTCCATACATTCCTAAAATTAGCGATAAATATGAACTGACATTAGTAGAAAATACCACAGGTATAGAATCACCAGTTGCCGCATCCACTGGAGAGAATCAAATTCTCAGTTTATCCTTTATTGCCAGTATCATTGACAAAGTACGGGAATGGAGTGAGAAGCGGAAAATGATGATGATTCCCGATAGTAGCACTTTCCCAATTGTCATGGATTCACCTTTTGGTAGTTTGGATGAAAGTTCGCGGCGACACATTGCTAAAACAATTCCCCAATTAGCTAATCAGTTGATAGTTTTAGTTACTAAGACTCAGTGGCGGGGTGAAGTAGAAGCAGAAATGACAGACAGAATCGGTAGAG
>JANNOF010000122.1:0-1849 GCA_031398925.1 Gloeobacteraceae cyanobacterium SOY_34_metabat_371 | reverse complement strand
GCTCATGATCAGCAAAAGAAAATTTATTGGCATTGCGGTTGGTAGTACCCTTGCGACCGGAGCAATTGCTTATCTATGCAGCGACAAACATAATATTGTAAGAGCCGACATCAAGCCGACAAACGACAACAACTCAAGGATAAAATCAGACGAAAGAGAGATTTTATTTCTCGCTTCGCTGGCACCCAGTGGGCACAATACGCAGCCGTGGTTTGTCCAATATCTTGAACCTTATCATTGGATCATTGGCAACGATCGCACTAAATGGCTACCCGCCGTTGACCCGACTCAACGAGAAACAATGTTATCGCTCGGCGCTTTTATCCAAAATCTGGAATATGCCGCTGGTTCTTTTGGCTATGTCTGCGATTGGAATTTGCTTGCTAGTACTAACCAGTCCGAGATCTTAGACGAATACGTAAACCTCTCCGCCTACGTTTCCTGCGCGCAAGAGCGACCCGCTTTCAAGCACTCGTTCGCAGCTCAACTGGCGGTTTTCACTGAAAAGCCGCTCGACAGGTTGGAAGGAGAGTCCTAACAACCGCGCTGCACTGGAACGATGTGATATGGTCGGTTTAGTCGCAAAGGTTATCTGCGTCCGAAGAGCGCGACCGTTTGGCTGTTTATCGATCTTCTCTCTGTTAATTAGGAAAGACGAATGACCATCAAAGGTAGCTGCCACTGTGGCAATATCAACTTCGAGATAAATGGAGAAATTCCTGAGAAGCTCACTCGTTGCACCTGTTCATTCTGTTCAAAACGAGGCGCGTTGTACGCCTATTATCAGCCTGATCAGTTTAACTTCCGTGCGTTGGCTGAAGATGACGGAATCTATCGCTGGAACACAAAACTCGTAGAACACCACTTCTGTAAACACTGCGGCATACCAACTTTCTCGAATAGTCCCGCATTTGAGCTTGACGGAACCTGGGACAAGAAAACTCGCCGTATCGGCGTCAATGCTCGACTCTTCGACGACTTCGATGCAGCAAGCGCACCTGTTTCCGTCATTGACGGGAAGAATTTGTGGTGACTGGTACGTAGCCTAACAATTCATACAAGCTGAATCCACCTCGCGGCACAGCTTAATTCAGGTGTTATCCCTCTCAAATAGAGAAAACTTTATGCAAAAAATCGTCCCTTTGGAAGGGGTATTAGGCTTAAAACTTCAACATAATCAATAGTGAGTACTGTCGAATGGAGAAGACTTAATGCAAAAGTCATCCCTTGTTTGTGGTTCGATGGCAACGCCGAGGTAGCGGCTGAGTTCTATGTCTCGCTGCTGCCAGACTCGCGAATCGACCGTATTTTGAAGTCTTCCGCTGACACGCCGAGTGGCCCTGCCGGTGTCGGCTGAGGGGATGTCCGGGAGCATCAGGAGATATGGCATATGAATTTTTCTACTTCTACAGTGCCGGACATGCAGTTCATCGGTCTTTCTGAGCAGGAAGTGGTGGATCGTTTAAAACGCGGCTACAACGAACTTCCCGATCCCCAGCACCGCAATTTTTTGGGAATCGCCCTCGAAATTGTAAAAGAACCTATTTTCCTGCTCCTCGTAGCATGTGGTGTGATTTATCTATTTCTGGGGGATACGCAGGAGGCAATAATTCTGCTAGGGTTTGTTTTCTTTATTGTTGGCATTAATCTCTATCAAGAACAGAAAACCGAACGCTCCCTCGAAGCACTTCGCGATCTCTCCAGTCCGCGTGCGCTGGTGATCCGCAATGGCGAACGCAAACGGATTCCCGGACGAGAAGTAGTGGTCGGAGACTTAATTGTGCTATCCGAGGGGGATCGGGTTCCCGCCGATTCCGTCCTCCTCTGGTCTACGTATGTGACCGTGGAT